>CBRAFO010000065.1:0-20800 GCA_967755175.1 uncultured Opitutaceae bacterium | reverse complement strand
CCGGCCTGAGCACCCCGACGGCCGTCCGCTACCGAGTCCGCGCCTATAACACCGGTGGTTACTCGGACTACTCGAACACAGCCGGCCTCGCCGCGCCCTAGGGTGTGTCTGGGAAAAAATCCGGGCCAGCGTGAGCGAGAAAGGGTGGCTCGGCCAAGGCGGCCGAGGCGGAGGCGGGCCAGCGGCCCGTGCCGCCGAGGACAACGCCGGCCCAGCGTCTTTTCTCGCTTCACTCGTAGAGCGCCAGCGATGGGCCGAATACTTTCCCAGACACACCCTGAGCCAAAAGAAGGGAGGACGGACAGGAATGTCCCGTCCTCTCTTTGGGCTCTCAGTGTCCTCCGTCTTACCCCCGCCTCCCGCTCGCTACGTTATAGTTAACCTGAGCAGGCTCTCGGCGAGCGCACCCGCATCCCCGATCTTCGATGGGGTAACCCGCCCGATTCGCCGCCCCTCCAGCCTGCAACCCTAGCCGAGCCCTGGCGCAGCCCGGTAAACCAGCCCCTCTTCGTTTCATGCACTTCCGCCCCTCCCGACTCACTTCGATCCTCGCCGCTGCGCTCGCCTTGACCGGCACCTGGCTGCATGCCGCCAACCCGATCATCTCCGACGTCTTCACCGCCGACCCCGCGGCGTTTGTGCACGATGGCACGGTTTACCTCTACGTCGGCCAGGACGAGTCGCCGGAGAAAAACCCGCACTACGTGATGAACCGTTGGCTGGTCTATTCCTCGACCGACATGGTCAACTGGACCGCCCACGGCTCTCCGCTCTCCCCCGCCGACTTTACGTGGGCCAAAGGCGACGCTTGGGCCGGACACGTCATCGAGCGCAACGGGAAGTTCTTTTGGTATGTGCCGATGAACCACGCTACCATCCCAGGCAAATGCATCGGTGTCGCCGTCGGTGATTCCCCGATCGGCCCATTCAAAGACGCCCGCGGCTCCGCGCTCATCACCAACGACATGACCAAGGCCACGAAAATCGGTTGGGACGACATCGACCCGGCCGTGCTGATCGACGACGACGGCCAAGCTTGGCTCTTTTGGGGCAACCAAAAGTGTTACTACGCGAAGCTGAAGCCCAGTATGACGGAGCTCGACGGCCCGATCCAAGTCGTGCCCGACAACCAAGTCGGCGGCAACTACACGGAGGCACCCTGGGTTCATAAGCGCAACGGCCTCTATTACCTCAGCTACGCCTTCGGCTTTCCCGAGAAAATGGCCTACTCCACGGCGACGAAAATCACCGGCCCTTGGACATTCCGCGGCCTCCTCAGTGAAGGTGCCTTCAACAGCAACACCATCCACCAGGCCATCATCGACTTCAAAGGCCACTCTTACTTCTTCTACCACAACGGCGGCATCCAATACCCAAACACCGGAGGCAGCTTCCGCCGCTCAGTCTGCGTGGACGAACTCTTCTACAACCCCGACGGCACGATCCGACGCGTAGTGCAAACCACTGAAGGCGTCGTCGCCCCGGCCGGCGCTCACTAGCACCTTCGGAAGGCCCGCTCAGACTTCGTGAAGCCTGGTTCCCGCCACCTCTTACCTTCTTAGCGCCGGCTGATATGTCATTGGAGCCCTCTCCTATGACGTATCGGCGGGCTGATATGACATAGAGGAGGGCTCCTATGTCAAAGGGGCCGGCCTATATGACATATCGGCCCTCCCCTATGTCATAGGAGCCCGATGGTATGACATAGGAGCCCTCCCCTATGTCAAAGGAGCCGGCCGATACGTCATATGAGCCGGCTCTTATCTCGTAAAGGCGGCCTCCGACCTCATTGAGACGCGCCGCCCGAATGCTTGCTTAAGCACGGAGCTTATCGGTGCAGGCATATAGTTTGTAGCGGGTTACACCGAAATCGATACGTCCAGCCCCCCTCCAGAATCGTTGCTCGCCGACTGCGACCGAGGGCACGCATGGGAGGGCGGAGCCGATTTCCCACGCGTTAACATTAACGCGGTTTAAATCTGGGCCGGCACCATCGTAACACTTACATCATCTTCCCCCCGGCTCCGCCCCTAATGTTACCTCAGGGATTCCTTGGTCGATGATCCCCATCGCGCTCTCCCGCCGTCATCCTTCTCGCAACGTCCATGATCCCCTCCCTCAAATCCGTCCTTCCCGGCGTCTTACTCAGCCTCGCGCTACCGACGATCCACGCTCAAACGACCACCGTGACCGTGCAAGCCGGCGCCCCCGGCAAGGCCATCAGCCCCGACCTCGTGGGCATCTTCTTTGAAGACCTCAGCTACGCCGCCGACGGCGGACTCTACGCCGAGCTGATCCAGAACCGCTCCTTCGACTATTCCGCCGCCGACCACGATGGCTGGAACTCCCTCACGGCGTGGCAACTCGTCCAACGCGACGGCGCCCAAGGCTCGGTCGCCATCGAAACCGCCGCGCCGCTCAACGATCACAACCCCAGCTACGCCGTGCTCACCGTGGACAAATCCGGTTCAGGTTCGAGCGCCGGTGTGGGCCTCCAAAACGAAGGCTTCGATGGCATCGCGGTAAAAGCCGGTGAGACCTACAATCTCTCGCTCTTCGCCCGCCAGCTCGCCGGCTCGGCCGCCCCGCTTACCGTGCGCCTCGAAACCAAGACCGGAGTGCTCCTCTCCGAAGCACGCCTGCCTGCGCCGTCCGCCGACTGGAAAAAAGCATCCGCCAGTCTCGTGCCCTCGACCACTGACGCCGACGCCCGTCTCATCGTGCTCGCCACCGGACCGGGCAAGGTCGCTCTCGACATGGTTTCCCTTTTCCCGGCGAAAACTTTCCACAACCGCCCCAACGGACTTCGCGCCGACCTCGCGCAAGTCATCGCCGATCTGAAGCCGAAGTTCATGCGTTTCCCCGGAGGTTGCCTCGTCCACGGCGACGGCCTCGACAACATGTATCGCTGGAAGGACTCCATTGGTCCCGTCGAGCAGCGCAAAGGCCAATCGAACATCTGGCGTTATCACCAAAGCGTGGGCCTCGGCTACTTCGAGTATTTCCAGTTCTGCGAAGACATCGGTGCCAAACCGCTGCCCGTCGTCGCCGCTGGTGTGTGCTGCCAAAACTCAAACCAACGCGTCAGCCACAAATGGGGGATCGGCCAGCTCGGCCTGCCCATGGACCAGATGCCCGCCTACGTCCAAGACGTGCTCGACCTGATCGAATATGCCAACGGCCCCGTCACCTCCACGTGGGGTGCCCAGCGTGCCGCCGCCGGCCACCCCGAGCCGTTTCACCTCCAGTATCTCGGCGTAGGCAACGAGGATCACATCACGCCCGTCTTCAAAGAGCGGTTTCAACTGATCTACGAAGCGGTGAAGGCGAAGCACCCCGAGATCACCGTCGTCGGCACCGTCGGACCAGATCCCGATGGCAGCGACTACACCGATGGCTGGAAAATCGCCGACGAGCTACGCGTCCCCGTGGTGGACGAACACTGCTACAAGTCCCCCCAGTGGTTCTGGAACAATCTCCAACGCTACGACGCCTACGACCGCACGAAGTCGAAGGTTTATCTCGGCGAATGGGCCGCCCACGACGACAAGCGCCGCAGCACCCTGCGCTCCGCGATCGCCGAAGCCGCCTACCTCACGAGCCTCGAACGCAACGCCGATGTCGTCCGACTGGCCTCCTACGCCCCCTTGCTGGCCAAACACGGTCACATCCACTGGAGCCCCAACCTCATCTATTTCACCAACACCGAGGTCCTCCCGACGATCAACTACCACGTGCAGCAGTTGTTCAGTGTGAACAGCGGCGACACCTACCTGACGACCACGGTCGGCAATGCGGCCACGCCCGTCACCTTCGCCGCCTCCTCGGTGCGCGACAGCCAGACCGGCGATCTCATCCTCAAACTCGTGAACGGCGCGACCGTCGCGAAGCCGCTGCACATCGAACTCACCGGTGCGAAAAATCTCCCCTCCAGCGCAGTGAAGACCGTCTTGGCTGGCACCAATGCGCTGGAGGTGAACGAGCGCGCCCTGCAACCGCAGACATCGTCCATCACCATCGCCCCGACGTTCGACTACGAAGCCCCGGCCAACTCGCTGACGGTTATCCGCATCAATCCCCGTTGAGCCCTCTTCTGACGGCCCCAAGCACGGTGCAGCTATCCCGCTCACGCTGGCGGAAGCGCATTGGAAACTTAGGGACTTCTAAAAACCATACCCTGAATCCCATGCGCCTCCGTCTCTTGTCGGTTCTGGTCGCCGCGCTGCTTCCGCTCGGCCTGCGTGCCGCCAATCCCATCATCACCGACGCCTTCACCGCCGATCCCGCGCCGTTGATCGTCGGCGACACCGTTTACCTCTACTGCGGTCAGGACGAGGCCAAGAACGAGCACGATGGATACCGGATGAACCGCTGGCTCTGCTACTCCACGAAGGACATGAAGACATGGAAGGCCGAAGGCTCTCCGCTGGCGCCGAAAGACTTTGTTTGGGCGATTGGCGACGCTTGGGCATCGCAGGTCATCGAGCGCAACGGGAAGTTTTATTGGTATGCCGCCGTCCAGCACGACAAGACGCACCCCGGCAAGGCCATCGGCGTTGCCGTATCCAACTCGCCCACGGGTCCGTTCACCGACGCCCGTGGCTCCGCGCTCGTCACCAACGACATGACCAAAGCCACCAAGATCAGTTATGACGACATCGACCCCACCGTCTTCATCGAGGACCGCGGCCAGGCGTGGCTCTTCTGGGGCAACCAAAAATGTTATTACGCGAAGCTGAAGCCCAGCATGACGGAGCTCGACGGCCCGATTCAGGTCATCCCCGACGACCAGGTGAAAAACTACACCGAAGCCCCGTGGATTCATAAGCACGGCGACCTTTATTATCTCTCCTACGCCGTGGGCTTCCCCGAAAAAATGGCCTACTCCACCGCCACGAAGATCACCGGCCCGTGGACCTCTCGCGGCCTCCTCACCGAAGTCGCCGGCAACAGCACCACCATCCACCAAGGCATCATCACCTTCAAAGGCGTGGACTACTTCGTTTACCACAACGGCGCCATGCAGGTCCCCAACGCTGGCGGAGGCAACCGCCGCTCCGTCTGCATCGATTATCTCTACTACAACTCCGACGGCACGATGAAGAAGGTTGTCCAAACCACCGAGGGCCTCGACCTCCCGCCACTCAAGGCGTCTCCCATTTCTTCGGCGCTCCTGAAATGAGACCGTCCCTTTCTCGGTTCCTGTTTGTGTTCATCGGCTGGCTGCCCGCCGTCGCCTTTGCGCAGTCGCCGGAGTGGGAGGCGCCGCTACGCGCATCGCTAGAACACATGGCGGCCACTCTCACGACCACCCTGAAGCCGTGGCCCATTCCGGATCGCGTCTTTCGCGTCGCCGACTACGGCGCGGTGGGCGACGGGAAAACCGTTAACTCTGCCGCCCTTCAAAAGACCATCGACGCGTGCTCCACGGCGGGTGGCGGCATCGTGTTGGTGGAGAAAGGCGACTACGTCACGGGCACGATTGATCTCAAAAACGGTGTCATGCTGGAGATCGCCAAAGATGCCCGACTCCTCGGCAGCACCGATTTCGCCGACTACCCGCCCCGCGTGCCCGCGCATCAAACCGTCATGGATACCTGGATGAAACTCACCCAGTCCCTCATCTATGCGGAGGCCTGCGACCGGATCGGCATTCGCGGCGCGGGTGTCATTGACGGCCGCGGCACGCGGGAAAACTTCCCCGGCAAAAACGATATCGGCGCGATGCCCAACCGCCCCTTCCTCATCCGCATGGTGGAATGCCGCACCATCGTCGTGGACGGCATCACTCTCAAGGACCCCGCGTCGTGGACGCAGAACTACCTGAACTGCGAAAACCTGATGCTCCAAGGCGTCCGCGTGAACAGTCTTTCTAACTGGAACAACGACGCGTTCGACATTGATGGTTGCCGCAACGTCATCGTCCGCGACTGCTCTTCCATCTCGGTGGACGACGGCCTCTGCTTCAAAGGCGCCGGACTGCGCACCCTCGAAAACGTGCTGGTGGAAAACTCCGAGTTCCGCACGCCGTGCAACGCGATCAAGTTCGGCACCGACTCCCAAGGTAACTTCCGGAATATCCTCATCCGAAATGTCATGATTGGCGGAGCGCCCATCCAGACACTTCACAAGTCCCGCGACGCCATCAGCGGCATCTCGCTCCAATCCGTGGACGGCGGCACCTTGGAAAACATCCTCATCACCGGCGTCCGCATGGACCACACGCAGTCCCCCTTTTGCCTCCGCCTTGGCAACCGAGGTCGCGTGAAACCCGACATGCCAAAACCCGCACCCGGCGCCATCCGGCACGTTATCTTGGAACACATGCAAGGAGGCGACCACCAGCGCCGCGGCTCGATCATCAGCGGCATCCCCGGAGCGGACATCCGTGATGTGATCTTCCGCGACATCCAGCTCACCACTTCCGGAGGCGGCACTGAAAAAGACGCGGCCCGCGTCGTCCCGGAGCTCATCGACGCCTACCCCGACGCGTTCAGCTTCGGTGCCACCGTGCCCGCCTACGGCTTCTGGATTCGCCATGCCGAACAGATCACCTTCGACCGCGTAACCGCCACTCCGAGCAAGCCCGACGCACGCCCTTGCTTCGTCACCGACATCGACACCGCTCGAATCGTGCTACCCGCCCCGATACCCGCCACTTTCCCATGACCTCCCTCCTCGACCATTCTCTCAATACCCACGTTCGTCGTCGCAGCGGCCTCCGCGCCCTCGCCCTGTGCATGGCCAGCCTCGCAGCCACCGCCTTCGCCGCCCCGTCCGCGGTCACGTGGATCAGCAGCACCAGTGAACAACCCTGGCATTCCATGCCCTCACCCGCCATCGGGCCGGGCAGCCCGGAAACCCCGCCACAAGTGAGGGTCGCCCTCCGCAAAACCTATCAGACCATCGACGGCTTTGGCGGGTGCTTTAACGAGTTGGGTTGGGTGGCGTTGGCCAAGGCAACGAAGGCCGACCGCGACCAAGTCCTGTCATCGTTGTTCGCCGACGACGGCTGTGCGTTTACCCGCGGGCGCCTGCCCATCGGTGCGAGCGACTTTGCCATCGACGCCTATTCGCTCGACGACACGTCCGGCGACTTGGAGCTGCGAGACTTCTCCATCGCACGCGACCAAAAGCAACTGATCCCCTTCGTCAAAGCGGCGATGGCCGTGCGGCCTACGCTCCAATGCTGGGGCTCGGCCTGGAGTCCGCCCGCGTGGATGAAGACCAACAACAGTTACAGCAAGGGCTCGCTCAAATGGGAGCCGGCCATCCTCCGAAGCTACGCGACTTATCTAGCCCACTGGGTCGATGCCTACCGCAAAGAAGGCATCAACATTTACGCGGTGTTCACCCAAAACGAACCGAACATTCTCAGCGCTTATCCGTCCTGCCTCTGGACCGGCTCCCAGCTCCGCGAATTCGTGGCCGAATACCTCGGGCCGACCCTGCGCGACCGGAAGACCCACGTTGAACTCTGGCTCGGCACGCTCAACGGCGACGCGCCCAATGGCGGCGACAATGCCAACGACCGCCTGATCACCGTGCTGGAAGATCCGAAGGCCAACGCCTTCATTACCGGCGTCTCCTTTCAATACGACAGCCGCAATCTCATCGGCAGCGCCAAGGAGCTGTATCTCGACAAGAAACTCATGCAGTCGGAGACCGAGTGTAACAGCGGCAAAAACAGCTGGGCCGATGCGCAACGACTCTACGACCTGATGAAGCGTTTCTTTGAGAACAACGCGGGGAGCTACTTCGCCTGGAACATGGTGCTCGATGAAACCGGTCTGAGCACGTGGAAGTGGCGCCAGAACGCGCTCATCACCGTGGACCAGACCACCGGCAAGGTCACCTACAACGGCGAGTATTACGTGATGCGCCACTTCAGCCAGTATGTGAAACTCGGCGCGAAACGCGTGCTGACCACCGGCCCCTGGGGCGACAAAATCGCCTTCGTGAACCCCGACGGTTCGACCGTAGTCGTGGTCGGCAATTCCACGAAGAAGTCGCAGGACGTTATCCTCACGGTGGCCGGCCGCGCCGATGGTGACACCCTCAAGGTCACGCTGCCGGCCGGCTCGATCAACACGTTCGTGGTGGCTCCGAAATCGTGATGCCTCGGCCCGATTCTGGAGTGCGGCGAGCTCTCGCCGCTCTGAATGGCGAACCCTGGTTCGCCGTTTGCATCTACGACGGAAGAGACGGGCCGACAAGTCGGCCCGTTGAAAGCGGTGAGAACTCACCGCACTCCAGATCGAACGCGCGTCTCAACCCTCGACCGGTTCCATCTTGTCGCGGAATTTCGCCGGGCTCACGCCCATCACCTGTTTGAATACCCGCGAGAAATGAAACCGGTCGCAGAACCCCGCCGCATCCGCGATCTGATCCATCGTTAACGTATCCATGCGCAGCCAACCGCACGCCTGCTCGATGCGTAACCGCAGCCGGTATTGATGCGGTGTGTGACCGATCGCGTGGCGGAATTTACGGATGAAGGCGTTGGTGTTCATGCCCGCTTCCCGAGCCAGCGCGGTGTTACTCAGTTCCGGACCGCCCTCGCGCAGCCGCTGCAACACTTGGGTCATACGCTCGTCGGGCAAACGCCCATCCCAGTAATCGGCAGGCACCGCCGCCAGCGCTGGATTGACCACGGCTTGCGCAAGAAACGAAACCATCAACGGACTTTCCGCCGAGGGCGTATTGATCGCGCGTATCAATCGCCGGATCATCGCCTGTTCGGCGTCCGTAGGCGCATGATTGAAAATCCGCCCAGGCATCACGGTGCGATCAAGTCCAAGCGTGAAATGCATATAGAGGTGCCCGACCGTTCCGCCGCAATCAGTGGCGAAGACGGTGTGCGGCGGAATCAAGATCACCCGCCCCGGCTCAATGGGGATGCGCTTATTCTTCATGATCAAAAAAGCGCCGGGGCTATCGTTGCAATACCACCGCCAATACGGGGCGGAGAGGTTCCCGTGCTCCCATTGGCTGAGCACGCAATAGGCGCATGTCAGGATCTGCGGAGCGGTCGCGACGGGAACCGAACGCCAGCGTTTGTGGACGGATAGGGCCAAGGCCATGCGTGTTTTCTGCATAAGTTTAGTCGCGACATCCATAGCTATCTCGGTCGCTTTTGATTACTCTGTCGGCCTTCTTTACCCGCTATGATTACCTCACTGCCAACCTCCCGCGCCTTCGTGTCGCGCACCGCCATCCGGCCCTTGCTCGCAGTCTCCCTCCTGCTCGCCTCCGCCGCCAGCCTGTCCGCCGCTGATTCACTTTCCAGCGACCTCAAACCTGCGGCCATCGTCTCCACTGCGGCCGAGCCGATTGCTCCGGGCAAGTTCGAGCCTACCTGGCAATCCCTCGCCCAATACGAGATCCCCGAGTGGTTCCGCGACCGCAAGTTCGGCATCTGGGCCCACTGGGGCCCGCAATGCCAGCCCGAGCAGGGCGACTGGTATGCCCGAGGCATGTATCAAGAAGGTTCCGGTCAGTATAAATCCCATCTCACCACCTACGGCCACCCGTCCATTTCTGGTTTCAAGGACGTGATCCACACGTGGAAGGCCGAGCAATGGGAGCCCGAGAAACTCGTCGCTCTCTATAAGCGCGTCGGTGCCCAATACTTTTTCGCGATGGCCAACCATCACGACAATTTGGACATGTGGGACTCCAAGTATCAGCCTTGGAACTCCGTCGCCGTGGGCCCCAAGAAAGACATCATCGGCGGTTGGGCCAAAGCCGCCCGCGCCCAAGGACTGCCCTTCGGCGTCAGCGTCCACGCCGCGCACGCTTGGTCTTGGTATGAAACCGCCCAAGGCGCGGACAAGAAGGGCGACAAAACCGGTGTCCCCTACGACGGAAAACTCACCAAGGCCGACGGCAAGGGCCAGTGGTGGGAGGGTCTCGATCCGCAGGATCTCTACGCGCAAAATCACACGCCCGGAAAAAAACTGGAGTGGAACTGGAACGCCTCCAACGGCAGCAGCCAGCCTGACCTCGCCTACTGCCAGAAATTCTACAACCGCACGGTCGATCTGATTAACAAGTATCAACCCGACCTTATCTACTTCGACGACACCGCCCTACCGCTCTGGCCCGTCTCCGACGCCGGCCTCAAAATCGCCGCCCACTTCTACAACACCAACCTCAAGAAACCCGGTGCCATCGGTGCCGGTGTCCTCTTCGGCAAGGTTCCCGCTGAGGATCAGCACAAGGCCTTCGTTTGGGACATCGAGCGCGGCGTCCCCAACTCCATCCTGCCCTTCGCCTGGCAGACCGACACCTGCATCGGCGACTGGCACTACAATCGCGGCGTTTACGACCACAACCGCTACAAGAGCGCCAAGACCGTCATTCACATGCTGGCCGACGTCGTCAGCAAAAACGGCAACTTCCTTCTCAACATCCCCGTCCGCGGCAACGGCTCCATCGACGACAAGGAGATAAAAATCCTTGAAGGCATCGCCGCCTGGATGGACGTAAACAAAGACGCCATCTTCGCCACCCGCCCTTGGAAAACCTTCGGCGAAGGCCCCGCGAGCGCCGGCAACGCCCTCTCGGCCCAAGGTTTCAATGAAGGCAAAGGCAAGGCCTTCACCGCCGAGGACGTTCGCTACACTGCCTCGAAGGATGGTCAGACCCTCTACGCCATCGTCCTCGGTCTGCCTGCCGGTCCGGTTACCCTCAAATCCCTCGGCCAGACCGCCGCCCTGCTCGACCGCCCCATCGCCAAGGTCGAACAACTCGGCGCCGCTGAAACCATCGCGTGGTCCCTGGGTGCCGACGCGCTCACCGTCACGCCGGCTTCCGCCAAGCCCGCGTCCGATGCCGCCATCGTCCTCAAGATCACCCTTAAATAATCCGTAATCCGAAAAGTGGCATGGGCGGCGCCCCCGCCCATGCGTTTCGCCAGCCTGACCTGCAAACGGGCCCGTCGAACCCATTCTCTTTATCGGGTCTTCCGTGGCAGGCTTTTCCCCTCCACCCATTTGCCGTGAATCAAAACCTCTCGGCGAATCGGCGGAATTCCGAAGGCGCTGTCGTTGATGAGGGATATCAACTGGAGCACACCGACGTGGCCGATCTCCTCCGGGTTCTGGTAAATTCCGGCGTCGGCATTGCCGTCCAGCACACTGGTTACCGCGAGCGCGACGTCTTTCGGCACGCGGTAGCCGGCGCGTTTCAACTGCTGCATCAGATCGGGGACCTCCGTCAGAATTGCGTCGGGCTTGGTTTCCTGCAGCCAAGCCAAAAACCTGCGGTCGTTCGCACCCGGCTGCGGCTCGGGCTGATCATCGAACAGCAACGGAGGAATCCGCTGCAAGGACTCGGCCGGTGCGGACGCCTGCGCCCAATAGTAGCCCGCGCCAAAGAAGCGCGCCCAGCAAGAGACGCCCACAAAACCAATACGTTCATAACCTCGGGCGCGGATGGCGTCAAAAGCCACGAGGGTGTTCGTCATTTGGTCGGCAGCCACGCAATGGGCGAAAAAATCCAGGGTTGGCCGGCCCAGGCGCACCAACGAAAACCGATCCCAGTTAAAGGCTCCCCAATCAGCCGGCAACGGCCCGGGCGGAACGAGGAGTCCGCGTATGCCGCGGGCATGGAGAATCGCCTCGATACGCTCGAGCGAAAGCCGGTCGTTGGCGCGAAACTCTTCCAGCCGGTAGCCGAATTTTTCCGCGCAGGCAGCGGCTCCTTTCCAGTAGAGGTCGAATTCCTTGAGCTGCCGCAACCGGCCCGGCTCCGGCCAGAAATTCAGCCAGCCCAGTTCCGCTTGGATGGACTTCCCCTCGGATGCGCCACGGGACTGCGCCAGAGTCGCCGCCGCCGGATTCGGTCGGTATCCCATCTCGGCGGCCACCTGCTCGATCTGCCTGCGACGCGCTGCGGAGACCTTCGGACTCCCCTTCAACGCACGCCAGACGGTGACATGGGAGACCCCGAGCTGACTGGCGACATCACGCAGGGTAGCACTGATTTCTACCCGGTTTTGTGACGAAGACGAAGGGGATGACGATGGATCATTCATCGATAATTGAAGGAGCTACTCCGATATCATCTGAGGTAAAGGGTAACCGGTTACATGAATGAAACTACCTTCGAGATAGTATCCCCGCGCGCCTCGAACCAGTCTGGCCTTCGGTTACCCCGGTTTCCCAAGTTCCCCCGCCCATGCGCCCGCTCCTCGCCTCCATCCGCATCCTCGCCCTTCTCGTCACCACCGCCCTGCTCGCCACGCGGAAAACGCCGTAAGCCATGAATACACGTCCACTCTCTATCTTGATGTGCCTTTTGGCGATCCTGCCCAGCCTCAGTCTCTCCGGCTCGGCACAGGATACCTCATCCCCGCCGTCCGGGACCTCGGTGAACGTGACGGTGGACAGGTCGCATCCGGGCGTGGAGATTCCCTCGGAGGCACTGGGGTTGAGCTACGAGACCAGCCGTCTGCAACCGAACGCGCAAGGGGTTCACTACTTCCGTCCGGACAACGGTCCGCTCCTCGAACTTTTCAGCACCCTCGGCGTGAAGAGTCTCCGTGTCGGCGGCAATTCAGTGGACGATCCCAAAGTGCCGCTGCCTGCGCTAGAGGACGTGCGCGCCCTGTTCGAGTTCGCACGGCGGGCGAAGGTGAAGGTGATTTACGCCGTGCGCCTGGAGGACGGTGACCCGGCGTCGGCCGCCACGTATGCCCGGTTGATTCAGCGGGAGTTTCGCGAGCAGCTTGATTCCTTCGCGATCGGCAACGAGCCGTATTACTACAAGGATTACGATGTTTACCGCACGAAATGGGCCGCGATACGCGATGCGATCCTGCGGGAATATCCGGACGCGACGTTCTGCGGCTCCGACCAGAATCCAGATCCGGAACTGATCAAGAAGGTCGTGCGTGATTTCGGCACAGCTGAAGGCCACCTCGTCCAAATTACTCAACACTTCTATTCGTTCGGTTGTTCCTACCGCAATCCGCTCGTCGCCTTGACGGATGCAAATCAAGTGGAGAGTCTCGTCCCGTTCGACGCGGCCGAGGCACGGATGCGGATGATCGCTCCGCCTTATTCCTCCTACGAGAAAGTCCTCAAAGGCATGCAAGCCGCAGTGGCCGGCACGCCGCTGACCTTTCGTTTGACGGAAACAAACAGCTTCTGGTTCAGCGGCCTGAAAGGCGCGAGCGACCGTTACGCGTCGGCCTTGTGGGCCGTTGACTATTTACATTGGTGGCTCTCGCGTGGCGCGGCCGGCATGAACTTCCACACCGGCGACCGCACCGGTGGTTCAGTCAACCTGCCATGCCGCTACGCCGCGTTCGTAAGTGCGCCCACCGGCTACGAGGTCCGACCGCTCGCTTATGGTATGAAGCTGTTTTCGCTCCACGGCACCGGTCGTTATCTTCCCGTGCAGGTGACCGGCGAAGGAAGCGAGCGCATCTCGGCGTATGCGACGCGACAGGCCGACGGCAAACTGATCCTCACGCTCCTGAACCGCGATCCCGCCGGCGAAAAATCCTTCCGCGTGGAGATTGGCTCCACCGTGGGGAGCGTCCGCACCCTCGATCTTCGTGCCGCAGCCAACGACCTCGCCGCCGACTCGACCGGGGTCACGCTCGGCGACTCCGCCATTGATGCGGAGGGCAAGTGGCACGGCCAATGGAAGAGCCTTGAGTCACCGATCGAAGGCAGTGCGTTTCGGGTGAACCTGCCACCCGCGAGCGCGAGCACACTGGAGATCAGCCTGCGTTAAGGTCGCTCACGCTGGCCCGAATTCTTCTCAGACACACCCTCAGCCAATATTTTATTTTATGCACAAGCCGACCAAGCTAACCCTGACCGCCGTCAAAACCCGCGTCTTGGGCACTCTCATGGTGTTGGCGTTCGCGTCAGGGCTTCACGCTTCTGTTGAGGCGGTAAAGCCGTTACCCACGGGTGCCCGGTTCAAACTGAGCGGTGGCGAGCTCCAGGTCGAATTTGTCACGGACAGCATCGCGCGAATCCGCGCTACGCGGAACGCGGATTTCTCCCGGACGCCCAGCCTCATGCGCGTTCCCGTGAACGAGAAACCCGGCCGAATTTCCGTCAAAGACGCCACCGGTTCCGCGTTCGTCGAGTTGAGTTCTGCGAAGCTCACCGTTCGCGTGGACCGGGCAAGCGGCGCGGTGTCCTACCTCGACTCAAATGGCCAGCTGCTCCTTTCCGAGGATTCCGCGCAGCCGCGTTTGCTTGAACGAACCGAGGTCATCAAGTCCGTCGCTGATCCCGCCTCGGTGCGGAAGGTGCAAACCGTGGACGGAGAGCGCGAAGTCGCCGACCACTACATTCAGCAAAAGGACCGCGATGCCTGGAAGGTCGGGGTCCATTTCCACTTTGCCCAAGGCGAGGCGCTCTACGGGCTCGGCTTCGATGAAACGTCCGACCTGAACCTGCGCGGCAAGACGAAGCGGCTCTACCAGCACAACCTGCGCATTGTGATTCCGTCGCTGGTCTCGACGCGCGGTTACGGCCTGCTCTTCGACGCGTATTCCGCGATGACCTTCAAGGATGGGCCGCAGGGCGGTTCCATGGACTTCGATGTGATCGAGGACCTCGACTACTATTTCATCGCCGGTCCGGGTATGAATGGTGCGATCGCGGGCTACCGCCAACTGACCGGCGCGGCGACGATGCTGCCCCGTTGGTCCTTCGGCTATGTGCAGTCCAAGGAGCGCTACAAGTCGCAAGCCGAGCTGATCAACACGGTGAAGGAGTTTCGCCAACGCCAAATCCCGCTCGATGGCATCGTGCAGGACTGGAACTACTGGATCGGTGGCCAGTGGGGCGGCGATCCCGATCCGAAGTTCTATCCCGACATCAGCGCGTTGACGAAAGCGATTCACGACCAGAACGCCCACGTGATGATTTCGATCTGGCCGAATCCCAGTCCAAAATCCACGGCCGGAAAAGCACTGGCGGCGGGCGGCTACACGCTGGCCGGCACGACCTATTTCGACGCGTTCAATCCCAAGGCCCGCGAGGTTTATTGGAACTCCATCTGGCAGATTCTCGGTCGGCACGGGATCGACGCCTGGTGGTGCGACTCGACCGAGCCAGAGACGGCCGACTGGGGTGGCACGACGCGCTCGGCGGATGCGGATAGCAAAAATATCGCCGGCCTCGCCAAGATCATCGATCCGCAATTCCTCAACGCCTACGCGCTCGAAGATTCAACCGGCATCTACGAAAACTCGCGCAAGTCGTCGCCAGATCGGCGCGTGCTGAACCTCACCCGCTCCGGCTACGCCGGCAGCCAGCGCACCGGCTCGGTGCTCTGGACGGGCGACATCCCGGCGAAATGGAGCACGCTGACTCAGCAGGTGGTCGCGTTGCAGAGCTTCAGCGCGTCGGGCAATCCCTACGTCACCTTCGATACCGGCGCGTTTCTCGTGAAGCGCGGGAAGCAGTGGTTTTGGAACGGCGACTTTGACAAAGGCGTCGAGGACTCCGGCTATCGCGAGCTTTACACGCGCTGGCTCCAGGTCGGCACCTTCCTGCCGATGTTCCGCAGTCACGGCACCGACACGCCGCGCGAGCCGTGGCGCTTTGGCGCGCCGGGCACGCCGTTTTACGACGCGATCATCGATTCGATCAACCTGCGCTACCAGTTGCTCCCTTATTTTTATTCGCTGGCCGGCGAAGTTTCGCTGCATGGCGCGTCGTTCCTGCGTCCGCTGGCGTTCGCCTTTCCGCAGGATGAAAAGACGCACGACCTGAAGACGCAGTTCCTCGTCGGCGATGCCTTCATGGTCGCGCCGGTGCTGACGCCCCAGCAATTCGGCCCCAACTCGACCCCCATCGCCAATGCCGCGAAAACCCGCGAGGTTTACCTGCCCAAAGGCGCAACGTGGGTCGATTTCTGGACCGGCAAACGATCCGACGGCGGTCAGACAATCCAGGCTGATGCGCCGCTTGCGCAGATCCCGCTCTTCGTGAAGGCCGGCAGCATCGTGCCGATGGGACCGCGCGTGCAATATACCAACGAAAAACCTGCCGACCCCATCGAGCTGCGCGTCTATCCCGGCGCTGACGGCACCTTCACTTTCTACGAAGACGAGGGCGACGGCTATGGTTATGAAAAGGGCCTGCACGCCACGATTCCGTTCACGTGGAATGATCGCACCCGCACCCTCGCCATCGGCTCACGCCAAGGCGAGTTCCCCGGCATGTTAAAAACCCGCACCTTCCGTATCATCCTCGTCGCCCCCGGTGCGGGCACAGGTATCGATGCATCCGATACCGCCGTCGAAGTCCGTTACGACGGACGCGCCATTGAAAAACGTCTCTCCGCCTCGAGACCGTGATCGAAACGACCCGCGACTTGGGTGACGCCCGCACGCTTACCCTGCGCCTCGCCCCCGACGGCGGTTACGCGGCAGTCATACAGCGTTCCATGTAGGCAGCGAGGTTGGCCAAGCCGGCGCGGGAACCGCCCCGACGGCGATAGGAGTGGGCGTAGTGGCTGATGGGGGCAAGGAAGGCGAAGAAGCCCGCCCGCCCGCCGAGCCAAAGCTCCGATCCAGAGATCAGTTTGGAATGCAGGGACTGGACGGGCTCCGGCACTCTGGATCGAAGCTCTGTTTGCTCGGTGTCAGGAAAAACGTCTCGGGGAAGAAGTGAAGACGTGCCGACTTTGAGTGATCATGGATTCACGGAAACAGGGCCAGCCGCCACAGGAAGGGTGTGGCCTGCTTATCCGTAGAACCTCTGGGCGGCTTCTGTCGCGCACATATCCAGTTAGGGTCGGGCGCTGTCACCACCAAGTGCTGACCACGGCCCGCCCCCTAAAGCGCCGGCTTCCGACACCGCTGCGTCTGACCGTCACACCGCAAGACATCCTGCTTTACCGTTAATCTGTCCCCTCGCTCGAAACCGCACACCGAGAGAGCAGCATCTTGGCCAATCCCCTCCCTGGACGCCCTCGGGACTGGCCCCATCCAGTCGTTCCCCCTTGCAGCATTCCCGTGTCCACCTGCCCCGCTTCATGCGCGCCGCTTGGATTCCCTTCCCCTGAAAAATGAAAAACCAATACCCCCCGCGCTCATCGCTCCTGCGCATCTGGATCATAATCACCGCGCTCGTTCTCCCGGCTCGAGCAGCCGACATGATTCAACCCGATCCTGACAAGGCTCCGATGATAGCTAGCCAATTGTCCATGACGGTGGAGCAATCAGGAGTGCCTCAAGTCGTGGCCAAAGGTTCTACCAGCGTCGTCAAAGTCCGTGCCGTCACGATCAAGATGCACCGAGTGGGAAGCTGTAATGGAAATGTAACCCTTAAAATCGCGTTCGTCGGAACCGATGTGACGACCAACCAAAAGGTCGTTAACAGCCAGACCGAAAAAAAGGCAGAAGCGATTCCCGGAAAAGACACGGAATACACAGCGACCTCCGCTCCCTTCGTTTATAACCCGCCCTCGGTTGACCCCAAAACCAAGAAGCCAATACCCGCTAACGGAACCAAGCCGTTAGGCTGGGTCGTTCGAGTTTTCCAAGACGGGAAACTCGTGAAGGCCGTGAGCTCCAACACAGATCTTGTCGATTGGATCGGCAAGCAATGAACTCAAGCCGGCCCGCCCCGTCTCCGCTGAGCATCCGATGAGGTGCGGTCCTATGCCTTGATATCCCGGCTTTGCTTCGGCGCAAAAAGGGTCCCGGTCCCGCAAAAAGCAGCGATTAATCGCTGCTTTTTTGTGCACACACCGAGCGCAGCGTCCCGGGCATCACCACGATTGCGCTAAATTCGCCAAAATAGTTGGCGGGTTCCGTAGTGTTATTTCGTTTATCCCATTAGGATCCTTATGCCCCGACCCATTCGCTCGTTTATGCATTTCAAGACCGCCCACCTATTCGCCACCACCATAGCCTTGCAGGCCGGCATGCTTTTCGCCGCCCTGCCAACAGGGACAAATACCGCCGGCCAGCTCCAGCTCGCCACCGAACTCGCATCCGCCAAGCCGGGTGCCTTCGCCTTCGCCCCGCTGCAAAACGGCGTCCAGGTGCGCGTCGGCGAAGTGGTGAAAAACGTCCTGTTCTACGGGCCGGACATCGTGCGCGTGAACACCAACCTCGGCCAGAGTTACACGACGCAGCCCAGCCTCACTGTCGTGCTCACGCCGCCGGCCGTGCCGCTCAAGCTCAAGGACTCGGCCGAGAGCCTGGAAATCTCCACCGCCAGCCTGCGCGTGGTCGCCGACAAGAAATCCGGCGCGCTCACCTTCCTCCGCGCCGACGGCACCGAAATCACCCGCGAACGCGCCGACCGCCCGGCTGAGATCAAGCAGGTCACGATCTCCGACGCACCCACGTATGACGTGAAGCAGACCTTCACCCTGTCCCCCGGCGAATCACTCTACGGACTCGGACAATACAACCAGCGCTACACCGACTACCGCGGCCAGGAGGTCCTCATGGTCCAGACCAACATCGGCATCGTCGTGCCGCTGCTCGTCTCGACCAAGCGCTACGGCATCATGTGGGACATCTATTCCAAGAGCGTCTTCAAAGATGATGCCAACGGCGCCTCGTTCTGGGCTGAGAGCGCGCCCGCCGGCGTGGATTATTACCTTATCGCCGGGCAGACGATGGACGGCGTGATCGCCGGCTACCGCCAGCTCACCGGTGCCGCCCCGATGTTCCCCAAATCCGCCTACGGACTCTGGATGAGCAAGGAGCGCTACAAGACGCAGGATGAACTCATCAACGTCGTGAAACGCTTCCGCACTGAAGGCATCCCGATCGATAACATCGTGCAGGATTGGCAATATTGGGGCGGAGGCACTTGGGGCGGCTCATGGGACGGCTATTGGAGCGGCATGATCTGGAACAAGGAACGTTTCCCCAATCCGGTCGCGCTCACCCACACGTTGCACGACGAGCTCCATGTGAAGCTCATGAACTCCATCTGGCCCTCGATCGGCAACGATACCGATCTGGCCCGTGAACTCGACGCGAAGGGACTGCGCTTCCCTCCGCTCCACTGGATCTCGAAGAAAGCCCGCATCTACGACGCCTACAGCGCCGAAGGCCGTGCGATTTATTTTAAGCACATCAAGAAGGGCCTGCTCGATGTCGGTGTGGACGCCCTTTGGATGGACGGCACCGAGGTTGAGGTGGACTCGGCCTGCCATGATGCCCGCAAAGTCGAAGCCGATATCAAGAGCCTGGGCAAAAACGCCATGGGCGACTTCACCCGCTATCTCAACCCCTACAGCCTCGAAACCACCAAGGGCACCTACGAAGGCCAGCGCGCTACCAGCAACAAGCGCGTCTTCACGCTCACCCGCTCAGCTTGGACCGGCCAGCAGCGTTATGCCGCGCTCCCTTGGTCAGGCGACACCACTGCCAGCTGGGACACTTTCCGCAACCAGATCTCCGGCGGCACGAACGTCAGCATGGCCGGCCTGCCCTACTGGACGCAGGACACCGGCGGCTTCTTCATCCCGGGAAAATGGAAAAACGGCCCCGAGGTCCCTGCCTACCACGAACTCTTCGCCCGCTGGCATCAGTTCGGCGCCTTCAATCCCATCTACCGCATCCACGGCACGGACATCGAACGCGAGCCCTACGCATTCAAAGACGATCCCGAGGTTTATAAATCCATCCTCGACGCCAACCACCTCCGCTACCGTCTCGTTCCCTATGTTTACGGCCTCGGCTGGATGAGCACGAGCGAGGGTTACACCATGATGCGCGGCCTCGCGATGGACTTCCCCGACGACCTTGCCCTGCGCAAGATCGACGACGCCTACATGTTTGGCCCCGCCTTCTTGGTTCATCCGGTCACCAAGGCGATCTACCGTATCGGCACCCCGCCTCCCCCGACCATCCCCGCCTCCGTTCTGACCACGCCCGACGGCAAGCCGGGCGTCGCGGTGGAATACTTCGACGGACGTAACTTCGAGAAATCCGCCAGCCGCGCCGTGGACGCCAAGGTGGACTACTCCTGGCCCGGTGCTCCCTTGGCTGAGCCACCCGCCGGGCTCAAGAACTGCGACAACTTCTCCGGCCGCTGGCAGGGCACGATCACCGCACCTGCGGACGGCAACTACGAGATCGGTGCCGAAGGCGATGACGGCGTGCGCCTCTGGCTCGACGGCAAGCTGGTCGTCGATGACTGGAGCACTCATGCGCTCCGTTACAAGGGCGTGAAGATGTCACTCAAAGCCGGCCAGAAGGTTTCCCTAAAGCTCGACTACTACAACGGCACCGGTGCTCGCGGACTGCGCCTCGCGTGGAAAACGCCCCAGATGGCCGACTCTGCCAATGCCGTGAACAACACGGTCGAAACCCGCCTGCCCTCCGGCGCGGATTGGTATGACTTCTGGACCAATGAACGCTTCACCGGCGGCCAGACCGTCGCCAAGCCCTGCCCGCTCGACGTCTTCCCCCTGTATGTGCGCGCTGGGTCCATTGTGCCGATGAGCCCCGTCATGAACTACGTCACGGAAAAACCCGACGCACCTTACGAAATCCGCGTCTATCCCGGTGCCGACGCCAAGTTCACGATCTACGAAGACGACAACGAGACCTACAACTACGAGAAGGGCCAGCGCGCCACCGTCGATCTCACCTGGAGCGACGCGAAACGCACGTTCACCCTCGGCGCACGCAAAGGCACATTCCCCGGCATGGTGAACGCACGCCAACTTCACGTCGTCCTCGCCGGCTCCGGACAAACCCAGGGCATCGCCGAGGCTGCGGCCACCGCCGGTCAAACGGTCCGCTACACCGGCGATGAGATCACGCTAAAGTTCTGAGCCCCAC
>CBRAFO010000064.1:0-20895 GCA_967755175.1 uncultured Opitutaceae bacterium | reverse complement strand
GCGTCAACGGCGTAAACTTGGTCGAGGTGCTCGCCACCTGCGGTGACCAGCTCACCAGCTGGGGCGGGCATCCGATGGCGGTGGGCGTGTCGTTGGTGAAGACTCATCTCGACGTGTTTCGCACGCGCTTCGCCGAAGCGGTGCGCACGGCCGCGGGAAGCGATCTCATTGAGCCAATCCTGACGATCTCAGCCTGGCTCACACCGGACCAGATCCGCGAATCGCTGATGGAGGAACTGGAGTCGTTGCAGCCGTTCGGACAGGGGAACTCCGAGCCGATCTTCGGCGTGCGTGGCGTGGTGCTGCGTTCACGACCTGAGGTGTTCAAACAGGCGCATTTCCGTTTCAGCTTCGACGACTCACGTGGACGCCGCCTGTTTGGCGTGGCGTGGAAGATGGCGCACCGCTTGCCGCCCATCGGCGTGCCGCTGGATTTCGCAGTGGAGCTGGCGTGGAATCACTTCAACGACCGCAAGCTACTCCAGTTGGAACTGGTCGATTGGCGCGTGAGCGAGTGAGGGTCCCTTGAGTGAGGTAAAGGAGAGGATGTGGGTGGCTACAAGTGGGTTCATTCACGCCAAATCCACTGCTTCAAAAATTTATCCCGACGAAGTTTAGAGTTTCCCATTGACGCCATGCATACGCCCCTTTTTCTCTGACCCCTCTGTTACGGCAAAATAGCTCAGTTGGTAGAGCAGCGCACTGAAAATGCGCGTGTCCTCGGTTCGATTCCGAGTTTTGCCACCACTTTAAGAAAAAGCCGCTCCTCGTTTAAGGAGTGGCTTTTTTGTGGGCTACTTCGCGGATGCGAAAAGGCCTAGGGCGCGAGGTGCTCATCGTAGCCCCGCGCCTGAGCGGGCTGCGTCAAGCTGCGTTGGCCGTCTTTAACTTCGAGGTGGCGAGCTTATACCATTTACGTTCGGCCCTGCGCCACGCGGGGTTTCCCTTTCTGAATTTAGAGCGAATGTCCTTCCATAGAACGACGGCCTCGGCCTGTCGTCCCGTGTGTTCGTAAACGGATGCGAGGCCTGCACGGGGAGCTTCACCGATGTGTTTACCCGCGACGTTGAGATACGCGGCCTCCGCGTCGGCATGACGTTGCAACCCGAGCAAGGCGTCGCCTTTCGCGACCTGCACGGCGATCGCCAGCATACGATTCGCCGTCGTGTCGACCGCCTCCAACAATGCGAGGGCTTCACGATGCTGATTTAGCGCCAGTTTAAAACGCGCCACATCGAACAAGGTGCGTGGATCGTTTTTGAAGACGCCCGTCAGGCACTCAACCGCGAGGTCGTGTGCCTCTTGGACTTTTCCTGCGTCGAATAACGCCTCGGCCAAATGAATGCGCTTCTCGACGGTCTCACTTTCATCGAGTTCCTTCCGCAGCGCGGCGATTTTCCACTTCTGTGGTTTTAGGGAATGAAGGAATCCCTGCGGGCTTCTAAAGCCGGGCACGAGCTCGATGAGCACATACGCGAGCCCGCCGATGAAGGGGGCCATAAACAAAATCCATATCCACCAATAAGGGCGCCCCGTCCGGTAGACGTGGATGATCAGCGCAATTTGAAGAACCCAGGAAAGCTGCGCGAAGGTCGCGAGCGATCCCGCAATTCCGTCGGGTAAGAAGCTGGATAGGTCCGGCATGGAAGATGTGAGCTAGGCTGAGGGACAACAGTCGGGCAGGGGATTGCACGCGACTGTCGCCAGCCTGTTGCGTGCGACCGACTAAGATCAAGCGCGATGAACGCGAAGATACATGAACGGCCGTCCTGCGGGACACACTTCCGTTGCGTGCGAGCACGAGCCACTCGACTGAGACAGCCCTGTCGCCCGCCTCACTGGAAATTTACCAAGCAGCGACCGCGAGGGCGACGGAGGCTTTGTCAGCCGCTCCGAAAAAGGACGTGCCGGCCACAAACGTGTCGGCGCCCGCGGCACGGCATTCCGGGCCGGTCTTGAGATCCACGCCACCGTCAACTTCGAGCCGGAACGTGAGGCCACGCTCCTGACGCCAGCGATCAATCTGTGCGAGCTTCGGGAGCATATCGCGGCGGAACGGCTGGCCGCCGAAGCCAGGCTGCACGGTCATCACGAGCACGAGGTCGACCTGCGCGAGAAACGGTTCGATCGCCTCGGCGGGAGTGCCAGGATTAAGCACGATGCCGTTCAAGCAGCCGAGCTCGCGGATACGGGCAAGCGTGGCGGCGTGATCGTAGGTGGGCTCGATGTGAATACTGATCAAATTAGCGCCGGCTTTGGCGAAGGCCTCGATGTAGCGGTGTGGCTCATCGAGCATCAGATGAGTGTCAAAGAAGAGCTTCGATCCCTTGCGTAACGCGGCCACGGTCTGCGGCCCAAAGGTCAGATTCGGCACGAAATGCCCGTCCATGATATCGAGGTGAATCCAGGGGATTCCGATGGACTCCACAGTCAGTGCGCTGCCGGCGAGATAGGCGTGGTCACCGGCGAGGATCGATGGGGCGAGAATGGACGCGTGCTTCATTAAATCACAATCAGAGTGAACTCTGAGCGATGGAAAGCTGAATTCGTTCGAAGCGGGCCAGAAAAAATTTATCGCGTGAGCACGCGGATAAAATGAACCATTGAGGGGCGCACGATTCGGCGCACGAAGCCGCGGCCCCTTGGTGCTCAAACAGCATCTAATCCCGGAATGAAACGTCACCCGGAATCACCACACGTCCAGTGCGGCGCCGCGGATGTTTTTCGCTAGTTCCTCGGCGAGCAGCGGCACGTTTTGGTATTCGGCCTGGAGCTGTTGGCCAGTTCCGGGGCCCGCTTGCTCATCCGTGAAGATTTGGCGAACAGCCCGCACCTTGCGCTTCTCAAAAATGAGCTTGTTGTCGTGGTTGTCTCGCAGGGTGGCTTCGGCATCGAGAGTGATGTCGAATTTGCGGGCTACGCCGGTGTCTGAGGTCCGGCGTGCCTGCGCCTGGCGGCCGTATTTGACGAGGTGAACGGTCAGTGTGGCATCGGCCTCCTCGGGCGTATTCACGAGGATGACACGAGAGTCGTGAAGGAAGGCTTCACGAAGTTGCGTGCTCACAATGGCGACGGCCTGCGGGAGGTTGCTGTTCTCATTCACGACCGGGGCGACGTAAAGCGTGTGGAACGAGAGCTTGCCGCCGGTGCCAAGGTGGTAGTTCGAACAACCGGTCAGCAGCAGGAGTCCGGTGAGGCAGAGGGAAAGGTAAGCGCGCATGAAAAGAGGGGGCCGCACGACAGGCGGAATGATGACCGATTAGAACAGCCAGAATTTCTTACCCTTGGGCTTGGGACGGGGGGCATCGGGAGTCTTGGCCTTGGTCTCGGAAGCATCGACTTCAGCCAGACGCTTGCGTGCGTCAGCTGCGGACGTCGAGTCGGGATAAGAGGTAATTGCCTCGTTGTAAAACACGCGGGCGGCTTTGTAGTTGTCGCGTTTATAGAAATAGAAATCGCCGATCTTGATTTTGCTTTCGGCGAAAACCTTGCGGGCATCGGCGAGGCCCTTGTCGACTGCCGGCACGTTGGTATCAGCAGGGAACTGGATCAGGAAATCTTCAAAGTAAGTGATCGCCTGGCGCGTGGAGGCTTGGTCGTAGTAGGGGCCCTGAACGAGCGCGGCATGGGTCTGAGCGAGTTTATAATAGGCGTCAGGGGCGAGGAGGCTCTGCTGGTAGTTGTTGATCATGCGATCAAGGGCATCGATGGCTTCTTCGGGCTCACCCATTTGTTGGTGACCGCGGGCAACGTTCATCAACGCGAGCGGGGCATAATCGCTATAAGGCGCGGTCTCGATGACTTTTTCGAAGTAGGTGATGCCCTTCGCGCGATTCTTAAAACCGGGGATGATGCCGAAATAGCGGTTGCGGCCGCCTTCGAGGAGCGTGTTGGCGATGCGGTATTGCTCGCCGATGATTTCATTGAAATGGGGCGAGTTGGGGTAACGCGAAACGACGTCTTGGAATGAGTCGAAGGCCTTGAAGTATTGATGACGCTCCAAGCGAATGCGGGCAGAGCGATAGAGGGCTTCGGGGGCGTAAATCGAATTCGGGTATTTCTTGGCTACGCTTTCGTAGCGCGACATCGCGGACGAGTGGCTGCCGTGCTCCTCTTCGGCGCGGGCCTTGTTCATGGAGTCGAGAGCATTGCGACCTTCCTCCGCGATCATGCCCGAGAGCACGCCACCTTCGGACTTCCATCCGGTGGACGGAGTCCAGACGAGATCAGCGCGAAGGGCGGAGCCGGTGAGAATCGCCAGCGCGAGACCGAGAACGGCAAAGGTGGACAGGGCGCGAACGATTGAATTGGGCATGTCGTAAAGAGTTACCAGCGAACCAGTGCGGACCCATAGGTCAAGCCCGCCCCGAAGGCAACGAACAGAGTGGTGTCGCCCGCCTTGATGCGCCCGGAGCGGCGCGCTTCGTCCAAGGCAATCGGAATGGAAGCGGCGGACGTATTCCCGTAGCGCTCGAGGTTCACAAAGAAGCGTTCCATCGGAAGCTCCAGATACTGGGCAATTACCTCGATGATGCGGAGATTGGCCTGATGCGGAATCACGCAATCGATCTGGGCTGCGGATATCTGATGCTGCTCAAGGATATCGCGGGCGGCATCCTCCATCTCACGCACGGCGATCTTAAAAATCTCGCGGCCCTTCATCGTGATGGTGCGCGGAGTGAGGAGCGTGCCGGCCGTAGGAACCGGTGTGTTGCTGCCGCCATTTGGGATGCAAAGAAGGCGGGAGTGAGCGCCTTCGGCGTAGAGTTTAACTCCCACAACCTGTGCGGTTCCACGCGCCGGCCCAAGCACGACCGCACCGGCACCGTCACCAAAAAGCACGCAGGTAGTCCGGTCCGTCCAATCGAGAACGGACGAAACTTTTTCGGCACCGATTACGAGAGCGTGGCGATAGCGTCCGGAGCCGAGCATGGCCCAAGCGGTATCAAGGGCATAAAGAAAACCGGAGCACGCGGCATTGAGGTCAAAACACGCGGCGTGGGACGGCACGCCGAGATGGTGCTGCACAAAGCAGGCGGTGGCCGGCATGGGCAAGTCGGGCGTCATCGTGGCTACGATGATGAGATCGATATCGGCGGCAGTGAGCCCGGCGTCAGCAAGGGCGGCACGACCGGCGGCAGCGGCCATCTCAGAGGTGGTTTCGTTCTCGCCGGCAATGTGGCGTTCACGAATGCCCGTGCGGGAAAAAATCCATTCGTCGGACGTATCGACGATCTTAGACAGATCTGCGTTGGTGAGGATTTTCTCGGGGGCGTAGGAGCCGGTGCCAAGAATCGCGATGGCGGATGAACCCATGGGTGGTCAGGTCAAAAAAATCGCGCATGATACCATGCGCGAATGATCTTAAGTGGCAGGCGCCTCCAACACAGAGGCGGCGGAACCTTGCGGCGGCCTGATCAACGTGTTGGCGCGGGCAGCATCGGCTTCGATGAGCTGAAGCATGTCCGCATTGATAATTTTGCTGGCTGCACGAATTGCGTTCTTAATCGCGTGGCGACTGCTCGAGCCGTGGGCTTTGAGCACATTCCCGCGAAGGCCGAGCAGCGGAGCGCCGCCGTAAACCTCGGGGTTCATGCGCTTCTTAAGGGCTTTAAATGCGCCGCGGGAAAGCACGGCGCCGCTCATACGGAGCGGGTTGGCCTTGAGTTCCGACTTAAGTGTATCGGAGAAAAAATGAGCGAGCGATTCCCAGCTCTTGAGGAGGAGGTTGCCAACGAAGCCGTCGCAAACAGCCACATCGCAATGATCCGTGAAAACTTGGAAACCTTCAGTGGGGCCGACGTAGTTAATCAGGCCACCGAGGCTTTTAAGGTGCTCGTTGGTCGCGCTGATGAGCGCGTTGCCTTTGCCCTCTTCAGTCCCAATGGTGAGCAGGCCTACACGCGGATTGGCTACGCCCAAAACGACCCGGGCATAGTGAGTGCCGAGGAGCGCATTGTGGACGAGATGTTCGGCTTCGGCCTCGGGATTGGCGCCGGCGTCGATAAGAATGAAGTGGCCGTTCTCGCGGGGAATGATCGCTGCGAGCGCAGGTCGGTCGATTCCTTCAAGTGTGCGGAGTTTGATGGTTCCACCGGCCATGAGTGCACCGGTGTTGCCACAACTTACGACTGCCGAAGCCTCGCCCGATTTCACCAATTCAATGGCGCGGAACATGGAGGCGTCCTTCTTTCGCTTCAGCGAGGGAAGGGGCTTGTCATCCATGGTGATGACTTCGGAGGCATGAAAAAGCCTCAACGAGGGGTGCCCGTCGAGGCCATGCCGCGTAATCAGCGGCTTGAGCACAGCCTCATTACCCACGAGGGTAATGGGGTTAAGCCCAGTGAATTCAGACAAGGCGAGTTCAACGGCCGCGACCACTTCGGGCGGGCCTAAATCGCCTCCCATCGCGTCAACCGCAATACGCCCGGTTAAGCCGGAAGAGGAGACCATCTCGGGGGATGGTTAGTTCAACGCGATGGGGTGTCGGCGAGGATTAGACCTCGACGTTAACCACTTGGCGACCGCGGTAGGTGCCGTTGGTGGGATTCACGTGATGCGGACGGAAGGCGGTGCCATCGGTCGGATCCTTCGCGATCTCAGGAGCGATGAAGGCGTTGGCTGCGCGGCGGTTGGCGCTACGGCGTTTGGACTGCTTGCGTTTCGGATTAGCCATGGTCGGTGTGGATTAAAGGGTGAGTGACGTTCGTGTGAACAGGTCTGTTATGAGTGGTAAAGGATCAACGTAGAGGGCCGCGCTTTCCGCCGTCAAGTGCTATCACCGCGGAGAGTGTGATAGATGTGAAATCAGTCCAATAGGAACCAGCCAATGAGCACCGTAGCGAGGGCAAGCCGGTAAATCGCAAACACGCCGAGGCCGTGGCGCGAGAGATAGTTCACGAGAAATTTAACTGAAATCGCGGCGGCAACCGCAGCGACCAAGCTCCCCAAAACCAGTGACGGCGTTCCAAAGACTTCGATCATGGCCGCGCCGGCCTTGTAGCTTTTGAGCAGAGCCGCACCCGTGAGAATGGGCAGGCCGACGAGAAAGCTGAACTCCGCGGAGCGGGCCGGGGACAGCCCTGAAAAATAACCTCCGACCATCGTGACCATTGAGCGGCTCATGCCTGGCCAGAGCGCAAGACACTGCATCAGGCCGATGCCGAGCGATTGCCATGCGGTCAGATCAGCGAGGTCCATGCGGGATGCACTGGTCACGGGCTGCTGTTTGCGCCAGCGCTCTGCTGCCGTCATGAGCACTGCGCCGCTGATGAGTGCAACGATGACTGCCTGAATAGAGAAAAGATAAGTATCAATCAGGTGCCCGAGGGTGAGGCCAAGCACGACGGCGGGGATGCATGCGATGACGATATTGCGCAAGAGTCGCAGCCCGGCGTTGTTCCGGCCCATAAGACCTTGAAGAATGCCGACGAGGCGACCCCAGAAAATTAATACAACTGCCGCGATCGCACCGGCCTGAATAACGACGGTGTAGGTGTCTGCCGCGAGTTTGATCGTGAGCGGAACGCCTTCGGGATATTTGGCGGAAGGTTTTTTATACCACAGGGGCTCGCCATCGGCGTTGTGCAGCGGCACCTCGCTTTCGAGATCAAGCGCGTGGGTGGCGATGATCAGGTGCCCGGTTGATGAAATCGGCAGGAACTCTGTCACGCCTTCCACCAAGCCGAGAACGACCGCATCGCGGGTGCTGAGCTCGGCGATGGGTTTCCCGGACACGTCAGCCTCAGATTGGGCAAAGACGGACAGGTTTGATACGAGGCTAAGGCCGAGGACGAAAAATAGGCGACGCACATGCGTTTGCTCCCACAGCCGGCGGGGGCTGTCGAGTTTATGCTTCCCTCGCATGGAGGTTTTTAGATTCATGGGGAACCCATGCCGGACCTCATCGAACTCATCCCCAAACTACGGGCATCACTGGAACTAACGGCGCCCGAGGTCGAGGCTGCCGCCAGCTCACTGGCCTCACCCGAGGTGCGCGATGAAGAGAAGGTGGCGTTTTTAACCGCGTTGGGAGACAAGGGCGAAACCGCCGCAGAAATCGCGGCCTTTGCGCGATCATTCCGGGCGCGTGCAATTGATCCCGGTGTCGGGCGCTGGTCCGCCGGCGCGATCGACATCGTGGGAACAGGCGGCGACATGGCGGGCGGCTTCAATATATCCAGCATGGTCGTGCTCACGCTGGCCAGCGCCGGAGTGACCGTGATGAAACACGGCAACCGCGGCATCACCTCGAAATGCGGCAGCGCCGATCTGCTCGCCGCGCTCGGGGTTGATCTGGAGGCGTCCCCGGAAAAGGTGCGCGGCGCGCTCGACCAGCTGGGCTTCGCGTTCTTTTTCGCTCCCGCTTACCAGCCGGCATTCAAGCACATCTCCTCAGCACGCCGGCAACTTGCGGCCCAAGGCCGCCGGTCGGTTTTCAATATCCTCGGTCCGCTCATCAATCCGGGACGGCCCGCTCATATCCTACTGGGGGTATTCTCCGAAAGCTGGGTAGGTAAGCTTGCCGACGTGCTCGACCTGCTCGGGACCGAGTCAGGTCTGGCCGCCCACGGAATTATAGCGCCAGGGAAGGGAATCGACGAACTCACCACTGCCACGTCCAACCGGGTGCGCGGCATCGGCCGACTTGGCAATGTTGACGGCGTCTGGAACGCGGCCGATCACGGTTTCCGGGTTTCCCCATTTTCCGATCTTGAAGGCGGCGATCTGACAACTAATCGCGAGATCGTAAAAGCCTTGCTCGCGGGTCGTGGGCTGCCCGGCCTCGTGGACACGATCATCCTCAATACGGCCACCGCGCTCTGGATCACCGGCCGCACCGCTTCGATCACCGAGGGTGTCGAGCAGGCACGGGATCTTCTGCTGGGTGGAGCGGTCGCGGCCAAGATCAAGGCAACCGAAGAGTTTTTCAAAAAATGAAGCGTATCTATTTTGGCACTGATGGTGTGCGTGGTCCCTATGGTGGCCCAGTGGTGAACGAGGCCTTTGCCGCGCGATTGGGCGAAGCGACGGGACGTTGGGCTGGCGGCCGGGGCCGAGTGCTCATTGGCCGCGACACGCGTGCCTCGGGCGACGCACTTATGCGTGCGGTCGCAGCGGGTCTCGCCGCCGCCGGGATGGAGCCCGTGTCCCTCGGCGTCCTCCCCACGCCCGCAGTCGCCCGTGCAGTGCGTCTGTCCAATGCCACGCTGGGCGTGGTCATCACCGCTTCGCACAATCCAGCCGCCGACAACGGCATTAAGTTTTTCGCCAGCACAGGCATTAAGCTCACCGATGAAGACGAGGCTCGCATCGAGTCCTTGCTCCCTGCCGAACCGCTCGCGCCGCTCGCGGCATTACCCGAGTCGGCCGGCGTTGCTGACTACATCTCCGCCGCAAGTGGACTATTGCCCGCGCAGTCGCTGGCGGGTTGGCGCATCGTTTTGGACACGGCGAACGGGGCGACGGCAGCGACCAGCCCGGCGGTGCTGCGCGCCCTCGGGGCCGAGGTGATCGGGATCGGCAATGCTCCCGACGGGCTCAATATTAACTCCGGCGTGGGCAGCGAACACCCCGAGAAACTAGCAGATAAAGTCCGAGCAACCGGAGCGCGGCTGGGCATCGCCCACGATGGTGACGGCGACCGCTGCATCTTGTGCGATGAAACCGGCTCTGTGCTGGACGGCGACGAAGTGCTGACGCTGCTCGCTCTGCACGCGCTGAAACAAGGCAAGCTGGCCGCGTCCACCTTGGTGGTGACGGTGCAAAGCAATCTTGGCGTCGATGCCGCCATCAACGCCGCCGGCGGACGCGTCGAACGCACCGCTGTCGGTGATCGTTATGTCATCGAACGCATGCTCGCCACCGGAGCAACCCTGGGTGGTGAATCGAGCGGACATATCATTTGTGCGGATACATCAGCGACGGGGGACGGACTCGTGGCCGCCCTGAAAGTGATCGAAGTGATGCTCGCGGGCGGACAAGCGCTTTCCGAATTGCGGAAGGCGCTGCGTAAATTCCCTCAAGCGACCCGCAACTTGAAGGTTCAGGAGAAACGAGATCTGCGCGACTGCCCGGCACTTACCCAGGCGATTTCCGAGCTTGAGAGCGAATTGGGCTCACAGGGGCGCGTGCTGGTGCGCTTTTCCGGCACAGAGGCAAAACTCCGGTTATTGGTTGAGGGTTTTTCCGATGAGGTGACCCGGGGCGGCCTCGAACGGCTGGTGCAGGCCGCCGGTGTTGATTTGAAGGTTGTTTGAACGGGAATCTAGCGTTGACCCATGATGTCGGCGTGAATTCTTTCATCACCTCCCCTATGCCAGAAATCCCCGTTTCCTCGTTAGATCCCCGTGTTCAGAAGCAGATCGAGAATTCCCAAATCGCGCTTCAGCGTGGCAACCTCGACTACGTTCTGGATGTAACCGCTCAGGTGTTGAAAACCGCGCCCGGTTGCTTGCCGGTGCGCCGTTTGCAACGCGTGGCGCAGCTTCGCCAGCTCGGCACGAAAAATAAACTTTTTGCGAAGGCATTTGGGTCCGTCACCCAAGCCGGCTTTCTGTTTGGCGGCGGAAAAAAAGATCCGTCGAAGACGCTGGAAACTGCGGAGAAGATGCTCGCATCCGACCCCACCAGCTTACACGCGCTCAAGATGCTGGCCGAGGCTGCCCAAGGCCTCGATATGCCGGACACCGTCGCCTTCGCGTGGGAAGCGATTCACGAGTTGAATCCCACAGATCGCGAGGCCCTTTTGAACTTTGGCGAAGCCTGCCTCATTGCGAAGCGCCCGAAGGACGCACTCCGTGCTGCCGACGAATTACTCAAGTTGAAGCCGCAGGACGGCGATGCACTGGCCCTGATGCGCAAAGCCGCGATTGCCCAAACCACCGACAAGGGCAATTGGGATGACAAGGGATCCTTCCGTGACAAGCTCAAGGATGAGGCCCAGGCCACCATGTTGGAACAGGCCTCGAAGATCGTCACCTCCGAGGAGATGACTCAGAAGCTCCTCGACGAAGCGTTGGAGCGCCTGAAGACGCAGCCAGACAGCTTGAACCACTATCGCAGCATCGTCGACGGCTACAAAAAGCTCAACAAGCTGGACGAGGCGCTCGACTACGTGCGCAAGGCGCGTGCGCTGCCTTCCGGCGCTGCCGACACCACGCTCGGCAAGCAAGAGAGCGAACTGAAGACTGCAATTCTCGAAAAGCGTATCAAGGAACTCGAGACGCAGGTTTCCCTGTCCCCGGATAACGCCGAGTTTATTGCGGCCCTCGCCACCGCTAAGCGTGAGTTCGCGCACACGCAGCTCGCCGAGGCCAAGGATTACGCCGAACGCTACCCGAACGATTATGCGGCTCGGTTCACGCTCGCGAACCTCTATTACGAGGCCGGCGATCACCAGAACGCCATCGCGAATTACCAACAGGCTCAGAAGAACCCCAAGGTGCGCATTCAGGCGCTCGCCGGCATGGGCAAGGCTCTCAAGGCCCGCAAAATGTTCGACCTTGCGATCGCCCAGTTCCAGACCGCGAAGAGCGAGCTTCCCACGATGGATGAGCTCAAGAAAGACGTGATCTACCAATTGGCCGAATGCTACGAAGGCATGAACAAAAAGGACGAGGCCATCACCGAATATAAGATCATTTACAGCGAGGACATCGGGTTCCGCGACGTCGCCGACAAGATCAACGCGTTTTATTCGAGCTGATCGTGGATGCGGAGCATGGGGGAGTCTCCATCCCCTGTGCGCGCTCCAACCAAATCCGAGGCGGCCCTTTTACTGGGCCGCCTTTTTTGTGACCGCCTGTTCTTGTTTCCATTCGGCCACCAGCACCGCGACGACCAACAAGCCGAGGCTCACGAGCAATCGGGGCATGCTAGCCGGGGATTCATGGAAGAAGATCATCGAGCAGACCACGGCGAGCGGGACCTTGGCATTGTTGAACACCGCGAGCGTTCCGGTGTTCACCCGCGTCGAGCCATAATTCCAGAGGAAAAAACCAAGGCCCGAAGCCAGTGCACCTAGGTAAACCAGCACACCCCATTGCAGCGAAGTCGGCTGAAACGCACGCCAATCGGTCAGTAGCAACGAGCTGATCACAGCGACTGAAAACGCGCCGAAACAGGGCCAGAAAAAAACACGCATATCACTCACGTCTTTCGGCAGGGTGGGGCGCAGATGTCTGTAAGCCACCTGCCCGGCGGCGAAGCAAAGATTGGAGCCCTGCACCAGGAGAAACCCCGTGACGATCGTATCGCTGGTGCGGTTTTGCCACATGAGCACTCCGGCACCGGCGACCGCCAGCGAGGCGGCGATTATGTGCCGCCAACGTGTGCGATTTTCCACGGCGGCATCGAGCAGCGCCACGTAAACAGGCGTGAGAATCGTGGCCAGCGCGACTTCATGCGCTTTGAGGTGCACGTAAGCGGCCGTATAGAGCATATACATGACCCCGAACTGGACCGCTCCGATGACTGTGAGCGCGATCACGTCGCGTCGCGGCAACGCCCGTGGGCGCAGAAACGGAAGGAAGACAACCGCCGCAAAACCAAGGCGCAGCACGCTGATGGCTACGGGGTCCAGCCCCACGAGTCGGCCCTTAATAAGGCCGAAAGAGAATGCCCAAAGCAGGGAGACAAAAATGAGGGGGATCATGGATGTTAACGGTGGCCAGTCTAAGGCGAACCCAGTGCCGACGAACGGAGCGGGCGGGTCAAACGCGGAAGATGGCGCCAAGCTTTTTGCCGAGCAGTAAGCTCATGCCTACGATGGCTACGCCGAGGAAAACCATCGCCCATACGCCGAGCGCGCTGGCGATGAACTTGCCGTCGCCCAGCAGTTGGAAGAGTTCGAGAATCGCCTTCGTGATCGGATAAAACGCCTGTTTTTGTGCGAGCACGAGGGAGTCGCTCACCTCTAACATGGCGAAGGAAAACGCGAGCAGCGCACCCGCGATGAGGTTGGCGGCGATGAGGGGAAGCGTGATCTTAAACGTCGCTTTGAGGGGCGGGCACCCGAGGTTCTGCGCAGCCTCTTCGAGGGTTTCGCTGGTCTGCTGAAACCCGGCGGCGGCGGAGCGAACCACATACGGCAGGCGGCGCACAGAGTAGGCGATGATAAGCAGAATCGTGGGGTCGCGGACGGGGTTGATGAAAGCGAAGAATTTCCCTTCCTGACTCATCGCCAGGTAACCGAACGCCAAGACGAGACCGGGAACGGCCAGCGGCAACATCGCGAGAAAATCGAGCACCTGACGGCCAGGAATCTTCGAGCGCACGACCACGTAGGCGATGGCAATTCCAAGGAACACATCGATCACGGTCGAAACGCTGGCGAATTTGAGGGAGTTCGCGATGGCCGGGACGGTAAGGTTGTTACCGAGGGCGAGTTGAAAGTTCTCCAAGGTGAAGTGCTGCGGAAGCACGCTCGCATACCAGTCGCTGGAGAATGCCACGAGCACGACGCCGATGTGCGGAAGCACGGCGAAAAACGTCACTCCCGCGAAGGCCGCAGTGCAAAGCCAGGCGCGGGCAGGCGAAAGCAAACGCGGGCCTCCCGAGCTCGTGGCCTTTGCCATCATTGCGTAGCTTTGGCGTCCGAAAAGTCCCTTGCCGATGGCGTAGAGCAGCACCGTGCTGAAGAGCATGATGGCAACCAGCGCGTAAGGCGCGGGGTTACCGCCGATGTCCTTGAGCCCGTAAAAAATCTGCACCGCGATCACGCGGGGATAATCAAAAATGAGCGGCACGCCGAGTTCGGTGAACGCCCAGATGAAGATGATGGTCCCTCCGGCGAAGAGACCGCTTTTGATTAGCGGCAATGTGATTTTGAAGAACCGACGAAAGCCGGTGCAGCCGAGGTTTTGCGCGGCCTCTTCCATGGCTGGATCGACGTTGGCGAGCGCGGCCGTGGTGTTGAGATAGACGATGGGGTAGAGCGAGAGGGCGTTGACGAGTGCAATGCCCCAGAACGGACTCGTGGCGAACCAGTCGTAGGTCCAGCCCGAGGGCCGCACGCCGAGCTCGATGAGGAAGGCGTTAAGCGCGCCGTATTGGCCGAAAATCTGTTTGATCCCGATCGCGCCGACGAACGGGGGAAGGATCATCGGAATCAGCACGATGGAGCTGAGCATTCCTTTTCCGGGAAACAGAAACCGGTCGCTGATGAAGGCGAGGGGGAGCGCGATCAGGAACGTGATCGTGGTGGTCGCGCACGCTAGCAGGAACGAGTTTCCGATGCCGCCACGGTAAATCGGGTCTGCAAGAAGCGCGCGGACATAGTCCAGTGTGGCGTGCCCGTCCGCATCGATGAAACCGCCTTTAAGGATCTGAAAAATCGGCCAGACGAAAAACGCGGCGAAGAAAACCGCCGTGAGTCCAAACACGATACGGGCAAACGACTGCGACATCGGCGCGGAGTGTGTTCAGCCCGCATACTCGGCCGCAAGGGGGAACTACGCCGCGTGGTGGTCGTGAAGTCACGCGCACCACGCGGACGGGCGCCGGTCAGGTCATGCCGCCGGCGCGCAACACGAGGATGGGCACGGTGGTGTTGTGGCGCACTTTCTCGATCGTGCTACCGAGGAAAATATCACCGATCAACTTGTGGCCATGCGAGGTCATCGCGATGAGATCGCAGTGGCGGGCGGTTGCGGCCTTTAAGATCTCCGCCGGAGGACTGCCGAGTGCGAGTTCCGTGGAAACCTGGAGCCCGCCCGAGCGAAACCGTTCCGCCACTTGGTCGAGGTAAGCCCGGTCCGTCTTCATTTCGTCCGACTCGGCGAGCTTAAGCTTGTCGAAGTTTTGCGCGACGAAGCCATCAGCGACGTGGATCAGCAGCAGCTCCGAATTGAGCCGCTGCGCGAGTTCCATGATATGAGGCACCAGGGTGTCGTCGGCCCGGCTGTTTTCCAGTGCGACGAGGATTTTCTTATACATAGGTTGGGGCGGTGAGGTATTGAACCAAGACAGATAACGGTGCGCAGGAGTTATTCGGGTAACGATATCAGGTGCCCGTGATGCCGGCGATATCGAGCAGCAGCTTCACGTTAAGGGCGATGATCACCAGCGTGACGCCCCAGCCGAGCAGCTTGATCCACCACGAATTGACGAACTCTCCCATCTTGGCTTTCTCGCTCGTGAACCGCATCAACGGCCAGCAGGCGAAGCCGAGCTGAAGGCTGAGGCATACCTGGCTCGCGATAAGAAGCTCGGTGGATTTGTCCTCTCCGAACAGGCCGATGACGACGATGGCCGGAATGATCGCGATCGCCCGGGTGATCAACCGGCGGAGCCAAGGCCGCATCCGAATATTAAGGAAACCTTCCATGACGATCTGTCCGGCCAACGTTCCGGTGAGCGTTGAGTTCTGTCCCGACGCGAGCAGGGCGACGGCAAACAACACGCTCGCAAACGTGACGCCCATCAAACCATCGAGCAGATGATACGCGTCCTGGATCGCGGCGACTTCCTGATGTCCGCTCTGGGAAAAAGCCGCCGCCGCCAGCACGAGGATCGCGCCGTTAATGAACAGCGCGAACATCAGCGCGACAGTCGAGTCGATGGTGGCAAACTTGATCGCCTCGCGCTTGCCCCGGGTGGTCTGCTCGTATTTGCGCGTCTGCACGATCGACGAGTGCAGGTAGAGGTTGTGCGGCATCACGGTGGCGCCGAGGATGCCGATGGCCACGTAGAGCATTTCCTTGTTACGCAGGATTTCGGATGCCGGCACGAAGCCGGCGAGCACCGCCCCGACTGCCGGTTTTGCCAGCACCAACTCGACGGCAAAACAGGCGCCGATTGTCGCGATTAACGTGATCACGACAGCCTCGATGTAGCGGAAGCCCCGATGCTGAAGCAGCAGGACAATCATGACGTCGCCAGCCGTGATCAGACAGCCCCACACCAGCGGAATGCCGAAGAGAAGTTGCAGCGCGATGGCCGAGCCAATCACCTCGGCGAGATCACACGCCGCGATCGCCAGCTCACACAAAATCCACAGGAACCAGACCGTCGGCTTGGAGTAGTGATCGCGGCACGCTTGGGCGAGGTCGCGCTCCGTGACGACGCCGAGCTTGATGCACAAGTGCTGGAGCAGGATGGCCATCAGATTCGAGATCATGATGACCGACAGCAGCGTGTAGCCGAACTTGGCTCCGCCCGCGAGGTCCGTGGCCCAGTTGCCCGGATCCATGTAACCGACGGCGACAAGAAATCCGGGGCCGGCGAACGCGAGGCACTTCCGCCAAAAGGAAGCACCCGTCGGCACCGCAATGGAGCGATGTGCTTCCGGCAGGCTTTCGCCGGTTCTCTTGTGCCGCCAGCCGACGTCGGAGTGGGTGGTGGATGTGGTCAGATCATTCATAAAGGGAGTCGTCGCTTGCGTTACTTAGTAGCGCAGGGAGATGCCGACAAACGGCTGCACGTCGGGCGCGGATTGGGTCAGCCCAACATTGCAGCCGCCATCGAGCTGGATGTCGCCGCTCACGGCGTAGGTCAGGCCGAAGTCAGCTTGTGCGACCCAGCGGGCGCCATGTTCAGCACTGTGAACGGACGCGAACTCGACGTAGCCGCCCAGCTTCTCCGTGAGGTCATGGCTGAACGTAACGGTGTTAACCCACTCGGCATGATGATCGTCGCCGACTGAGTCGGACAGCAGGTCCACCTCGGTCATCAGGCCCATTCCCCAGCCGCGCGGAAGGCTGACGGCCAAGGGCACGATGAGTCCGCCTTCAACTTGGCCGTTGCCCGTTTCGCCCGTGGGCACTTTGACGACCGGCATCACCGCGAGCGCCGTGTCGCCACCGTCGTTGCCCCACAGGTTTTGTTTTAAGCGAATCGTGACATCACCCCAACCGCGGGTCGTCGCTGTCGAGCCGGCAGCACGAACGCGCTCGCGTGTGTAGCTGTCGAAAACAAATTGGAGGTCGGTCGTGTTCGTGAGACCAAGCTTCACGTTAACCGGCGCAATCGTGAGCGCCTGCGTGTGAACTCCGGCTTCGCGATCCTCGGTGTAGTTGGCGAAGTCCAATTCGAGCTGCCAGTGGCCGGCATCGACCGTGTAAGGGCTCTCGGTCTGATCCGGGCGATCCGTGCTCATCTCGCGCATCTGGTCGCGAGGTGTGGGGTTGAAAAGAGTATAGCCGGACTTCTCGGGCTGGGCGTTCACCACGACAGTGGACATGACCGCGAACAAGCAGAGGCGTTTCATGGATAGGGCAGTGTTTTCTTGGTTTCCGCGAAACGTGAATCGCCGTGGTTCCGATGTCTCAGTGCGCATCAATTTTGCGGTTTTGCGTGTCATATCAAAGTTAGCCTCGCCTAAACTCCCCGTGAATTAATTAGGGTCAACTAATATTTATTGGCGAGCTTAGCTCAGGCTTAGCCTCTCGCTTACGATATCAGGTCGCGCGCCTCGATGCGGCTCAATGCAGTTTCCCTGCGGCCCCCGATATGTCCTCGCCGTGGGCATCAACGCGCACGCACCAAAATCTTCGACATTTGGCGGGACGTGCTTTCTGGTTTCCCTTCCGCCCATGAAGAACTTCTACATCACGACCGCCATCGACTACGTGAACGGTTCGCCACACCTAGGCCATGCCTACGAAAAGGTGCTGACGGACGTCATTGCCCGGTTCCGGCGGTTAATGGGCGACAACGTCTATTTCCTCACCGGCGTCGATGAGCACGGCCAGAAGGTCCAGCAAAGCGCCAAGAAACGCGGCATCCCGCCCCAGCAGTTTTGCGACGAGGTGTCCGAGGAGTTCCGCGCCCTCTGCAAGAAGCTGAACATCTCCAACAACGACTTCATCCGCACCACCGAAGAGCGCCATAAGAAGGTCGTCCGCCAGCTCCTCCAGCAGCTCTTCGACAAGGGCGAGATCTACAAAGCCGAATACAAAGGCTTCTACTCCACGCGCCAAGAGCAGTTCCTCCAAGACAAGGACCGCAATCCCGATGGCTCCTGGCCGGAGCTCTTCGGCGAAGTCACCGAGATCACCGAGTCGAACTACTTCTTCAAACTCCGCCAGTATCAGGAGTGGTTGGTGGATCATCTGAAGACCAACGAGAACTTCGTTTTCCCGCGTTACCGCCAGAAGCAGGTGCTCGAATTCCTCTCCGAGCCGCTCAACGACCTCTGTATTTCCCGTCCGAAAGAACGTCTCGAATGGGGTATCACCCTCCCGTTCGACGAAGATTTCGTGACCTACGTGTGGTTCGACGCGCTCGTGAACTACTACACGGCCGTGATCGACAAGCCCGAGTTCTGGCCAGCTAACTTCCACGTCATCGGCAAGGACATCCTCGTCCCGCCGCATGCCGTTTACTGGCCGATCATGCTCAAGGCCGCCGGCATCGAGCCCCCGAAGTCGCTCCTCGCGCACGGCTGGTGGTCGATCAACGGCTCCAAGATGTCCAAGAGCACCGGCAACTTCGTCGATGCCGCCGAGTTCGCCGACAAATACGGCGTCGATGCCCTCCGCTACTTCCTCATTCGCGAAATGAGCGTGGGCCAAGACAGCGACTTCTCGCTCGCGCAGTTCCTCGCCCGCTACAATTCCGAACTCGCCAACAACCTGGGCAACCTCGTCAACCGCGCGCTCAACATGACCAACCGCTTCGCCGGCGGACTCGTGCCCGCGGCCGAAGTCTCCGAGCAGGCCGAGCAGGATTTGCAGGCGCTCTGGACCAAGACCCGCGACGAGGTCATCGCGTATCACGAAGGCTTCCAGTTCCACATCGCGCTGGAGCGCACCTTTGCGTTCATCACCGCGACCAACGCCTACATCGAGACCCGCGCTCCGTGGAAGCTCGGCAAGTCCGCCGACCCGAAAGATCAGGCGCTCTTAAAAACCACCCTCGCGACCATCGCCGAAGCGCTGCGTCTCGGCGTGTCGCTGCTGCTCGCCGTCATGCCCGATACCACGACGAAGATCCACGGCGTGCTCGGCTACACCGCCGGCTCGGTCTGGAAAGACGAACTCGTGTGGGGCAACCGCCTCACCGGCTCGAAGGTCGCCGAAACCGCGATCCTCTTCCCGCGTCCGCAAGCCGAGGGACAGAAGAGCTGAGAGTTGAGGGATGAGAGTTGAGAGCTTCGAACCGGAAGACCCTGTTTTCAGTCTCTCAACTCTCAGCGCTCAACTCTCAACAGGGATTGTCTCATGACCATCCTTCCGATCCACCCTTCGGAAAACGCCTCGCCCGAGGCGCTGGTTGCTTTCTTGCGCCAGTGTCGTGACGCCGCGCGTTCCGATGGACAACCACGGCTGGTGAGCATTTCGGTCACGGTTGGCGCGCTCGATCCGCTGGCGGTGCTGGAAGCGATTTTCGAGTCCGGCGAACTTCATTTCTACGCCGAGCGCCCGAACATCCAGACCGCCATCGCCGGGGCCGAAGCGGTGCTTACCCACGAGGCTTCCGGACCAGACCGCTTTGCCTCGGTCCAACGCTTCATCGACGACGTGCTCGCGCGCACCATTGCCGTGGGCGATGTCGATGCGCCGTTTGGCGGACCTCATTTCTTCGGAGCGTTCACGTTCCTCGACGAGGTCGAATCCGGTGAACCATTCCCGGCTGCACGCGTGTTCGTGCCGCGTTGGCAAGTCGCGAGGGCAGGGGACATCACGACGGCGGTGGCCAACCTATTGGTTACACCCGACGCCGATCTCATGCTGCTCGCCGAGCGCGTCTGGCGTGCACACGGAAAGTTCAAACACCTCGACTACGCCCGGTCCGCGCCAAGTTACGCGCAAGAACCCCATGCCACCTTTCAAACCACCGAAGCGGGCGACTTTCGCGCGGCGGTGGCGGGCGGACTTGCCGCAATCACCGAAGGCTCCGTCAAAAAAATCGTGCTCGCCCGCGCGCAGGACATGCAGGCCGATACGCCCCTACATCCGTTGCGCTTGTTGGACGGCCTGCGCGAACGCTTCCCCGAATGCTACAGTTTCTCCGTGGCGAACGGCTGCGGACACAGCTTCATCGGCGCGAGCCCGGAGCGCTTGGTGCGAGTCAGCAAAGGCGTGCTCGAAACCGAGGCCTTGGCCGGTTCGGCACGACGCGGTCTGGGTGCGAGCGAGGACGCCGCTCTCGGTGAAGCTCTGCTCTCCAGCGAAAAAGACGTTCGCGAGCACCGACACGTGCTCGACTCCATCGTGCGCCGATTGGAGCCACTGGGTTTGACGCCGCAGTTCCCCGCCAAGCCAGCCCTCCGCAAGCTCGCCAACGTGCAACACCTCCACACGCCCGTCACGGCGACGATGCCGTCGGGCGTTCATTTACTGGATGCATTGGCCCGGCTGCACCCCACGCCGGCGGTTGGCGGTTCGCCACGCGAAGAAGCGGTCGCCCGCATTCGCGCGATCGAAGGTTTTCCGCGTGGCCTCTATGCCGGCGCGATTGGCTGGCTGAACGCCCGGGGCGGCGGCGAATTTCTCGTCGGCATCCGTTCGGCGCTGGTCGAGGGAAACACCGCGCGAGTCTATGCCGGCGCGGGTATTGTCGAAGGCTCCGATCCCGAGCGCGAATACGCCGAGACCGAACTTAAGTTCCGCGCGATGCGCGAAGCGTTGCTCGGCTGATTACGTGGCACGGGCACCCCGCCCAATACGGTTCACGTTGCACCCGGCGTGAAAGGAGCGGCGACGTCCTCGTCGCCGGAGTATGGGCGGCAAGAATGCCGCCGAAGTCGGCGACGGGGACGTCGCCACTCCGCCGAGGGCCGGACCTAAAGCAACGGTATTGGGCGTCTCGCCTATGTTCCGAAACCTACTCACTACCCGCTACTCGCTACTCACTACTTCGTGATAGGGCGAGATGCCCATGCCACCTCGGCATTCCGCTACGGTTTCTCCACGAGGTCGCGCACCGCGTCTTCGCTTGCGGCCAGCATGC
>CBRAFO010000063.1:0-21375 GCA_967755175.1 uncultured Opitutaceae bacterium | reverse complement strand
CCGCGCGCCGTGCGAGTTCGCGCTCGTAATCGAGATTGGTCTTGGCCCGGGCGAGGCTCACCAGTCCCCGCGCACCCAAACTCGCCAGCGACGCCAGATAAAGCGCACGGAGCGCCAGCCGCCATTCGCCGCGAGCCAGCTGCGCCCGCGCCAACTCCAGCCACTCGTGCGAAGGCAGCCGTGACGCCTCCAGTTTTTCGTCGTTCAGATCGGGCGGCAAAGCCGCGGCCGCCAAGGGCGAAAGGACCCGAGGCGCAACCGGCCGTTTCTTCCAACTCGTCCACAAAATCCACAGGAGCGCCACCAGACAAAGACCCAGCAACCCATAAAGCAGCCCGCGCACCAACGCCCCCATGTCGCCCCAAGACGCCTTCGCCTTGGTTTCCGGGTTCTCCTTCTTGTGACCGAATAATCCGTCCACCCACTCAACCAAGCGTTTGATCAGGTCACGCACATCCCGAACAATCTGCACGATCAGCTCAAAGCCCTGACGCACGAAACGCTTGAGCCAACTATCCGCGACACTCGCCGTTTCTTCCGCAGAAGGCAGCGGCGGCAAACTCCACCGAAAGTCCCGGTCGCGCAGCGCCTCGTCGAGCGCCTGATCCACCTGTGCAGGTGAGACCTGCCCGGCCACATGCTCCGCGGCCATCAGCCCACTCGCTCCCGGCACCGCCCCGGCCAGAACGCCCAACCCCAGGACCAACACGACAACGCGCGCCCCCTTCACCATCGCGGCACGTCCGGACGGACGCCGCAGCTCCAGCCGCAAATCCTCACCCGTATGCCGCGCCTCGCCATAGAACGTCCGCAGCACGTGATACGCCTTCACCAACGGATCGACCGCCAGCCAGGTCAGTATCGTGACCAACGCGAGCAAGGTGCTGTTCACCGCCGACCAGCCGCTAAGCCCAAACATGTTCTCCACTCCGAACAACGTGCGCGCCAGCCAAGGCGCCGCATAGAAAGTCGTCGCGATATTCACCCACACGCACAACCAGACTCCGCTGAACAATAACAACGCGACATGCGCCGGCAGCGGCCAGCGCATTGCCTCCCGCCGCGCCCGACGCTCCAGCGTTTCCCCGCCCGTGTCCGGCGAGGCGGCCAACGCGGTGACGTTCTCAAAAAACATCCACGTCGCCGCCGCCGGCAGCGTCAGCACGGCGGCCAGCGGCATCAACGGCACCGCCCAACCCTGCACCCGCGCCTGCCGTCCTGCCGTCCGCACCAATCCGCGCCACGAAAGCCGCTCCGGTTCCGCGCCGAACCGGGCCGCTCTCAAGCGTCCACAAAACTGCGCCTGCATCACCTTCAGCCACACGTAAAGCACCGCGAGCCCCAACGACCGCCAAAGAATCTCCTCCGGGCGCGGCGCAAACCAACTCGCCGTCGCCCAAAAATGTCCCAGCCCGAGCACCCAGGGAACCGCCCCCGCCAGATAAAGCGCCCACGCCGCCGGCGGTGCTGCTCGCAGCAGATTCACCGCCTCTTCGATCAGCTCGACCGCGCCGGGCGCATCAGACTTTTTTGCGATTACGGTCATGGCTCGGAGAGCTTCTTCCACACCGTGCCGTCGTGCACGTCCGCAGGGATCGCCGACAATAGCCGTCCCAGCAGGTAGAACCCAACGACCAGGCACAGCATCGATCCAACCACCGCCACGCCGGTCCTCCACTGACGCCAGTCAGTCGGACGCCGCGCGCTGGCTCGCCGCCCCGCTTCAATGTGCAACGCAAAGCACGGTCCGCAATACAACCGGTCCTCGTGCTCGGTCAGACACTCGCGACAAAAGCCACCCGAGCACCCCGTGCAACGTCCCACCGCCTCGCGTTCCTCATGGCGCGCGCAACGACGCCGGGGCGTGCCCGACCTCCCCGGAACCATCGGCGGTATGGCCGCACCGCTTGTCATGTCGCCACCGAAGTATCCACGGAGTCCCCGGCTGCGGCAGGTTGATCAGCGGTGAACGGTTGCGCCGTCGCCACGGTGGCAGCCTCAGCCCGTTGCGCCTCGCGGATGAGCGGCTCCAGACGCGCGATCAACTTACGCGCCTGCCGGCGTCGGGCGACATTGCTCCACTCCGTCCGCCGCACCGCCGTGACAACGTGAAAATGACACGAGCGCGCAAAAAAGAGTCCGTAGAGAAGCACGATCACGCTCAGCCCCGAAAAAACCCAATACACCGGGGCCATCGTCGCCCCTGTCATCAGCGCCAGTGCCACGAAGAGAACCAAAAGCCCCAAGCCCACGCATGTCGCCCATCGTGACTCACGACTCGGACGCACGAAGATTCCCTGCACATCGCGCAACCACACACGTTGATAGCTCTCCGTCATCATGTTCGCCTCCACCTGCAGCACGTGGTCGGACGCGAGCCAAAGAGTGAAATAAGTGCCTACACCGCCACGACGACGGACGAGCTTTTGGTAGGTCTTGGGTTTACGAGCCATGTTTTCGGTTACTCGATTTTACGTGGTTTACTTCGTTGCCCAAAGCGCGAGCCCGAAGGCGACCCAGCCGCAAATCACCAAGCTAGAGACCACGATCGCGACGATGAATCGGGTGGATCCGGGCCGCACCAAACTGCGGGGTTTCTTCCATCCGTAGATCGCCACCACCAGCGCGACCGGGGCGGTGATTAACGTAACGGGCCACGCGAGAAGCGGCAGTAAAGCCAAGGTCGAAGCGAGCACGTCGTAGGTGACCATCTCGTCGGCTTTTTCCACGACCTTCTTCCGTCCCGCTGAAACGCACGGAGGGCAGAGCTTTCGGCCCTCCTCGCCCGGAACCTCGCACACCGCGCACACATACCGACCGCAGTTATCGCACGCCGTCACCGCCTGATTCTGAGCGTGAAAAAAACAAGTCGCGTCCCCATCCAGCGAGCGCACCGCCTTGGCCACTGGCTTGGCCCGGTGTCGCGCGGGGAACTGCACGAACTGCAGCACCGTCGCACAGGCGCCACAGGCCCCCTCGCCTGCGTCGCCGATCCCACTGAGCGGCACCTTGCACTTTGGGCAAGGCGGCGCGAGCGGGTCGAAAGTGGCGGCTTCAGGGACAACCATGTCGCAGAGAAATCGACGAGATTAAGCGTGTCAGAGTCCGCGCACGTCGATCACCCGCGTGTCGGCAATGCGGTCGTGCAACGCACGGCGCTGTTCCTTGTCGAACGCCGCCATCAGATAGCCGATGAGCAGAGTAAACGAACTCAGATACTCCGCAAAGTGGCGTCCAATAATTCGCCGCTTGCTCAGCTTCGAGCCATCCGCACGAAGCAAGCGCAACCCCATCGCTTTCTTACCCGGAGTAGCATCGTTCTTGCGGATGAAATAAATCAGATAAGACAACGTCAGAGAGAGTCCCACAAGCTGGACCACGATTTGAACGACGACCATGCCCGCTGACGCCAAGGCTACCCCCAATGCAGAGGAGATAAATGCGTTGGGGATACCAACAATGAGGCCGTCAATGAACTTGGCGGAGAAACGTCTCCCGAACGTCGCGTAAACCACATCGTTCGGCAGGCTCACGCCCTCGCGTAGCCGCTGGAAAAACTCATCCTTGTGCTCCGCGCTGACCCAGCGTCCTTCAAACTCCAACATGTCGCGCTTGGGCCGACGCTGTCCGCTCACCGCGCACACCGCCGTATCTGCGTCGGCCATTGCATCCGCCGTCCCCGGGGCCGGGGAAGCCACGGTGCCGTAAGCACGCCAGTCAGGCCAACCGTCCCGCCAAACCAAGGTTTCCGCCCGCACCGTGCCTGCGTTAACCAGCTGTTTTAGCTCATCATCCGAGACCGGCCCCTGTTGCTGACCGTTTACCGCGTAGTGCCATGACATAGTGGACCCAAAGGAGTGGAGTCTCTGCTTTCTTGGCAATCCTTTGCGCGAGCACTTGCAGGTTTTTTAAAGTTTCATCCGACTTTGGCCAGACACCGTAAACGTTCCCAATGCATCGCCGGGTCCAGCACATCGTAATGGCTCGGTATCACGCCGCGCAGATCCATCGCGGCCACTCTGGCGAGACTCTCACGCACGCCGTTTTGATCGCGATTCAGGACGCGCGGCGGCAGGTGGGTTGACCACCCATAGCTCGCAAACAGATCTCCGCTCAAAAGCCACCCTGTGCGCTCGCAAACAAACCCACAATGCCCCGGCGTGTGTCCGGGCAGGTGAACCACATGTAAGCCGCCCCACCAAGGCAGCCGCATCCCGTCTGCCAATTCGTGGGTTACTTCAGGCACCTGATAACCGAACAACGCCCTCCCCGCGCATTCCAAGAGTCCACAACCACGCGACCAACCGCGATACCGCACCTTGCCTTCGACGTGTTCCCGATCCGCCGGATGCACCCAAACCGCAGCCCCGGTCTCTCTCTGAATCCGTGCCGCACCGCCCGTGTGATCCAGATGCCCATGCGTCAGCAAAATCGCCTTGAGGTCCCGAGGTGATCGCCCGATCTGAGCCAGCAAACGAGCCAGGTTTTCAGGAACGCCGACAAGTCCGGTATCAACCAGCACCAGCCCGTCGTGGTCCACCAGCAGGTGTGCGGAAACAAGCGGTCCGCCGAGTCGATAAATCTCCCCGTCGGCATACTTCAAGAACTCTGGGTTAAGACGTCTCACACATTGCACTCTCGCGAGAAAATGAACGCAGCTCCGAGGAATCAATCTTCGGCATTCTGCCGCTAACCAACAGGCAGCCCTGCCTGCCCTAAAGCCGTCCACCCCACCGGTGCCGCCACGGCATTTTGTTGCTCTGTTGCACAAATTGCCGTGATCTCCGCCCCCAATGCGTGCGGGCTCACATCACTCCTCGTTTGGGCTCGGACTGCGCAACGCCGCCGACGTGCGGGCCTTCGCGTTTCTAGCCCTGCAAACGCTGCTGATGATCGGTCTGTGGACCGGCGTATTTCGCAACATCGCCGCGTGGTATGCCGTCGCGTGGCTGGCGATCTGCTCGGCCAACGTGAAGCACAACCACATGCACCGGCGCACCTTTCGCGCGCGCGGGCCCAATCTCCTGCTCGACCACTGGCTCGGATTGCTCACCGGCACGACCGCCACCTCGATTCTCACCGAGCACAACCTGCGTCATCATGGCCACAGCAACACCGAGGAGGATTTCGTGCGCGCCCACCTCGTCGGCTTCCGTTCCCAATGGCTGAACGTCGTCTGCTTTTTCCCCCGCGCCGCGTGGGAACTCTACATCCGCAAGCCCCTCGATTTCCCGCTCTGGTGGCGCAGCAACCGCCCGCTCTTCTGGCGCGCCTTGGCCGAGCAAACCACGCTTTGGGGCGTCTTCTCCGTGCTGCTGATTGCCGACTGGCGCGCCACGCTCCTCTACGTCGCCCTGCCTTGGCTCCACGGCCAATGGTGGTTGGTCACGTTTAACCTGCTCCAGCACCAAGCACTCGCGCCCGCCGATGCCTGGCAGAATAGCCGCAACATCACCGGCCGTTGGTTTAACTTTTTCTTTTTCAACGTCGGTTTCCACACCGCGCACCACCTCCGCCCCACGTTGCACTGGAGCGAACTGCCCGCCTTTCACTCACGCGAGATCGCTCCGCGTATCGATCCGCAACTCGTCTCACCCAATCTCTGGGCGTTCTATCGTGATTGGTTTTCCGGAAAAAGCGTGCCCTGCGCGCCCACACACGAGGTGACCTCATGAGCACCGGCGCCGACACGTTGAACCCCGAGCGTTTCAAACTGGGCATCGTCGATCGCTCGAAACGATTCCTTCCCGAATCACTCACGCCGCTCGCCCACACGCCCGTTTACGCCGTGCTCTCGCCCGCCGTGCGGCTGCGCTACAACCAGCTTTTCGCCAGCGCCTACCACGAACAGTTCATCTTCCTCGAAAGCATGCTGGCCGGTCCCATTCTGCCCGCGCTGATGCAACGCTTCGCCGACGAGCCGGCGCTCGTGGCGCGGCTGGAGCGTTTCCAAGCCGAGGAACGCCTGCACTCGTGGTGGTTCCACCGCCTGAATCAAGCGAGCGCGCCCGCGTTGTATGGAGAAAACCGCCACTTCTTCGTCTCATCCCCGCCGCTTGCCCAGCGCCTGTTCGATTTCTGCGCACGACATCCCGCCACGTTCCCCTTCGTGCTCTGGCTCGCGATGATCATCGAGGAACGCACGCTGCCCGCTTCGCGTGAAATCATCCGTGAAGCCAGCACGTTGGAGCCGTATTACGTCGCCCTGCATCGCCTGCACGCAGCCGACGAGGCCGGCCATGTGAGCTGCGACGCCGAGGTGATTCGCCGCCTCTGGCCCGCGCTTTCGCCCGCCGGCCGCATGCTCAACCGCGGACTCTTCGTCACGTTGTTGCGCGAATTTTTCCAAGCCCCGAAACGCGCCGGCTGGAACGTCGTCCGCCAACTCGCTCTCGAACACCCGGAGATCACGCCCCTGCTGCCACGCATCCGCCGCGAAATCCACGCGCTCGCCGGCCGTGCCGACTACTTGGGCACACTCTATAGTCGTGCGCGCGAACCCCGCACCTTCGCCCTCGCCGATCGCTTTCGGGAACTCCGCCGCCTCGAACAGGACTTGTTGCCCGCCCCTGCTGGCGTGACCGTATGAACATCTCGCCGTCAAACACCCTCAACGCCGAGTGGAGCCGCCCCTTCATCCCCGATCGCCTCACCCCGCTGCGCCTCACGCCTGCGTGGACCCTGCTCCGGCCCGAGGAACGCCTGCGCTACAACCAGCTTCAAGGACTCTATTTTCACGAGCAGATCATCTTCTTCGAACAGGCGATCATCGTTCCCCTGTTGCGAGCGGTGCGTCCGCTGGTTACGGACTCAACCCTCCGCGACTCGCTCGCCACGTTCGAAGCCGAGGAAAATTCCCACTCAGCCGAATTTCACGCGCTGCTCCGTGATCTTCGTCACGACTGGTATGCGCATTCGTGGCGGCACTTTGTTCAGATCAGTGCGCCGGCGGAGTCCATCCTCTCAGGCATGCTGCGACACCCGCGCCAATTCCCCTTTCTCATCTGGCTGGTGCAACTCCTGGAAGAACGAACCATGTTCGCCAGCCGCCTCTACCTCGCCGAGCCCGACGTCTTCCCCGTTGCTATCGTGAACGCCCAACGCCGACACCTCGTGGACGAAGCTGGCCACGTCCAATGGGACATCGCGCTGATCAACCAGCTCTGGCCCTCCACGCCCGCGTGGTTGCGGAGGATCAACGTTCGCCTGCTCAACTGGATGGTCGGCGAATTCATCGCCGTGCCGCGTCGCGCCGCCCTGCGCGTCATCGATGCGCTCGCCGCCGACCTGCCCGACCTCTCGGTCTCCGCCGCCACGCTCAAAGCCCAGCTGCGCACCCTCGCCGCCAGTCCCGATTTCCGCGCCGCCGTTTTCGGTCGCGATGCGGTCCCGCGCACTTGGAAACAAGCCTCGTCTTCCGCCGATTTCGCTCCGTTCGCCGCTCGCTGGCTCTCCCATGACCACACGCACTGAAGAACCGTCGCCCACCGCGGCCCGGCCCATCCCGGCGCGACTCAATCTGCTGATCGCCGCCCTCCAGCTCACGTTGCTCGTCGGCCTGCTCATTCTCGCAGGACGCCTCGCTTTCTGGCCGTGGGTGCCGGTGCTCGCGGTCGCCTACGCGTTGGTCATGAACTCCGCCTACCTGATGCTCCACGAGGCCGAGCACGGCCTGCTTCACCCCAACCACAGCGTGAACGAAACCGCCGGCACGTTGCTCGCGCTGTTTTTCCCCGCGCCCTTCCACCTCCTGCGCCAAGGCCACCTCGGCCATCACGTGCGCAACCGCACCGACGATGAAGCCTTCGACCACTACTTCGAGGGCGACAGCCGCCTCTGGAAAAACTGGGTGTTCTACAACATCCTCACCGGCGGATTCTGGTTCTGCATCGCATTGAGCAACGTGATCCTTCCTCTGCGTCCACGCCTCTGGTCGCCGGCCTCCGCGAACTTCGATAAACCCACCGAGGCGCTGCTCGCATCGCTCAACCCCCGTTACGACCGTTTCATCCGCCTCGAAGCCATCGCCCTTCTCGGGCTGCACGGCGGATTGATAGCGACCGGACTCGTCCCGTGGTTCACCTGGCTCACGTTGATCGGTGCCTTCGGTGCCAGTTGGTCCTCGATGCAATATATGCACCACTATCACACCGAGCGCGACGTGCACAAAGGCGCCCGCAATCTCCGCACGTGGCGCTGGCTCGACACCCTTTGGCTCAACCACAACTGGCACCAGCGCCACCACGAGCGGCCCGAAGTCCCGTGGGTTCACCTTCCCCATCTCGACGCCGGCCCCGCCGCACCCCGCGAATCCATGTTCACCGCCTGGCTCCGCCAATGGCGCGGCCCCACTCCCGCTGAAAAAACCGTCACCAATCCTCATGCAGGCAAACTCATCCGCTGACGGCCTCCGACGGGCAATGCGCGTGCGTGCCGTCACCAGCCACGCGCACTTCACCCCCGCGCAGAAGGTTCGCTTGCTCGCCCTCAACGCGCTGCCACTGGCACATCTCGCTGGTCTCGCCGCTCTCGTCACCTTTCTTCCGCCGAACCCCCTCGCCCGTCTCGTCGCCGGGCTCGGCTGGTTCTTCATCCTGCCTCCGCTGCTCGCCCGGATTGTCCTGCTACGCACTTTGCCCCAAGGCGAAGTCACCGTGCCCTCCGCCGTGTTTTTCCGCTGGTGGACCACGTGGCAACTCCAAGCCGTGTTCAACCGCCTCCCGTGGATCGAAGAATTGCTCCGTTTCATCCCCGGTGCTTACTCCGCGTGGCTGAGACTTTGGGGGGCACGCGTCGGCCGCCTCACCCTCTGGTCGCCCGGTGTGCGCGTTTTTGATCGGCCACTGCTCCGTATCGGTGACGATGTCGTTCTCGGCATCGACACCCGCCTCGTTGGCCACTTCGGCGCGCTCGACGCGACGGGCTGCACCACGTTTACGATTGGCCTCATCACGTTAGGCGACCGTTGCACCTTGGGCGCAAGCGCGCTGCTTGGGCCCGGCGTTACCCTCGGCGCCGACCAAACCACCGAAGTCCTCTTTCTCGGAACTCCCTTCACCCAGTGGCGCGAAGGCGCCCGCGTTTCTTCAACCACCCAGTCATCATGAACACCCGTCTCCGCTTCATTGCCGGTTTCGCGCTCCTCGCGCTCACCCTCACCTCCACACACGCCCAATCACCGACCGACCTGCGTGCCGAACTCCGCCAGCTCAAAACCACCTACGAAACCGCCCTTGCCTCTGGTGACCTCACGCATCTTGAACCCTTGTTCGATGCCGAAACCAGTGGAGTGACCGTGGACAACCAGTCGTTCCATTCCTTTGCCGAGTTAAAAGCGATCTACGACCGCTTCCACGCCGCGTTCCCCGGCGTAGTTTACCGAGTAAAACTCGACGCCGAGCCCAGCCTGCTTTCAGGCAACCTCGCCGTCGCCCATGGCACCGCCGACGAGTTCGTGAAAACCTCCGCCGGCGAATTCACCTACACGAGCACCTGGACGGCGGTGATGAAGCGCACCGACACCGGATGGAAACTCGTGCGCTCCCAAGTGACGATGGACCCGTTCAACAACAGCATCGTCACGTTCTTCGAAAAGAAGGCCAGGGTCACCTACGGCCTCGGTGGACTCGTCCTCGGTGCAGCCCTTGGCATGTTGCTAAATCGCGTGCTACGGAAGCGAACTCGCGCGGTCTGACCCACGGCACATCACCGAGACAACCAGTGGGTAAATCACCCATGACGCCGCGACGTCGGCCACCGCGTGTGCGCCATTGACCACGCACGCCATCGACATTGCCACCGCCCAGCTCCAGCCGGCAACGGCGCTCCACCTTCCACGCGCGCTCAACACGCTCGCCAGCATCATCGCCCAAAACACGTGGAACGACGGCAGCGAGGCCGCCGCGAAATCGGCGCGCCCCGTCTCAAACGTCAGCAGCCAGTTGGACAGCGATGCCCCACCTGGCGAAACGCGTGGTGGCGAACAAATGGGCAGCGCCAAAAAACACACCGCGCTCACCAGCGAAAGCGCGGACAGCTCCCATGCGCAGCGCATCAACGCCCGTCGTGTAGGCGCCAGCCACGAGATCACCAGTGGCGTCAAGTAACCCGTCACATAAACCCATTCAGCGGCAGGCCATACCGGCCAGCCCGCCTCGCCCGGCAGCCGCACATCCCAACCGGGCTGCGCCGGGCCTCGCCACACGATCAGGCCAAATCCCGTCGACCACGCACCGATAACCAGCAGGTGAACCGACCAACGCTCCCATGCGGTCGGCGCCTGATCCGGATTCTCCCTACTTCTGAAAACCACCGGCTTCCCCAACACGCCATACACGAGGCCGCCCAAGAGCAGCCCCGTCACTCCTAGAGCGCACAAGACGGGCCCCGCCAATGACTGCGCTTCCCACCCCAGAATAATCATGGCCGTCCCTCGCTGCCGTTAGCTGCCCGAATCAAAACCGGCGGTTTTACGTCGCCCAATCGCTGACGTTGCTCGCGCAGCCAGTTACTCGCGGCCTGCGCATCCAGCACCACGACGCGCACCGGTGCCAATTGCCCCAGACGCCGGGCCAACGCGTAATGGGGATTCTGCGACAACGCGGAATCCAAGCGCTCCACCAACGAAGCGCTCTCATTGCCTGATATCTCCAGCACGTAACCGGCATCCGCCCCCCGCCCGCACGCCTTTAAAACCGCATGCTCCGGACGCTCACCGGCCGTCCACAACTCGTGCAGCACTTCCGCCACAAACGCTTCGCTGAGTTTTTCGCCACGAAGATCGCTCACGTTGCCGGCCCGCCCGAGAAAACGCAGCGTCGGCGTCGCCGCAAGGCACCCCGTGCATTCGACGACGTCGCCCAGCCGGTAACGCCACAGCCCGCCGCCGTTCGTCACGACCAACTCGTAATTGCGGCCCCGCTCCAGTTCATGCGCGCGACGCACATTGCCCGCGTCGTCAATGAACTCAAAAAAATGAGAAGTCACCGCCAGCGGATACGCGCCGCGCCAAGGAATCGTCACCGCCGCTTCCGTCGCCAGCAGACCCTTCGCTTGCACCCACACCCCGGGAAACTTTCTCCGTAAACCCAGCAATCCCGGCTCGGCCGCTTGATCGCCCCAACAACTGATCACCCGCAACGCCGGCCACCATTGCGACCACGCCTGCGGTCCAAGCCGACGCAGCTCCTGCGCCCGCCCCGCGTCCTTCACCCGAGCGCACACAGCCTCCCAATGCCGCTCCGCCGCGCCAAGCAACAGCTCCAAAAACGACGGATGCCAAACGGAGATCAGCCGCAAATCCCGGCGCGCCAGCAGACACACCAGCGTGTGCCGCCAAAACACCTCCATGTCACTTTCGTGCCGTAGCTCCGCCGGCGCTGCCAGCACCCGTCGCACACACCACGCCCGAATGCCGCCCAGATACTCCGCGTCATCGGCAAACCCCACCGGCACCCGTCCCTCCGCGTCGTCCGCCTCCTCAGTCAACGGCGAGACCGACCAATAGGACGGCCCGCCTAACAGTCCCGGCCTCGCTCGCACGAGGTCGGTCATCCACGCCCCAACTGCCGCCGAAAACCCCGCCTGCAACCCAGCGGTAAACGGAATCAGTTTCCGCGCGCCACTCGACCCGCTCGTTGGCGCCAAATGTGTCACCGGGTCCCACCCCAATACGTCCGCTTCACCCGCCCGAATCCTCGCCACCCACGGCGCAAACTCGTCCCAGCCGCGCAGAGGCACCCGCCGCGCGAACTCCACATAATCGCTGATCCCCGCAAAGCCGTGCGCGCGCCCGAACGCCGACTCCGCATCCCGCGCTAGGTGTGCTTTCAGCCAACACGCCTGCGCCTCCGCTGGTTCGCGCAACGCTGAGGCAAAGCGTCGTGCCATTCCGAGGTTACTCGCCGCCCACACCGCGTTCGCCAAGGCCGCTCCCCAACTCATACGCTCGCCTCCCGCACAACGCGCCGTCCCGCCGGCGTCAGGTTAGCGTCGCTCAACTCGGTCAAACACACTAGTTCATCTCCCTCCGCATGCCCGGGATTCTGCTCCAGAAAGAATCGCACATGCGCATCCGCCCGCCGCTGCACCGGCACCTCGCCCAATTCGCCGCGCAACCGCTGCGGCACCGCCAGACGCACCACACCCGCCGTCAAATCATAGCGCCCGCCAAATTTCACGCGCGCCAGCTCAGACATCAACTCCACCACTTCCGGTGGCGTTGCCCGATTCTCGCACGGCCAAAATTTGCGCCAGAACACCGGCAAGAACCGATACGTCCGAAAGCCCGACGACAACAACAGCCAGTAGCACGGCCCTTCCGGCAACGCAGCCTGCACCTGCTTCACCAGTGAAATCCAGCCCCGAGCCAACGTCGGCGAGTTCCATGCCTCCGGCGCCATGAGCGTGTCACCCGAATAGATCACATTCACCTCCCGGCCCGCCACCTTCGCCCGATAAGCCAGCAGCGTGGAAAACCCCACCAACCGGTCGCCGCGACGCACGCGCAACACCCAATTTTTCTCCGCCAGATCGCGCTCGAATTGGTCTTCCGTGACACCCTCAAAATGCGTCGCTAGCAGCTCGCGCATCTCCGCGCGTTCAGCCCCGGACAACGCCTCGCACCGCGTGGCCTCAGCACGATCCCGCTGAAACTTCTCCACCGTGCTCATAATAAGCCCACCTCCGGCCGAAACGGCCTCCCGTCGGACATCCACGGCTGTGCCGGCAAATCCGGCCAGCACACCGCGTATAACCGAGTGCGATACTCGCGTCCGCCCAACACCCGTCGCACGTGAGCCGTCCGCTCATCGTGCGCGTCGGTCGTCAGCGTTAGCCACTGCACGCCCTTCACCGCGGCGCGCCTTTGCAGCCGGGGCCAAAGCCCGGCCAGCGCCGCTTCGCCCGACCAGCTAACGCCCAGCAAAGCCGCTTGCGACAGCATCGATCCCGGCTTCGGCAGACCCGGGTGCCCGAGCCCCGCAGCCACTAGGTTAATCCAAGGCCGCGCCCAACTCAGCGCCGAGCCGTAGCCATGGATAATCGTCTGCTTAAACGCCCGCTGATCCCACATCGCGCCCGCCGCAACGATTTCTCCTGATCGCCGCACGCAGACAAAATCCTCCGCACCGATGCCATGTCGCGCCAACGCCGCCCAACGCGCCTCGTCCCAAGTCATCCCCAGCTGCCCCTCGCGAGAATGCCGCTCCAAGAAAGCCGAAATCTCTTCGCGCGCCGCCCGTTCCTCCTCGATCTCCCTGCCCGCTTCCGACCTGTGCCGCGAAACCGGCGCAACGCAGGTGACCAGCTCCGTCAAAAACCGATACTCAGGAAGCCCAAGCCGCCGACCACCCTCCAGCACCCGCCGTCCGCGTTCGTTGTCCGCCGCGATACTAGTGAAATAAAAATCCGCCGGTTCCAGCTCCGGCGCGGAGGCCACGTCATGGAAGAACCGATACCCCGCTCGCAAAATCTCGAGCGAACGCCCCTCGCCCGCTGCCATCCGTAGCTCACCGAGATAGCCCGCCCGGCGCGGTTCGCCATTGAGATAAACCGTGCGGGTGGAGCAGCGCCCCATGCAGACCAGCCGACCGTCACGACGCGCGATGATCGTGTGATCGTCGCCACCCGCCAGACCTTCGCCGGCAAAGTAATCCGGCTCGCGCACAAAGCCCAATCGCAGCGCTCCCGCCGTCGGAGTCGCCCGGAGCAAGCCGCGCAGATCCGCCTCATCCACCGCCGTCGCCCGCGCAAACACCGCACTCATTTGGCCGGCAACAGTTGGCCCTGCCATGATTCGTCTCCCAACGGATAATGATCCCGCAGGCTTACGTCTCCGCGATGCAGCGCGTTGATCAGATAAAAATTCCGCCACATAAACCCGTCGGCGCGATTTACCGGATCGATACTCCGGCGCAAAATGCTCGGCCACGAGTAAAACTTCCTACGCGCCTCCAGACAGGCCGTTCGCAACGCCTCCGGTGACATACCGCGCGGCTGAAACGGAATCTGATTATACCCGTAGCGGTCGTCCAGCCACCATGCCTCGTAAAGGAGCCGCCCCTCCTTTTCCAGCCGCTCATAAAGCGGCGTGCCTGGGAAAGGTGTGAGGTGGTTAAAGGCCGAAATGTAGAACCCGTGTCGTTGCGCAAACTCCACCGTGGGCGCGAAGCTCTCGGGCGTGTCGCCATCGTAGCCAAACACAAACGTGCCGTAGAGACGGATGCGATGCTTGCGCAGGTTCGCCAGTGCCTTCTCGAAACCGCCACGCGCCGTGTTGAACGTCTTGTTCATCGCGGCGAGGTTGGCGGGGTTCAGGCTTTCGAAGCCAATCAGCACACCCATGCAGCCGCTGCGGCGAAGGAGATCTAGGAACTCTTCGTCATGCGCCGCGTTGATGCTCGATTGGCTGACCCAACGCAGCTTCAGCGGGATCAACGCGCGAAAAAACTCCTTCGCCTGTGCGAGGTTCGACGTGATGTTGTCATCGACGAAGAAGATCAGCTTTCGATCCTTCTGCATCGTGCGCAACTCGGCGAGAATGTCGTCGGCCGGACGTCGTGTTTGCGAAGAGTTAAACACTGTCTGGACCGCGCAAAAGTCGCACTTGAAATGACACCCGCGCCCAGCCTCGACGAGGCCGACCTTCAGGTAGCGTTTGCCGCGGAAAATCGAGCGGTCCGGCTTCAGTCCCGCCAATGAAGCGCGTCCTTCGGAGCGGTAGAATTTTTGCAGCGTGCCGTGCCGCGCATCGTCGAGCACACGGGGCCAAAGCTGCTCCGCTTCACCCACCACAACCGCCTCGGCGTAGCGTGCTACTTCGTCCGGCCGCAAGCTGGCGTGAAAGCCACCCATCACCACCGGCACGCCGCGCTGCCGGTAACTACTGGCGATCTGATAGGCGCGTTTCGCCGTGTAAGTCTCGACGCTGATCGCGACCAAGTCGGTGGCTTCGTCGAAGGGGATGACCTCCATGCGATCATCATAGAACTTCAGCTCCACATCGGGCGGCGTAAGCCCGGCCAGCGTCGCCGCAGGCAATGACTCCATTTGCCAGGTGCGGATGTAACTACGGTCGCCGCGACGACGACCGATACACGGATGAATCAACGTAACACGCATGCAGGTGTGAATCCTAAGCCGCCTCCCCATCGTCCGCCGCCGCCACCGGTTGCACAAACGGAGCGTTACGGGGCACCCGGCCGATAATCCAATCGCAGTTATAAAACCGGCTCAGGTTGTTCGCATAAAACCGATAGCCCAGATTCGTCCCGATACGCACCGGCCAAGGCGCGGGCGAGTGCCGCAAGCGCCGCCAGATCGAGTTCCAAGAGTAGGCATGTTTCCAAGCTGCCTCGATGCCTTCTTGGAGTTGCTGCACGCTCATGTGCTTCGGTTGAAACACCACATGCTGTGCGTCGTAGAGCTCCCAGTCCTTCGTGAGGATGCGGCCCTCGGCTTCGAGCCGCAGGTAGAGAGGCGTGTTGGGAAATGGCGTCACCACCGCGAAGCGCGGCAGGTCGATTTTCGCCTGCACGGCAAACTCGGCAGTTTTTAAAAACACGTCCGGCTCGTCCTCATCGAGACCGAAGACAAAGCATCCCTGCAACGCGATCCCGTGCGCGTGAAGCCGCTCGACAACACGTGCGTAATGCTCGGGCGAGTTAAAGCCCTTGTGGTTCGCCTTCAGGTTAGCCGGCGAAATCGATTCCATGCCCATGAGCAGGCCTTTGCAGCCACTGCGTCCGGCGAGTTCGAGGAGTTCCGGATCATCGGCCAATAACACGGTCGCGAGCCCATACCATTGCAGCCGCAACGGAATCAGCGCGGTGAACAGCTCCTTCGCATAACCGCGATGCGCGATCAGATTGAGGTCGATAAAGATCAGTTTGCGCGCGCCGTGCTGGCGAATGTCGGCGAGCACCTCGACGACCGGCTTTTGAAACGGTTTCCGCCCCCAAGCCGTCGGCACCACGCAAAAATCGCACGCGTGCACGCAGCCGCGCGTGGCCTCAAACACGTTATTCGTAATGTAATTCTCGCTCGGCAGCAGATCCCGCTTCGGAAACGGACGTCCCCCGATCTCCAATCCGGGCGCCTGAGTGTAGCGCGGCTTGAGTTCACCGGCGGCGAAATCGCGCAGCAATTGCGGCCACGAATCTTCCGCATAGCCGCACACAATGGCATCCGCCTGCGGCTGCGCGTCGTCAGGAATCAGCGTCACATGGGGCCCGCCGAGCACGACGGTTACGCCCCGGGCGCGGAAGTGAGCAGCCAGCTCATATGCGCGTTTCGCCGTGCCCGTGATCACCGTGATGCCGATGAGATCGACATCCAGATCGAGCGGCACATCCGCCACGCCTTCGTCGATGAGTTGAACCGAGTGCGGAAGATCCGCCGGAATCAACGCGGCCAGCGTGGTCAATGTGAGGGGCTGGTAACGCAGCGACTTCTTCCAAATGCCGCCACGATGCCGGTAAAGCGGTCCCTTAGGAGAAAGGAGCGCAATACGCCAAGGTCGTTTTGCATCGGCATGTTTAAGCGAAACCACACCGGATGCTTACGAGTCCCCAACTCGGAAAGAAGCTTAATTTGCCAAGCATCAATCGTCTCGTTCACCTGACCACCATGCATTTCCGGTCTCTTGCCGTCGCCGTGTCCTTGCTCGCTCTTAGCCCGTTCGCCCATGCCGAGGAAGGGATGTGGCTCTTCTCTGCGCCTCCGCGCGCCGCCCTGCGCGCTCGCTATAACTTTGAGTTAACCGATGCCTGGCTCGATCACCTCATGCAGGCTTCCGTGCGCTTCAATAGCGGCGGCTCGGGCTCGTTCGTCAGCGGCGACGGCCTCGTCATCACCAACCACCATGTCGCCGCCGACTCGCTCCAAAAAATGGGCAGTTCGGAACACAATTACCTGCGCGACGGCTTCCACGCGCACACCGATGCTGAGGCCATCAAGTGCCACGATCTTGAGCTCAACGTGCTTCAGTCCATCGAAGACGTGACCGCCCGAGTCAACGCCGCCATCCCCACCACTACGACCGGTGAAGACGCCACGCTCGCCCGCCGCAAGATCACCGCCGAGATCGAAAAGGAATCTCTCGAAAAAACCGGGCTGCGCAGCGATGTCGTCACGCTTTACCAAGGCGGTGCTTACCACCTCTACCGGTTCAAACGCTACACCGACATCCGCCTCGTCTTCGCCCCCGAGGCGCAGGCGGCCTTCTTCGGCGGCGATCCCGACAACTTCGAGTATCCCCGCTACGACCTCGATATTTGTCTTTTTCGCGTTTACGAAAATGATCGCCCTGTGCGGCCCGCGCATTACCTCCGCTGGTCTGCTCAAGGCGCACGCGATGGCGAACTCGTCTTCGTCTCCGGTCATCCCGGTAACACCAGCCGACTCCTCACCAGCAGCGAACTCGCCAGCTTCCGCGACGTAGACCTCCCGCTCTCCTTGGAGACCCTGAAACGTCGTGAGGTTCTCCTCACCTCCTGGAGCGGTCGCAGCGCGGAAAACGCCCGGCGCGCGCGCAAAGACCTCTTCGGCATCCAGAACGGCCGCAAAGTCCGCGACGGCGAACTCGCCGCTCTCCAAGACCCCGTCTTCATGTGCGAGAAACTCGCCGCCGAAGCCTCGTTTAAACAAAATCTCGCGGCCCGTCTCAATTCCGCCGATGCGCTCGCCGCGTTCAGCCGCATCGACGAAGCCACCCAGATCATCTCGGCCAACCTGCTGCGCCATCGCCTCCTCGAAGGCAATTCCAGCCGACTCACGAGCACGCCCGCCGGTTTCAACAGCCAGTCTTTCGCCCTCGCCCGCGCCCTTCTTCGCGCCGGCGACGAACGCCCGAAGCCCAACGGCCAGCGCCTGACGGAATACGCCGACGCCAAACGCGACTCCTTCGAACTCGCCCTCTTTTCGGACAAGCCGATCTACCCCGATTACGAAATCATCACGCTCGGTGATTCGCTCACGTTTCTCGTCGAAAAGCTCGGCTACACGGACCCGCTCGTTCAACGCGTCCTCGCCGGCAAGTCGCCCCGCGAACGCGCCGCCGAGTTGATCAACGGCACTCAGGTTCGCGACCTCGGCTTCCGCAAGAAGCTCTACGAAGGCTCCGCCGCAGCCGTCACCGCGGCGAAAGACCCGCTCATCGAGCTTGCCCGCACCATCGACTCCGAAGCCCGCGCGCTGCGCACGATTATGGAGACCCAAGACGAAGTGAAACAGCAGGCGCAGGCCGCTCTGTCCCGCGCCCGCTTCGCGCTCGACGGCACCAGCAATTACCCCGACGCCACGTTCACACTCCGGCTCAGTTACGGCACCGTTAAAGGCTACGAGGAAAACGGCGCGCCCGTTGTCCCGATGACCGATCTCGCCGGTCTTTACCGCCGCAGTGACGGGCAAGCCAACTTGCCGCCGTTCGACCTGCCCCCGCGCTGGATCGAACAGAAGCCCCGCCTCGACCTCGCCACACCGATGAACTTCGTCAGCACGAACGACATCATCGGCGGCAACTCCGGCAGCCCGGTAGTCAACCGCGCGGCCGAGTTCGTCGGCATCATCTTCGATGGCAACATCCAGTCGCTCTCCGGCGACTTCGGCTACACCGACGCGCAATCCCGAGCCGTCAGCGTGCACAGCGCCGGCATCCTCGAAGCGTTGCGCCACGTTTACGATGTGCCCGCTCTCGCCGACGAATTGGCCGGCGGACATCGTTAAAATCCGGTCTGCCACGCAATATCCGCGCACCCTCCGCCAACTCGTGCGCAGCTGAATTGCGCGCTTTTTGGCATCTTGGGACTCGCTCTGACCGGCCTTTTTGCCGGCCCGGCCCACGTCCCATGAAATCTTCCGGCTCCGGTTCATCCAACAAACCCCGCTTTGTAACCTGCGACGCCAACGAGGCCGTCGCCTCCGTCGCCTACCGGCTCAACGAGTTCATCGCCATTTATCCGATCACGCCATCGTCCTCGATGGCCGAGTCTTGCGATGAATGGGCCGCCGTCGGCAAAAAGAACCTCTGGGGGCAGGTCCCCCGCGTCACCCAACTCCAGTCGGAAGCCGGTGTCGCCGGCGCCGTTCATGGCGGCCTGCTCGGCGGTGCGTTGACGACCACGTTCACCGCATCGCAGGGCCTCCTGCTGATGATCCCGAATCTCTACAAGATCGCCGGCGAACTCCTTCCGCTCACCCTCCACGTCTCCGCTCGCGCCATCGCCGCGCAAGGCCTCTCCATCTTCGGCGACCACTCCGATGTCATGGCCTGCCGCGCCACCGGCTTCGCGTTGCTCTGCTCCAACAACGGACAGGAAGCCCAGGATCTCGCCCTCGTCGCCCATGCCGCGAGCAACCGATCCCGCATCCCGTTCATCCATTTCTTCGACGGCTTCCGCACCTCGCACGAAGTCTCCAAGATCGCCACCCTCTCCGACGACGACATCCGCGCCGTCATTAGCGAACAATCCATCGCCGATTTCCGCGCCCGCGCGCTCTCCCCCGACAAGCCCGCCATGCGCGGCACCGCGCAGAATCCCGATGTCTATTTTCAGGGCCGCGAAACCGTCAACCGGTTCTACGACCAGCTCCCCTCCATCGTGCAGGGCGAAATGGACCGCCTCGCCGAGGTCACCGGCCGCCAATATCGCCTCTACGAATACCACGGCCATCCTCAGGCCGAGCGCCTGATCATCGCAATGGGCAGTTCCATCGAGACCATCTCCGAGACGGTCGATTGGCTCGTCGCCAAGGGCGAAAAGGTCGGCGTCCTCGCCGTTCGTCTCTTCCTCCCGCTTCACGTTAAGTCCTTCCTCGCCGCTCTCCCTCCCACGGTAAAAGCCATCGCCGTGCTCGACCGCACCAAGGAGCCCGGATCCCTCGGCGAACCACTCTACCTCAACGTCGTCGCCGCCCTCGCGCAGGGCCTGTCCCCGCTCGCCAGCCCGCCTCGTATCGTCGGCGGACGCTACGGCCTCGGCTCGAAAGAATTCACCCCCGGCATGGTTCGCGCCGCCTTTGACAACCTCGCTCGTTGGGAACCGCAGTCTCGCTTCACTCTCGGCATTCTCGACGACGTCACGGGCACGTCGCTCGGCTACGACGAGACCTTCGACCTCGAAGCTTCCGATGTCCGCCGCTGCGTCTTCGTCGGCCTCGGCGCTGACGGAACCGTCGGAGCGAACAAAAACTCCATCAAGATCATCGGCGAACAGACCGACAATTTCGCCCAGGGCTACTTCGTTTACGACTCCAAGAAGAGCGGCTCCGTCACGACCTCCCACCTCCGCTTTGGCCCGCGCCCCATCAAGGCGCCTTACCTCATTCGCCAAGCCGACTTCGTTGCCTGCAGTCAGTTCAATTTCGTCGGACGCCAGAAGATCCTCGATTACGCCGCACCCGGCGCAACCGTGCTGCTCAACTCGCCGCACAACGCCGCCGACACTTGGGCCAAGCTCCCTCGCGAGTGGCAGGAGACACTGATCGCGAAAAAGATCCGCCTCTTCGTGATCGACGCCACCGCCGTCGCCCAAGCCGCCGGCATGGGTCGTCGCACCAACACCGTGTTGCAGACGTGCTTCTTCGCCCTCTCCGGCGTTCTCCCCCAGAACGAAGCCATCAAGCAGATCAAGAAGGCCATCGAGAAGACCTACAGCAAGAAGGGCGACAAGATCGTCCAGATGAACTACGCCGCCGTGGACGCCGCTCTCGCCGGCCTGCAAGAAGTCGCGATCCCCGCGACCGTCGATGCCGCCGCTGTCGCGTCCCTCGTGCCCACCTACCCCGGGGCATCCGAGTTCGTTCGCAAAGTCACCGTGCGCCTCCTCGCCGACGAAGGCGACCGCCTCCCCGTCAGCGCCATGCCCTTCGACGGCTGCTGGCCCACCGGCACCACGCGCTTCGAGAAGCGCAACATCGCCCTCGAAATCCCCGCCTGGGATTCCGGCCTTTGCATTCAGTGTAACAAGTGCGCGATGGTCTGCCCCCACGCCGCCATCCGTCCCAAGTTCTATCCCGACTCCGCCCTCGCCGGCGCACCCTCGGGCTTCGCCTCCACTCCCTTCAAGTCCAAGGAGTATCCGGGCTACAGTTACACGCTTCAGGTCGCGCCCGAGGATTGCACCGGTTGCTCCCTCTGCGTGCAGGTCTGCCCTGCCAAAGACAAGACCAACCCGCGCCACAAGGCCATCGACATGGTTTCCCAGCCCGAACGCCTCGAAACCGAGCGCGCCAACTGGGATTTCTTCCTCACGTTGCCTGAAGCTGATCGCACCAAGATCGACACCGCGACGGTTAAAGGCGCGCAGTTCCTGCAGCCCCTCATGGAGTTCTCCGGTGCCTGCGCCGGCTGCGGCGAGACGCCTTATCTGAAGCTCC
>CBRAFO010000062.1:0-21483 GCA_967755175.1 uncultured Opitutaceae bacterium | reverse complement strand
GAGCGTGAGTTCGTTGGCGCCGATTTTCACGGGCGCGGACGCGTTGAGTGCGAGCGGCGTGGTGCCCGCGACCGGTCGCCAGACGAGAGCAACATCGGCGGCCTGCGTGACGGTTGCCAACCCTGCCGTCGCCAGCCACACGCCTGCCATACGTCTCAGGAAAGACGCGAGGCCGGCGGGCGATAAAGGGGGCGGCAGTAAGGTCACAACGCCCAGCGTGGGAATTCGAGTGCGCAGCTCAAGGCGAGCCTTACGGCACCGCGATCTCCAGCGCACCGGAGAGCGTCGGATCGGTGCTCATCAGAGGCTTCACTTGATAATACCCGCGAGCGATCACGGTGGCGGATTCCGGCGAAGGCATTTGGAGAAATACACCCTGAAGGGTGATCTTGCGGCTGGTTGCGCCGTCTTTGAGCGTGAAGCTGCCGGAGTAGCTGCCGTCGCTGGTCTTCACCTTGAGATTCCATGCGGTCGGGTTGGTAGCGTCGGCCACGGTGATCAGGCCGGTGGAGCCAAGCGTCAACGTGGTCGGCAACGTGTAGGTGTTGGGGTCGTCGTTGGTCAGTCCGCCGCCGTCCATCACGAGCACGAGGGAGCTGCCGGACGCATTGAGGCCGAGCTGGCTGGCGAGCGAAACCGCGGTGGTGGGCGCGACCCATTTTTGCAGGTCGAGCGTCAGACCGACGGGGCCGAAGCCGGCCGGGTAATATTTGTCCGTGGATGCAGCCGGCTTCTTCCAATAGAAGTCGGAGGTCGATGCCTCGTAGCGACTGGAATCGTCGGTGCGTGCGGTGAGCGTCAGCTCGCCGCCGAGGTAGTTGCCCACGGTTTTGTAGGGCTTCAGATACCAGCGGTAAGAGCCGTCTTCGGCGACCGCGAGCGAGCCGGTCAGCGCGGTGCCATCGGAGAGCTTGCCCTTCACGGCGAGCGTGCCGTTCGCGCTGATGGTCGCGGTGGCGTAGCCGTCGCCCTCGGGAGCGGTGGTCCCGCCGAAGTTAACGGCGTCACCGAGCGTAAGCGTGTAGGACGCTTTCCAGACCGACGACTGGCCCCTCGCGTAGGTTTTGAGTTTCACGCCGGAATCGGTGTCTCCGATGCCATCAAGCGTAGCGGCGAGCACCGCGTCGGACGACACGGCGACCGTCAACGTGTAGGGAGTCACACCGGTGCCGCGCGAGACGGAGAGCGTTTTCGAACCGGTGGTGTAATCTCCGTCGAGAGCGAGCGTGCCTTTGAAGGAGTAGGTCTTGGTGTCGCCACTGAGCAGCTTGCCGGTGAACGCGCCGGTGGTGGTGACCACAAGCGAGACTTTGCCGGCCGGATAACCATCGTCGTCCCGGAGCAGTCCTTCAAAGCTGCCGACCATGCCGGACGGGAAGGTCGTCACGGTGATTTGCGCAGTCTGCACCGCGCTCTTGAGCGTGCCGTATTGCGCCCAATAGGTGACGGTGTAGGTGCCGGTTTTGGCCGTGATCGTGCCGGTGATCTGACCGGTGGTGGAGTTGATCGAGAGGCCTGCGGGCAGACCGGTGGCGAAGTAGGTCACGCCGGTCACGGCTCCTCTGCCAGCGGTCATATCGACTGCGACCACACCACCAATCGGAATGCTGGCGGCGCTGATCGTTGGCGCGGGAACCGAGACGGTGAGCGTGGCTGCGGAACTGGTGACGCTGCCGCCGGAATCGTCGTTGGTCACGACGACCGTGTAACTGCCGGCGTCGGTGAACGCTGCGGCGGGAATCGTGTAGGTGTCGCCGGTCTCACCAGAGATCGCCACTCCGGCTTTTTTCCACTGATAGGTGGTGGACTCGGCGCTGGTCGCCGCGACGGTGAAGGTCACTTCGTCTCCCTGCGTCGCGGCCTGCGAAGACGGTTGCGTAGTGATGACGGGCGGAGCGTTGACCACGAGCACGGCGTCGTCGCTGGTGGCGGTGCCCGCGCCATTGGTCACGACGACGGTGTAGGAGCCGGAATCGGACGTCGTGGATTTGGTGATCACGTAGCTGGCGCTGGTCGCGCCGGAGATGGGCTCGTCGTCCTTGCTCCACTGATAGGTGAGCGGGGCGGTGCCGGTCGCGGCGACGGTCAGCGTGACCTTGGTGCCGGTGACGACCGTGCTGCCGGTGGGTTGTGTGGTGATGGACGGGGCGATGCCACCAGCCGGGTAGTAAACGGTGTCGCTGTTGCCAATACCGGACACGCCGCCGTTGCCGGTGGTGTCGTAGGTGGCGAGCGCGTTGAGGGTGACCTTGTAGTAGGGAGCCTGGGTGGCCGTGTCGTAGGTCGTGGAGGTTCCCGCGCTGGCCACGCTGGACGAAAGCGTGGTGTAGGTTGTGCCATCGGGGGACGACGCCACGGTGTAAGTGCCGCCTTCGACGGAGGTCCACGTGAGTTTCACCCCGAGAACGGACGCCGCGGCGGAGAGATCGATGGAGGACGCCTGGCCGCCACGTGCATACTCGGTGAACGCTTCGCTAATGCTGTCCACGGTGCCGGCCGGTGTGCCAGGGACGGTGACAACGGTGCCGAAATATTCCTGGTTAATGATGTCGGGAAACACCGTGGCGCCGGAGGAATCGATGCACACGAAATAGGCGTAGGTGCCATTCGGGAACTCGGGGGTCTTGCAGTAGCGGACGTTCTGGCGATTGAGGTCAAAATCGGTGCCTTGGGTGTAGCCGAGATCGCCGAGGTAATCGTAGTCCTCAGCGAAGAGGCCGATGGAATAGGTCGAGGTGACGCCGCCGCCGACGGAGTAACTGGTGGTGGTGGTCGGACCGTATTCGGTGGAGGCGAGCGTGGTGGACTTGCCTTGGACGGATGCAGCCCAGACGGGGAGCGTGGTGCGACCGGTGGAAGCGAGGTTGGTGTTGGGCTGGTTGGTGTTCTTGTTTGTCGTGGTGCCATCGCGTTTAACGAAACCGCTGGTCATGCGCCGAATGCCGCTGGATGTATCCACAGCCGACGAGTAGCCGTAGGGGCCGTAGATCGGTAGGCCGTCGTTGGCCCAGCCGAGGAGCGGCGAGTGCTTCGCCGGCGTGGCGCCTTCGGAATAGACCTTCGTCGCGGCGTTGTAGGTGACGTTGTCGCCGAGCTGGTAGCGAAGGGCGATCGGGTTGACGTGATTGTGATACGCGCCGGAGTTGGGCTGATGCCCGTAAGCGGGGTCGAAGTTAAACGACTCGGCCACGCCGGCGAGACGGTTCCAGATGCCTTGGCCGCTCGCCATGCTCACGAGGCCCGAGCTGGTGTTGTAGGACTGGGCGTCGCCATTGGCCCAGACGAAGACACCGTTCACGAGGACACCGCCGCTGCCGTGATTGGCCTGCTTGGTCGTGGGGATAGAAGAAGTGAGCGGGATCTTTTGGATCGTGCCGCGATTGGTCGGCCACGAGGTGTAGGTCATGCCGTTAGGCGTTAGCCAGTTGCCGGTCGTGTAGCTCGGCAGGCCGGTCACGTAAACGTAGACGTAGTTCGACGAGTAAACGACGCGTTGCACATCGGAATAGACCACGGTCGCCTGACCACCGCCGCCGTTGGTGAGCCCCGAACGCGGCCAGGTGCTCACCGCGTTGCCGGAGGTTTTGTCGGAGGAGGTCTCGTAAACCCGCGCATAGCTGCGAGCTGTGACCCACGAGGTGATTTGCGGCTCCGTCCCGGTCGCCGCCCGCACGGCAGACGCGGCGAACACCAAGAAGAAGGCGCAGGTTGCACGTAAAGAGGTCGAAAATGTCATGGTTCTCAGGAATGGCTTCGCAAGGAATAGCTCTCGGGAAATGCCTCAGTTAAGCACTCGCGGATTAAGTTTATGTGAGCACCTGCGCATTTATTGTTAAGCTCATGTAAAGCCACGGGGGTCGGGCAACTCCCAATCTGCGCCTCCAAGTCCCGCAAATCCTGAAAGATTCTGGTAGAATTTGGAATATTATGCCAATTCTTGCCCCTCCTCTCGTTTTGACCCATCTGTCGCTCCTCCCATGAAGCCCCTTTCCCAACACATCGAAAACCCCGACGTTATCCTGATCGGTAGCGGCGTGATGTCCGCCAACTTGGGCGCACTCCTGAAGCGTCTCGATCCCAAGCTCTCGATCCAGGTTTACGAGGTCACCGAGGAGCTCGCTCAAGAAGCGTCGCACGGCTGGAACAACGCCGGCACCGGTCACGCAGGCATCTGCGAACTCAGCTACACGCCCACGCAGAACGCCGACGGCACCGTCGATGTGTCGAATGCCATCAAGATTTTCGAGCAGTTCGAGAAATCCCGCCAGTTCTGGGCCTACGCGGTCGCCGAGGGCATGGTCGAAAAGCCCAAGGAGTTCATCAACCCCGTGCAGCACCTCAGCTTCGTGCACGGTGCCAAGTGGGTGGACTATCTGCGCGCCCGCCATTCCGCCATGGCTGCGCACCCCTTTTTCCAGGAGATGGAGTTCTCCATTGATCGCAAAACGATCGGCTCTTGGGCGCCGCTCCTCACCGAAGGGCGCGCCGGCGTGCCCATTGCCGCCACCAAAATGGATACCGGCACTGACGTGAATTTCGGCGAAATTTCGCGCAAACTCCTCGGTTGGCTCGGCCGTCAGGAACGTTGCGGCATCGCCTCTAACCACCGCGTCGTCGATCTCGACAAGACCACCTCCGGCTGGGACGTGAAGATCCGCGACCTCGCCACCGGCGAGACCCGCCGCAACCACGCCAAGTTCGTCTTCGTCGGCGCTGGCGGCGGCAGCCTGCACCTCCTCCAGAAGGCCGGCATTCCCGAAAGCAAAGGCCTCGGCGGTTTCCCCATCGGCGGACAATGGCTGGTCTGCGACAACCCCGAGATCGTCAAAAAACACGAAGCCAAAGTTTACGGCCAGCCCCTCGACGCCGCGCCCACCATGGCGGTGCCGCACCTCGACACTCGTATTCTCGACGGCAAGAAGACCCTGCTCTTCGGCCCCTTCGCCGCGTGGACCACGAAGTTCCTTCACAAAAAAGGCAGCGTCCTCGACCTCCCCGGCTCGGTTAAACCGCACAATCTCGCCACCCTCCTCAAGATCGGCGCGACCAACCTCGATCTGGTTAAATACCTCGTGCAACAAGGCACTCAGTCGATGGAAGACCGCATGGACGTGCTCCACGTGTTCTACCCCGGCGCCAAGAAAGAAGACTGGAAGCTCATCGACGCCGGCATTCGCGTGCAGGCCATCAAGAAGACCGACGGCCAAGCCGGCATCGTCCACTATGGCACCGAGGTCATCACCAACGAAGACCGCACCCTCTCCGCCCTCCTCGGCGCCTCGCCCGGTGCCTCCGTCTCGGTGCACATCGTGCTCGAAGTCATCCAGAAATGCCTGCCGCACCTCCTCGACTCCGCCGAAGGCAAGGTCCGCATGAAGGCGATGATCCCGACCTACGACGTGGACATCAAGAAGCCGGAAAACGCTGCCTTCTTCCGCGAGCAGTCCCGCCGCGCCTCCGAACTGCTCCAGCTCGCCTGAGCGTTCAAGTAGCGAGTAGCGGGTAGTGAGTAGCGAGCATTCGGAACCTCAGACTCCGACCTACTCACTACCCGCTACTCGCTACTCACTACTTTTAGGCCACCGACTCACTCCTCGCTACTTCCTCCGCCCTCCATGCCCTCCGCCTCCCCCCTCTATCTCGCCGCCATCGATCTCGGAGCCACCAGTGGCCGCGTCATCCTCGGCACGTGGTCGAAAAACCAGCTCAAGCTGAAGGAAGTCCATCGCTTCCCGAATGCCTTCCAGTCCATCGGCGAACACGACTACTGGAACGTCGCCGGCCTCTGGAGCGAGATCCTCACCGGCTTGAACGCCGCCGCGGCCGCCCTCCCGAAAGGCGCTACCCTCGCCTCCGTCGGCGTGGACACCTGGGGTGTGGACTACGCTCTCGTTAACGATGCTGGCCGTCTCGTGCACCCGGTCCACGCCTACCGCGATGGCCGCACCCAGGCCGGACTCCATCGCCTCGCCAATACCCGTGCCGCGCTCGAACGCATCTACGCGGCCACCGGTATCCCCAACGTTTTCTACAACTCCTCGCTGCAACTCGAAGAAGTCGTCACCAGCTGCCCCGCGATCACCGACCTCGCCACGCGCTGCCTCTTCCTCCCCGACTACTTCAATTTCCTGCTCTCCGGCCGCATGGCCAACGAGCTGACCATCGCCAGCACGACCCAGCTCCTCGACGTCCACTCGACCGATTGGTCACGCCCCGCGCTCGACCACTTCCGCGTGCCTGCGCAGTGGCTTTCCAAGCCCGTCCTCGCCGGCACCAAGCTCGGCAAGGTCAAAGGCATCGACGCGCTCAAAACCACCCAAGTCATCGCCGTCCCCGGCCACGACACCGCGTGCGCCTATGACGCCATGCCCGCCTCGGCCGACGGCACCGACCTGTTCATCAGCTCCGGCACCTGGTCGCTCGTCGGCTTCGAAAACGACACGCCCGTCCTCGGCGCCGAGGCGCTCGCCGCGCGCATTTCCAACGAACGCATCGGTGACGGCCGCTACCGCCCGCTCACCAACGTCATCGGCCTCTGGCTGCTCGAAGGCACCCTCAAAGACTTCGCCTCGCGCCCGAAGAACGACGCCGAGTGGGCCAAGCTCATCACTGCCGCCGAAAAACTGCGTGGGAGCGAGCTTGCTCGCGATCTCATCGACGTCGCCGATCCCGCGCTCACCAATCCAAAATCAATGAAGGCGGCCATCGACGCGCAGTTGAAAAAACGCCGCGTCGCCCTCCCCAAAAACCTCGCCGGCTACACCCGCCTGATCTGCGACTCGCTCGGACGCGGACACGCCGACGCCAAAGCATCCTTCGAAAAAATGTCGGGCCGCGCGTTCAAGCGCATCCTCATCGTCGGTGGTGGTTCCAAGAACCGCCTGCTCTGCCAAGCCACGGCCGACTCCGCTGGTGTTCCCGTGGTTTCATTCGCGCTCGAAGGCACCGCCGTGGGTAACATCGCCCGCCAGTTGATCTCCCTCGGAGCAGTGAAAAACCTCGAGACCTTCCGCGCCCTGCAAAGCAAGACGCTCAAGCAGACGGTCTACAAGCCAAGGTCGTAGTCCGAACAGGGAAGCGGCGAAGACCGTCCGCTCCCCCGTCCGCCCATCGCCGCCCCGCTCAGGGTGCGGCGTCCGGCACCGAGAGCCTGATCAAGCCCACCAGCGTCGGCTGCGTCTTCGTTACCCCGGGTAACGAGAAAGACCCTCCGCCAACGACCGAACCCGCCGCTGGCGCGACGAGTTGCTGGAGCGTGCCTTCGATCGGCACCACCCGGGCAGGCGCTGAACCGCTGGCTGCCAGTTTTATAGACCCGACGAACGAGCCATCCACCAGGTTTACCTTTGCAGTCAGCGGCGAGGAACCACTGCCGGTCAGCGTCACCGAGGTGCCGCTTCCCGCCAAGGTCACGCTCAGGGGCAGGCCGTAAGCATTGGCTCCGCCATTCGACAAGTCGTCGCCGGAGACCAGCAGTGTAAGTGTCCGACCACTACCCAAGCCAAGCTTGCTGGCCAGCGCCGACAAATCGGCAGGCCGTGACCACGGCTCCACACTGATATTGAGGCCAAGCAAACCAAAGCCGGCAGGGTAAAGTTTGTCCGTCGAGCCTCCCGATTTAGCCCAATAGAAATCCTGCCCCGCACCCGACGCGACGTGATACGTCGTAGGTTGATCGCCACGGGAGCTGAGCGACCAAAAGCCACCCACCAGACTCCACACCCGCTTGTAAGGCATAAAAAACGCCCGATAAGTGCCCAAAGCATCCGAGGCAAACGAACCGGTCAACGCGGTCCCGTCCGCCAACTTGCCCTTCACTTGAAGGACCCCGGTAGGCGCAATGACGCCCGCCGCATGACCATCCCCGACGGGTAAAGGCACCTCGGTGCTGCCGTAATTATGCACATCCCCGAACTCCATCGAATAGGTTCCTTTCCACGGCGCCGGTTGGGCGGTGCCATACCCACCCACCTTTACGCCACCTGTTAATGAGTAAACCTCCGTTGGCGAACCAGGGATAGTTAGACTGCCTGTCAGCGCGTTATTCCGGTCGATGGCCAGAGCCAAGGCGGCCCCGCCGCCCAAATCGACGGTGGCGGTAGCCGACGTGATGTCCGCATTTAGCGTAAACAGTCCTTTAAGAGCGATCACCAGATCCCCTCGATAGTTCAACTTGCCGGTAAACGCCCCGGTGGAGTTCACCAACACTTCGACTTTTCCGAGTGGCACAAAGCCCTCGTTCAACAGAATTCCTTCGAAAGCCCCGGTCATCATTGAGGGAAAAGGCTGCACCACGATCATGCGCGCCACCACGGCGCTCGTGGTCACGCCATTCTGCGACCACGTGGTAAACGTATAGACTCCCGGCTTGGCCGTGATTTTTCCGGTGATCTCGCCGGTCGAGGCATTGATCTTCAGCCCCGTCGGCAGGCCCTTGGCAAAGTAAGTCGTGCCCGAAACCACCCCGGCACCGGCGATCGATACCGTGTTGGAATACCGAAACACCAACGGTGCGGTGGCCTGCACAGTCAGGAGCTGGGCCGTCGTGATCTTGCTCTTTCCCGCGACGGTCATGACGCAACGATACTGGTCGCCCGATGCCGCCCGATTCCCCGGCACGGTAAGGATGGAAGTGCCCGTGCCTCCGTAGCCATCGGTATCGAAAATATCGGCCCAGACTTTGCTGCCGGCTGGTAGTCGCTGCCACTGGAATGGGCCCGTGCCGTCAGCCACCCGGAACGAGGCCACCTGGCCTGGCCCGACGGTAAGTCCGCTAGAGCTGGCTATAATCGTGAACTCGGCAATGTGTCCGCTCGTATCGGAGGCGCGCACCGTGACGCCTGCGGTTCCAGCGGATTTCGGGGTCAACACCAGCTGGCTCGCGGGGAACGTTGCCCCCGTCACATTCGCGGTGATCACCGCCGGATTTGTGGTCTCCACGCTGATGAGGGGCATGAGCTTGACGGAGTCGATCATCACCAAGCTGCTTAAATCTAGATTGGGCGCCTGCAGTGGCATGTCGGTGAAATCGGGCCCCAACGTGTCAGAGACATTATAAGTCGGGAGCGCCTCGATCACATCCACCACGTCCATCCCGGTGCCGATAACTTGGGCAAAAACGGTGAAGCCGCCATTTTGATTATCCAAGTTGTCGCTGTTATCCGCGAGGTTGATGAACCACTGATTGGTCGCGCTATTGATCGTTTGAAAAGTGGGATCTTCGCCTTCCGGAGGGCCCACCTTGGCCATGGCCACGGTGCCGCGCGTGTTCGACAGGCCGAACTCATTCACCACCGGAGCATGCGCCTGCACGGGATCAACCGTGTATCCATTGAGCGTGAATCCGCCGGTCTGAAAAACGAAACCGGGCATGGAACGATGGATCAACAGATTCGAGTAGGCACCGGAATTCACATAGCCGAGAAAGTTTGTCACGGTTGCCGGGGCGGCGTCGGCACGCAGCTCGAGGTTAATCTTACCAAGCGAGGAGTTGAGCTGCACGACCTGCCCAGTCGTCCCCGGAATCGCGATATAATTGCCCAGAGGAAGCAAGACGGCACCTGCGCCAAGGGCAAAATTCAGAGCCGGCGGCGTCTGAATAACCGCGGGGGTCGCCGAGGTCTCATCCGCACGCATCCAACCGGCCGCAGCGACTCCAAGAATTAAAACAAGGGGCAATCTCATAAAAAGTTCGGATCTTACGGGATCAGCCCTCTTCGCCAAGCCTTTGCCTGAACGGACAGCGTTTTTCGGTGCCACGGCCCAAAGAGGTCCTCACGCCACCCGCTTCAACGCAGCGTAAAGCGCGTCCAGCTGCGGCGTCGGCACACCGGCCGCCTTCGCTCGGCGCAACGGCTCACCCCAAATCGGTTCCACCTCAAGCGGCTTGCCCGCGAGGTAATCGAGCATGGTGGACGGTTTATATGCCCCCATGGGCCGCGTCCGTTCCACCTGATCGACCACGAACTCTTCGGGGATCTTCACGCCGTGCGCCGCCGCGATTGCCTGAACCTCACGCATCAACGCCCACACTTCGGCTTCCATCTCGGGTGAGCGCAAAATGTCCTCAGTCGTGATCCCGCCGTGCGCCACAGCGAGCCCGTTGAACGGCACGTTCCAAACCAGCTTTCGCCAACGCACCTCGGCGAGATGGTCACTCACCGACATCTTCACGCCCGCCTGCACAAACAGGTCCGCCAACGCCCGCGTGCGATCCCGCGCAGGCCCGACGAATTCACCCGCCACGATACTCCCCGCCATCGTGCATTCGGCGACGCCCGCCGCGATGCGGTTAACACACACGAAACACAACCCGCCCAAAGTCCGCTCGGCGCCCACCACCGCTGCAACGGCCTCGTCCACGCCGAGGCCGTTCTGCAAGTTGAGCACCGTGGTGTCCGCGTGCAGCAAGGGCGGCAGCAACCGTGCGAGCTGGTCGTTGGCCGTGGCCTTGAGCGCGATCACCACGAGGTCAACCGGCCCAACCTCCGCGGGCTCCGCCACGGCCTTCACCTGAGGCAGCGTAAACTCCACATCGGGCGCCTTCACGGTGAGCCCGCGTGTGCGCAACACGTCGAGATCACTACGGGCGAGAAACGTCACGTCGTTCCCCGCTCGCGCCAAACGTCCGCCGTAATACAGCCCGAGTGCCCCCGTCCCCACGACCGCGATGGTTTTAAACTGCGAACACATGCCGCCACTCTACGCGAAGAATCCCGCACGGGCGAAAGCCTATTTTTGCCACGCCTGCCAATCCCCTACTTCGCCTTCGGCACCGCGATCTCGAATCCTTTTTCGTCACGCGCCCCGGCGACCAGCGCATTCGTCACGCCTTTGAGTTGTTCGCGTTGGGCGATCCCGAGGTTGTGCAAACGACGCAACTCCGCCAACGGCTCGGGAAACGCATTCACCAGCCGACTCGTGGCGAGCAACTCCTCCAAATAAACGGTCACGATCGGACCAAAGTCCTTCCCTCCTGGCCGCAGAAAAACCAGTTCGCCCGGTCGTAGTTTCAAACGCACGAGCTGACCGGCATCGGACCCCGCCGGCACCGCGCCCGCACCCTCGCCCAACGCCTCGACCGTCGTCGGCCCGTCCAAGCAGACGAGTTTCAGCCCCTCGTTATCGACCGCCTGAAGCAGCCACAGGCCCCGGCCCAACCGCGCCGCACCGCGGGAGCTTTCGACCACCCAGCCCAAGTCGGACGGCACCCGCACCAGCGCCGTCCCGGCAGTCAATCTCCCGCCGTCGCGCCGCGGAGAGAACACCGCGCGACGTCCCACGCGCCACAAGCCCATCTTGCCCACCTGTAATTGCAGCCGGGACTGATCGGCCGTGATGAGCACCTCGCCGTCGGCGAGTTCACGCCCGATCTTAGGCAGTTCCACCCGCGACCGATCCACCGGGCGCAGCATGACCCGACCCTCGACAAAGGTGAGCGTCGGCGCTGCCGCCTCTGGATCGCCTACGGCGAACACGGGCGACGTCAGCCAGACCGTCGTCGTTAACAGGCAGCCGAGTAGAACCAGCCATGCGCGCGCCGATCTCATTTGGTCGTCATCCGATAAATCCCATCCCAGTCCGGCCCGGGCGGCTTCGCCTGCAAGGCATGACAACGCGCCTGCATCAGCAACGAGGGATTGGACTCCACGCCCGCATCCCGTCCCGGTTGCAGCGGCTCAAGCGGCGCGGCGTCGCCGAAGCAACGGAGCGCCGCGTCCCATTCCTGTTTTAAGTAGTGCGCGCGCCCCGTCGCAAACAGCTCCAGGCAACGCGCCGCGCCCTCCGGCAAATGGGCGGGCGAGAGAGCGATGATTTCGAAAATCTCCACCGGCTCGCGACGGCCTTTCACCACGATACGGTCCAGCGCGCGGAACACGCAGTCGCATCCCTCCGCCTGGGCGGCCGACACCGTGTTCTCAGTGGCGACGGCGTAGGCGCCGAAGGTCTTCGCACCGCTCTCGCAACGCGCCGCCAAGTTCACCGCATCGCCCATCATCGTGTAGTTGAACCGATGCCGGGACCCCATGTTGCCGACCACCACGCGGCCCGAGTTCAAGCCGATCCGCGTGCGCATGTCATGCACCAGCGCCGGCCAGCGGTCTCCTTGGGATTTCCACTGCGCACGCAGCTCGGCTTGGCGCATCTGCATCTTCGCCGCCGACTCGCATGCCCGCCGCGCGTGGTCTTTGAGCGGCACGAGTCCTCCGAACATCGCCACGACGGCGTCACCGATGTATTTATCCAACGCGCCGCCGCTCTCCTGCAAAATGTCGGTCATCGCACCGAGGTATTCGTTGAGCAACTCCACCAAGTCCTCGGGCGGCAGGACTTCCGAGAAGGCGGAGAATCCCTGGATGTCGCTGAAGAACGCCGTGATTTCATCCTTGTGGCCGCCGAGCTGCGGCTCGGCGCGCGCATCGACCATTTGACGCACCAACTCCGGCGACACATAGGAGCCGAACATGCGCCGGATGCGGTCGCGCTGCGCCTGCTCCTCGCGAATCTTCAGCGCCGTCACCACAGTCTGCTGGAGCGCAAACGCCACCAGCGGCACCGCCATCGGGATCATCACGTTCCAAGCGACCAGCGCCAGCCAGACGACGACTACACCCATCGCCACAAACAATACGAGGGACACGAAATACCACACGCGTTTGCGATCAAACAACCAGGCCGAGCACAGCCCCAACGCCAGCATCACCCCGAGTCCGCCCCAGGCAGAACAACGCGTCAGGTAATCGCCGCGCAGGATGTTTTCCAGAGCGTTGAGATGGGCCAACACCTTCCCGCTCTGACTGCGCAACGGGCTCGGGCCGATATCGCTCAAGCCCGTGGCGGTATGCCCAACGAAAAGAATTTTCCCGGCCACCGGCAGCGGAACCGCCTCGCCTTCGAACGGAGCCCACGACGCGAGCGACTCATAAACATCTTGGTATGAAACCGCCTCGATGCCGCCCCTCACGCCGTCCTCGCGCAACTCGTAGCGGTAGTTGAGCGAATAATACCCGGCCGCATCGACGGGGATGCGTCGCTCGTGATCCGTTCCTTGGGCGAGGATGATCGCCTCTCCCGGTCGCACGACCACTTCGTCCACCTTCCAGTAGGCCATGAGCGTTCCCAGCACCAAGCTCGGGAAAACCCGGTCGCCCACGCGTATCACCAGCGGAAGACGACGAATCACGCCATCTTCGTCGGGCTGCGCGTCGAGCAGCGCGAACCGCGTCACATCCAGCAAGGGCACGATGGGGATTTGCAGGCCGCCGGCGTCCGGAAGCGACTGAACCACCTCCCGCGGCACGTTCAGCGGACGCGTTTTGCCCAGCCGGGGAGCCGGCTTGCCTTGGGAAAAAACGCCGCGTGCCGCCGGATCGCCAAACGCTCCCATCACGATGGGATAACCCGTGGAGCCCAGAGGCGCCGCAAACATGAGGTCGAGCTGCGGATCGTAGGTTTCCTCCGCAAAGACAAAATCCCAGCTCATCACCGCCGGCCGCACCTTCTCGTGCCGCCCGAGCCATTCCATCATCTGCCCGTGCACCGAGCGGGTAAACGGCCACTGCCCTTGGATCGCCAGGGATTTCTCATCGATCGCCACCAGCATCACCTTGCCCGTCACCGGCAGCATCGCCCACTGCTCCCGCGCGCGCAGCCGATAGCGCTCAGTCAGCCACTCCAATTGCCTGATGGGCAGCCACTCGGCCGAAAGCCCCAAGATCGCACCCGCCATCAAGGTGGCGCCCAGCCGAGCCCGCCATGCGGCCGGGATTTTGTGCAATAAAGCAAACATCGAGGATTTTACGTGGGGGAAACCCCTTGTATCAGAAGAGAATTTAACAGATTCAATCTCTCAGACTTCTTTATGCGATTCTCGACTTTTTTCGCAACGCTCGGGCTGGCGCTTCTGATGGCGTTGGCCCTTCCCGCTCAAACCGTGCGCGTTATCTTCGTGAGCGGCCAAGCCTCGTTGCAACGCCCGGATGAACCCGCTCTCCGCCCCGTCGTAAAAGGCGAAACGGTGATCATCGGCACCCGCATCGTCACCGGTGCCGACGGACGCGTCATCCTCACGCCGATGCCCGGGGTCAAATCCATCGTCGCGCCCAACACCACGATCCTCCTCGAAAGCGTTTCGGAAGTCCGCACCTCCGAAACCAACGTTACGCACCAAGCGGTCATTGAACTCAAGGAAGGCGCCATCGTCTCCGACCTGCACAAACCCGAAGGCGTAAGCTACGACTACAGCATCCGCACCGCCCGCGGCCTCGCCGGCGCTCGCGGCACCACCTTCACCGTGGGTATGAATGCGGCCGGCATCCAAACCATCGTCGTCGCCCACGGCTCGATCTCCATCAGCCTCCTCGACGGCAGCAAAGCCCTCCTCACCCCCGGCCAGCTCTCGATCACCAAGGCGAACGGCGACACCCAAAGCGTGGGCAACGTCAGCGAACTCTCCGAGGCCGACCAAAAGATCGCGAAGAACTGGACCGAAACCACCATCTCCGCGATCTCCACCGCTCTGGAAAACGGCACCGAACTCGACCCCGCCGCCCTGAACAACGCCCTCGATGCCGCCAAGAGCCTCGGCATTACCCTCTCTCCTGAGACACAGGCCAAGGTTGATCGAGTCCTGCCCACCACCTCGACGCTCTTTGACAAAGAGAAGAACCCCGTCAACCCGCCCGACCCCGACATCAAGAGAATCGTCACCGAAACCGCCAAACTGACCGCCTTAGAGCGCTTCCGCAATCAACTCACCCCCGCCCAGCAAGCGGCCTTCGACGCCCTACCCGCTGCGATCCAAAGCAAGTTGGTCAACATCAACGATCTCGCGCTGACCAGCATCGCGTTGGGGGCCAACCCGAAAACCAGCCAGCCCTTCACGAATGAAGACCTTAGTAGTCACCTCGATAACTTTGCTAAACTCACGACCGAACAAAAAACCGTCTTCGACAACCTTCCCGCAGATATCCAAAGTCCGTTGTTCACGATAGACCCCACCCTAGCCCAGATCGCGCTGTCCCCCGACCGGGAAACCGGCCTGCCCTTCACGGATCAAGACCTGCGCATCCACCTCAAGGCCTTCGCCCAACTCACCCCCGAGGCGTTCGCCTTCATCAAGACGCTCGCCAGCGTAAGCGCCACCGGTCTCGAAAACACCCCTGACCCGGCCGCATGGAGTGCGGAGGCATTCGCGCGCACGCTGACCAGTTGGAATGCCCTCACCGATACGGAACGGCACACGATCGCCGTTACCGGCGCGGGCGAAGCCATCATGGACAAGAGTGCCGGCTACATCTCTGCCCTGCTCTCGGCACTCGATAACAGCCAACTCTCCCTGATCAGCCAAGCTGGCTGGGGCAACGACCTCGACGAACTCGCCGGCAAGCCCACCAGCGCGAATATCTTCACCGCCGCCAGCGGCCTCACCTCCGCTGAACTCGCCGCAGTGAAGTTCTTCGGTATTTCCCCGGGATATTTCAAAGACGCCACTACGCCGTCTCTCGTCACTGCGCTCGCAGCTCTGAGCGCCGACCAGCAGAAGATCCTGCGTCAACTCGGCATCGGCCACATCGCACTCGAGGGCCAGAACAGCGTAAGGACTACCAATACGAGCATCACCGTGGTGCCCACCACCTCGACGGATTACGCGACCAACATCGCCAACACCCTCACGTTCTACGGCAGCCTGCCCGACGGCGAAAAAACCGCCGCACGCGCCCTCGGACTCGGCTACCTGCTCTACCACTACACGCCCGACCAGGTTCTCGGCGACAGCAGCGTAAAGGCGCTCCAACGCGTCCGGGACCTCGCGCAGTTCTACCTCAACCACCCCGAGCTCCAGCAGGCCCTGCGCGACAGCGGGCTGTTTGATGACCGCGGTTTCCTCCTGAAGACGACACCGCCGGACGCAGATTCCATCACGGCCACGCTGAATACCTATACCAGCCTCCCCGAACGCACGCGCACTTATCTCGCAGTGCAAAACCACTCCGTCTCGTTCTACGCGTTGACCACCCCCGGCTCGTTCAGCCCGGTGCGCACCTTGAGCGACATCGATGCGATCCTCGGAGCACTCACCACCGCGGAATTCTCGACGCTTCTCGATCTGAAGTTGGGTCGAGTCGTGCTCGAACGCGGCGATTCAGGGGACGGCGTGATCCTGTTTCCCTTTATCGACGGGAGCCCCGTCGATGAGCTCCAGGCCACGATCAGCTACTACAACCGGCTCGATACAAACAAGAAGTTCGTGCTGCGCGAGCTGGGCATCATCGGCGATGAAAACATTGCGATCATCGGCGCCGACCCCGATGGACTCACGCGCTTGCTCACCGCCTACGACGCGGTGTCTCCCTCGTTGCGCGCGACCACCGAGCAATTGGATGAAACGGCATCCAGCGGCCACACGTATGGCAGCTCCGCTGGCACCGTCCAGGATCGCAGCTTCTTCTTCCCTCACGGATACAACGAAAACACCACGATGTATGCGGTGAGCTTCCAATCCACCGGCGACCTGTGGGTCGGTGCCACCCGTTATCTGCGCATCGATGGCTCCACCCTTGACGGCACCACCTTCGTCGCCGGCGCAGGCAAGGATGTTTACCTCCACGCCGCCGACCTGATCGACCTCAACTCGACCGCCTTCTCCGCCGGTATCCGCAGCATCACCATGGCCGCCGCTACGATTAACCTTACGAACATCACCTTCCGCGACGGCGTGGACGTCACCCTCAAGTCCAAGCTCGGCATCGCCAACTTCGGCTCCAGCGAAATCGGCAAGGTTAACTTCATCAGCAACGTGTCCTACGGCAGCACCGCGATCACCGACCAACAGACCCTGGATGCGCTCACGAAAGTCCATGTCCGCACGCTCAGCCAATAAGACCTTCACGCAGACCCGCTTCACCTTACACGAATGAAACGCATTTTCGTCGCCGCCCTTCTTGGCTCCGCTTCCGTCTGCTCACTGGTGGCCCAGACCTCGACTGAAGCCATCATCGACCGCGCCCAGCAGCCCGCCACTCCCTCGCTGCCATCCGCGCAATCCGCCGTCTCGGTCGCCCCGGGTGACGCCGATGCCGGCAACCAACGTATCGCCGAACCGCGCCAGCTCCCCTTCAAGCTCTACATCGCCTACGACGCGCAGCTGTATTACACCGACAACGTCAACCTCGTGCCCTCCGACCAGCACGAGGACTACGCCGTCATCTTTGCCAACACCCTCGCCTCCCGCGCCGAGTTCAAATCCCAAGCTGTCGGCGACGGTCTCCTTACGCCCTCGGTCGGCTTCAACTACCAGCGCTTTTACCATGGTGTAGGCAGCAAGGATCACGAGTCCCTGAACTTCGATTCCTACAGCGTGCCGCTCACCCTGCGTTACCGCTTCGGAGCCAATTGGGAGGCCACAATGGGCTTCGCCAGCAGCTCGATCTACCGCTTGGAAGGTTCGCCCGACTACCACCTCATTTTCCGCTCCTACACGCCATCGGTCGCGCTCCGCAAGCTCGTGGGACTTGGCGAAAATCAGATCCTCAGTTTCGGCGGCGGCCTGAGCTACTCGTTCACCAAAGCCGACCGCGACGGCATTCCCTCGATCTTCTCGTTCCGCGATGATCGCAACGACAAGGTCGATGTCTCCACCGACCTCGCCTACTACTACCTGCACGGCAAATGGGTTCTCGGCCCCTACGCTCGCCTTTCGTATGCGGACTACAGTCACTATCAAGAAGGCGCCCACACCGACGTTGATCGCCGCGACCTGACCGGCTCCCTGGGCCTGAGTGTCAGCTATAACTTCACGCCGTGGGCCTCGGCCCGCATTTTCACGAGCTATGATTGGCGCGATCCGCAAGGCGACTCACCGGTGGACTATAGCTATAAGGCCACCAACGCCGGCTTCGGCGTGACTCTTAGCGGCAGCTTCTGAGCCGTCGCACAGGGACAAAAAAGAACCGCCCGGAAGCGTGAGCTCCCGGGCGGCGTTGTTTACTGGTTTTAACTACGGGTCCTTTCGACCCGGAGGTGCGACGACATCCCGCGACCATACCCCCCTAAGAGGCGTGCAGTCTGAGCCGGCGTCGCGGCTTCATAAGGGTTCCGATGAACGGCCTGCATTGGCTTGGCTGCCCGAGCCCGGCGCTTCGTGAAGAAACCCGAGGGAGCAAACAAACCAAGAACGCCTACCGGAACCGCGTCTTGTGTCTTGTTCATGGTCAGATGGAGAAGCCGAACGCTAGCCGTCCGATTCCTCCTGGCTGACCAGGAGCTTCCAAAGAACTGCCCCATCAAACGGCGTTACCCCGAAACGTCAATCCGTCGATCAAATCGATACGAAACCGTAACAACACCCCAGTCACCCGCCGCCGGATCACCACACTTCGCGCACCCGCTTTGCTTCCAGCACCGCCTCCGCCGTGTCCTCAAGCTCCGGCAAAAAATCCAAACCCGTCCGCCTCTCCACCTCATCGATGGACGTCAAAAATCGGTCCAAGCCCGCCCCCGCCGGGGTTTCTTGAGGAAAGAGAAACGCCTCGGCACGAACCCGCCCGTCGCTCTCGTCGATCACGATCATAAAGAACGCCTCCGGAACCACCGTGCGGTTGGGCAGCCGCGCCGGATGCGACCCAAACACCGGCCCCGCCAGCACCCACACCTCTCCGAAACGGCCCGGATAACTCGTCGCGATCTTCATCTCCATTTCCTTCCACACGCCGGCGTTCAACGCATGCCGCTGCGGTGCGACGTTCGACATCAAAAACGTCTCCCTCTGCGCCGCCTCGCCATAGCGTGTCGCAATCGCGTAGTTCGGCGCCATGTGCCCCCGATCATATCCGCTGTTCGTGTAGGCCGACGACGGCACACGTGCGACCGTGCGCACGTCCGCTTCGAAAGTGTCCGGGCGTGGTGCCGGCGCCGCCAACCCGGCGACGTCCTTCATCCGATAGGCAACCCACGCAGGATTCTCCATCGCCTCGCAATATCCCACGACATAACCCGTATTTTTCAGAACATGGATCGGATACGGAAAACCCGCCGGCCGTGGCACGCCGCCATAGACATGCGTGTGATCACCCGGTGCGACCACCTGGACGAAATCCGCGCTGTAATACAGCTGGTAGATATCCAGCGCCACATCGACCAATTCGATCCGCTTGTTCGTCTCAAAGTAGTTCTCGACGAGCCGGGTCACCTCGGCCCGGCGGACCGGCGGCTGCATCACAAACCACCCACCCAGCACGGCCAGCAAGATCACGTTACACCAGAAGACCGCCCGGGCCCTTCCGCTTCGCCCAGACCCGCTCCGTTGCCGTGCGCTCATTTGCCAAACTTCCGCAGCGCCTTGTTAATCGCCACCAAATCACACTGCTCCACGTCGTGTTGCGGGCCGAGCCAATCCAGCCATTCGCGCCCGAGATCGGTAGTGGGCTCCTGGATGCACGCGAGCATGTCATGGTAGGCCTCGACCCCGCCGCAATCCTCCGGCGGCCCGGCCCGCTCGCCGCCGATGCAACGCGGATAAACTTCCCCCTTCACCAGCGGAAGCACGTGCTCGACGCGGATATCCACCCGCCAGCCTTCGCCGAAGTGGTAGTCGTAAACCATCCCGCCCCGCTTCGCTAGTTCGATATCCGCCAGCGTCAGATCCCGATCATCTTCAACATGGACGCCTTCACGTTTGGACGGGTTGCCCAGCCGCAGATCTTCCAAGCTAAACGTGTGCGTCTGATAATCGAACCAGTCGAAGGCCACTTGGATAGAGTCATGCAGCCGTGCGAGCCACATCGTCTCCCGGACCGCGATCCGTCGCCAAATCCGCGGGGCGCAACCCGCGACCGTCAAGCCCAGCACGAGCACCTGAGCGGGTGCTTTTTTTACCCGGGAACCCCGGCCTTCGTGCAGCGAAATCATCCCGCCACACAAACAACCGGCTCATCTCAGGCGACAAAAAAGGCCGTGCGTCCTCACGCACGGCCGAAACACCTCAATCCATCCGACGGGTCACCGCCAGCGATCGCGACCATAGCGATCATGTCCGCCGCGGCCATAAACTACCACCGGACTGCGGCAGTCATAGCCCGGATAGCTGCGGTAACCGTAGTTTTGATACACGATCACCGGTGCGGGTTGATAATGACGATAGATGACCACCTGCGGCGGTGGCGGACACACCGGCGCCACGTAAACCGGCTCAGATTGCACATAGACGACCTGAGCGGGCGGAGGCGGGCAATACACGGGAGCTGGCGCGTAAACCACTGGGGCAGGCGCCACGATCACTGGACGCGAGTCGGCTTGGTCGAAGGCAGCGCCGAGCAGCGCTCCAGCGACCGCGCCAATGGCCGCGCCCTCGCCGCCATGCCGCCCCCCCGAATTATTCCCGATCACCGCTCCGGCCACCCCGCCGAGCACGGCCCCCTCCACCACGGAAGGGCGGAAAAGTTGCGCTTGGGCGGGTATCCCAGCCAAGGCAACGACCAGAAACGCCAGCAATGTCTTTTTCATGCCCTTCCTGTGACGCCTGCGCTGGTCGAATGTTGTCACGCGTTACAGCCAAATCACGCATCCCGCGATCACGAGCCAGGTTGTCCCCGATAATTTCCCGAGACCGGACACACAAAAGCCGCCCCGTTGAGGAGGCGGCTTTTATGACCTAACACCAAGCAAACCTTAAGAACTATTAACTGACTACATGGGGATAGACGAGGTCGCCCGCGAAACGCTCAAAAAAATAATCCTTAAATCTGAGAATTATTTAAATCCACGTAACCCACTGGATTCCACCATTACTGCGTTACCCGTGTAGCTCTTGATGCAGCTTTACCGGGGCTTCGTTTTCTCCCTCCGCCCCGGCGCTCGTGGAAATCGGCGTCGCTTTGAGCGGATACCGAAACGTGCGCCCTTCGTAGTTTTTAAACACCACCTCGTCCTCGGTGATCTTTTCAACGTAGTCCGGATTGATCGGCACCTTGCCGCCGCCGCCGGGCGCATCGATCACGTATTGGGGGACCGCATACCCGGTCGTGTGGCCACGCAGCGATTGGATGATCTCCATGCCCTTACGCACATCGACTTTGAAGTGCGCGCCTCCCGTGATGAGGTCCATCTGGTAAAGGTAATAAGGCCGCACGCGCATACGCAACAACCTGTGGACGAGCGCCTTCATGACCTCAGCATCGTCGTTTACGCCCTTGAGTAGCACGCTTTGGTTCCCCAGCGGCACGCCCGCAAACGACAGGCGCTCGCAGGCGTCCCGTAGTTCCGCCGTGGCTTCTTTCGGGTGGTTCACATGGATGCTCATCCAGATTGGACCGTGTTTTTTGAGGATTTCGCAGAGTTCCGGGGTGATGCGCTGCGGCAGAAACACCGGAATGCGGGAGCCGATGCGGATGAACTCCACGTGCTTGATGGCGCGCAGACGGCCGAGCAAATGGTCGAGCTTGCGATCGGAAAGCAGCAGCGGATCGCCCCCCGAGAGCAACACGT
>CBRAFO010000061.1:0-21587 GCA_967755175.1 uncultured Opitutaceae bacterium | reverse complement strand
GGAGCTTGGGGCCGTGCTGGCCGGGGGGGAAGTTGCGCTTCTCAAGCGCCTTCGACGGGCCGAAAATCGGCTGACCGAAGCGGCGGCTGATGCGGGTGGTAGGACCTGTGTAACGAGCCATGGTGGGTTACTTTGTTTAAAGTTGAATCCGTAGTGTGGATACGCGTCGTCAGATTAGACGCGACGGCGCTTGCGAGGACGGCAGCCGTTGTGCGGCACCGGCGTCACGTCGATGATGGTGGAGATTTCCAGACCGATGGCCTGGAGGGCGCGGATGGCGCTGTCGCGGCCGAGGCCGGGACCGGAGACCTTGATCACGACGTCCTTCAAACCATGGGACATGGCGTTACGGGCGGCGTCTTGGGCAACGACCTGGGCGGCGTAGGCGGTGGACTTACGCGAACCGCGGAAGTTGCACTTGCCGGCGCTGGACCAGGCGATGACGGCACCCTTGCCGTCGGTGATCGAGACGATCGTGTTGTTGAAAGAAGCGAGGATGTTGGCGACGCCGGAGGTGACGTTCTTGGAGCCCTTGGCCTTGCGGATCTTGATCGTGCCCAATTCCTCTTTGAGGAGGTCTTCGGCAGTGGGCTGCTTGGCAACGCCACCGATGAGCTCGACGGGCTTCTGTTCAGCCGCAGGAGCGGGAGCAGCGCCTTCGGCACCTTCGGTTTTGGGAGCCTTGGCCTTTGCAGGCTTATCAGCAGCGGGAGCTTTGACCTCGGCGCCGGCAGCGGCGACCTTCGGGGTCTTCTCTTTCTTGGGAGCGGACTTTTCTTCAGCCATGGTAGTAAATTTTTATTCTTTGGCCTTGGTGACGCCGACGGTGCGGCGCGGGCCCTTGCGAGTGCGAGCGTTGGTGCTGGTGCGCTGACCGCGGACGGGCAGGCTCTTGCGGTGGCGAACGCCGCGGTAGCAGTTGATCGCCTGGAGGCGCTTCAAGTTACCGGTGTGTTCGCGGCGGAGGTCACCCTCAACGACCCACTTGTTCTCAGTGATGACGTGAAGGATCTTGTTCAGCTGTTCCTCAGTGAGGGCTTCAGCGCGGGAGTCGGGATCGATACCGACTTCTTTGACGATCAGGTCGGCCCGGATGGGACCGATACCGTAGATGTAACGGAGGGAATACGCGATTTTCTTCTTCGCGGGGATATCAACACCGAGGATACGTGGCATGGATGTGGTTTAGTTAACTTTAACGTGGAAGTGGTGGAACAGGACTAACGGCGTGAGCCGGCGGTCCGGAAAGTGAATTGGGAAAGGGAATGATCAGAGGGCCTTCGGGATCGTGAGGATCTCGGGACCATTTTCTGTCGTGAGCACGGTGTGTTCGAAGTGGGCGGCTGGCGCGTTGTCGGCGGTGACAATAGTCCAGCCATCGCTGAGCGTCTTCGTGCGGTAAGTGCCGAGGTTGACCATGGGCTCGATGGCGAGGGTCATGCCGGGCTTGATCTTATCGCCTAAGTTTTTGCGGCCGAAGTTCGGGATCTGCGGTTCTTCGTGCATCGAAACTCCTACGCCGTGCCCAACGAGATCGCGGACAACGCCAAAGCCGTGGGCTTCAACGTAGGTCTGAATCGCGTGGGAGATGGCGCCGATGCGGTTGCCGACGACGGCTTCCTTGATGCCGAGATAAAGGGCTTCTTCGGAAACTTTCAGGAGTTCGGCCACACGAGGTGAAACCGCCCCGAGGGCAACCGTGGTCGCGTTGTCGCCGATGTAGCCATTGTATTCAATGACGACGTCGAGTGAAACCACATCGCCGTCATGCAAGACCCGCTTCAGCGAGCCGATGCCATGAACGACCTCTTCGTTGACCGACAGGCAGGTGTAAGCCGGGAATCGGCGGTTGCCGATCTGGTAGCCGTAACAGGCGCTCCGGGCTCCTTGCTGGGCGATAAAATCGCGCGCAGCCTGATCCAAGTCATAGGTCGTGATCCCCGGACGAACGAGCTCTTTGAGCTGTTTCAACACGAGGGCGGCAATCGCACAGGATTCACGCATCCGCGTGACCCCTTCTTTATTTTTAATGGGAATCATGCGGCGGTAAATTCCTCGTCTTCCATAAGAAGACCGAGAGTGCGATAGTGTCCGACGAGCGGTTCGATAGAACCGGCGGCAGCGAAGACGCCGTGAAGATTTTCATCACGGGCTTCGAGCCATTCGTCGAATACCTTGGCTTGGAGCAACGTAGCCGGGAAGCCCGTTAAGGCGAAACCCGCATCAGGTTTGCGTGCCCAAAACCAGCGTCGCACAAGTGCGATCATGGTTTCGTCCGACAGGGGTGATTCCTGCCGGATCGCCCGTTCGACCGTTTGGCCGAGAGGCGAGCCACGCGAAATCTCCAGCCGTATCAGTTCGGCGGGAGAGACGTGCTCAATATTCAAAGAACGAAGCTGATTCATCACGTTCTCAGAGGAGAACGGAGACGAACCGAGCAGTAAGAACTTCTGTTTGGCGGGAGGGCCGAAAGAAGAAAAGAGGTCAGAGCGTGCAGGCACCGTAGCCGAAGTAAAGCCCTTATTTGACAAGAATGCGGTAGGCCCAAATGCCCACGCCGAGGAGAAGCAGGCCGAGCATCGGCAACGCGATCTTCATCACCGCTTCCGTGCTGAGCGCATCGCCCGTGGCACCAGCGGCGTTCGCGCTGCGAGCACGAATGCGGCCCTTCTTCAGGAAGCCGTCGTAGTGGCGCTGAAGGAGGAAGGTTTCGATCTGCTTCATCGTGTCCAAAATAACGCCCACGGTAATCAACATACCGGTGCCTCCGAAGAACACGGCGATGCGCTGGGGAACGTTGAGTTCGAAGAGCAAGATGTCAGGCATGACGGCGATGAGCGTCAGGAAAATGGCGCCCGCCAGAGTCATGCGAGTCATGATGAAATCGAGAAACTTTGCGGTGGGCTCGCCGGGGCGAACACCGGGAATGTAGCCGCCGTATTTCTTGAGGTCATCAGCGATCTGGATGGGCTTGAACATGACGGACACCCAGAAATAGCTGAAGAAAAGGATGAGCGTGCCCATGGACGCGTAGTAAATCCAGTGGCCGCGCAGGAGGTTCTGCGAGAAATCAGTGAGGAACTTCAGGTTGAAGGCGGCACCGACCTGCGAGAAAATTTGCTGCGGAAAAAGGAGGATCGCGCTGGCGAAGATCACGGGCATGACACCCGAATAGTTGACCTTCAGCGGCAGGAAGGAGCTCTGGCCGCCCATGACCTTATTGCCCACGACGCGCTTGGCATATTGGACGGGGATTTTGCGCTGGCCCTGCACAACGAGAATGATGCCCATCGTGACGGCAACGAAGAGGAGGATCATTACGATCGCCTGCGGGAGCCCGAGGCCCTTCACACCGATAGCCGGGAAGAAGAGTTGGTAAGCAGTCGCCGCAGCGCCAGGGATGTCAGCCAAAATACCGATGGTGATCAGGAGCGACACACCGTTGCCGATGCCGCGCTGCGTGATCTGCTCGCCGAGCCACATCAGGAGCAGCGTGCCAGCGGTCATGAAGATCACCGAGGTGATCAAGAACCAAGCTTTAGGTGCGATCACAATCGCGCCGTAGACACCGACGTCGAAATTAGGACCGAAAAGACGGGCCGGATTTTCGAGAGCAAGAATGAGGAGCGTGCCCTGAACCAAGCAGATGATGAGCGTGGCGTAGCGAGTATATTGGGTGAGTTTCTGGCGGCCGACGTCGCCCTCCTGCTGGAGGCGGCTAAGGGCGGGCACGACGGCGGTCATCAGCTGAAAGATGATCGAGGCGCTGATGTAGGGCATGATGCCCAGCGCAAACACGGCACCTTTAACGAGGGCGCCACCGGTAAACATGTTGTAGAGGCCAACCAGCGCTCCACCAGTGCTGCCAGCCTGCTCTTTAAAGAAGGCGGCCAGCGGGGCGGGATTCAAACCCGGGAGCGGGATGTGCGCACCAACGCGCGCAACGAAAAGGAGGGCCAGCGTGTAGAAGATGCGGGAGCGCAGCTCGGGGATCTTCAGGGAATTCGTGAATGCGGAAAGCACAGCGGTGAAAACGAAGGACGAAGGGACTCGAAAAGAAAAAAAAGGCCGCGCGATTTAATGTCGCGCGGCCTGCACCTAAATTAGGCGACGATGGCCTGGCCGCCAGCGGCCTCGATCTTGGCCTTGGCGGTTTCAGAGAACTTGGCAGCAGTGACCTTGAACGCGCGGTTCAAATCACCATTGCCGAGGACCTTGAGGAGCGACTTGTCGCCGCGGACGAGACCAGCCTTGGCGAGCATGGCGGAGTTGATCTCCGTGACGCTGGCGTCGAGCTTGGCGAATTCGCCGATGTTGACGACCTCGGGCGCGTTGCGGAACGACGCCTGATTGAAGCCGCGATGGGGAAGCTTACGGTAAAGGGGCATCTGGCCGCCTTCGAAGCCGGGACGGATGGACGAGCCAGAGCGGGCGCTCTGACCTTTGCCACCGCGACCAGAGGTCTTACCGTGGCCGCCGCCTTCGCCGCAACCCACGCGTTTCTTACGGTGGATGGCGCCTTTAACGTTCTTAAGTTCGTGAAGTTTCATGTGTATTCCTAGGAGGGTCGCCCCACCCTGCTAATGCGCAGGGCGGGACTCGGATTGTATTTATTACGAGGCGGCGCGAGCAGCCTTGATCTTCTCAGCCGAGCGGAGCTGCAGGAGACCGTTGAGGGTCGCATGCACCACAGCGATGTGGTTGGAGGAGCCGCTGGACTTGGTGAGGATGTTCTTCACACCAGCAGCCTCGAGCACGGCGCGGACAGCGCCACCAGCGATGAGGCCAGTGCCGGTCGTGGCGGGCTTGAGGAGAACCTTGCCGCCGTCGGCAATGCCCATGACATCGTGCGGGATGGTGTCGCCCTTGAGCGTCACATACACGAAGTTTTTCTTGGCGTTCTCGGTGCTCTTCTTGATGGCGTCGGGAACCTCGTTGGCCTTGCCGTAACCGATGCCGACGCGACCTTTACGGTCACCGACAACGGAGAGAGCGGCGAAGCTGAAGCGACGACCACCCTTAACGACCTTGGCGCAGCGGTTGATGAAGACAATCTTCTCAACCAGCTCGTTGCCGTGTTCGTCGAGGGACTTCGGAACTTCACGGGGACCGCGGTTTTCGCGGCGCGGGGGGCGCTCGTTTGAAGAAGCGGGAGGATTAATTCCAGTGCTCATGTGTTAGAATGCGAGACCACCTTCGCGAGCGGCGTCAGCGAAGACTTTGACTTTACCGTGATAGAGAGCGCCAGAGCGATCGAACACGACGGAGGAGATACCGGCAGCCTTGGCCTTGGTGGCGAAAGCAACGCCAAGAGCCTTGGCACCGGCGAGGTTGGCAGACAGCTTCTGCTTGCGCAGATCGGCGTCGAGGCTCGAGAGGAAGGCCAGCGTGGTGCCGGTTTCGTCGTCGATCGCTTGGGCGTAGATGTGCTTGCTGGTGAAACGGACGGCAAGACGAGGACGTGCGGCGGTGCCGAACACCTTCTTGCGGATACGCCAACGGCGCTTCTGGAGAAGATCGGCTTTGCGGATAGTATTCATGGGTTATGTGGCCCTTGAGAGCGGATAAATTGTTTGGGTAAACGTTAAGCGACCGTCTTGCCTTCTTTACGGCGGACGCGTTCACCAACGATGCGGACACCCTTGCCCTTGTAAGGCTCAGGCGGGTAGTAGCTGCGGATCTCCGCGGTGACTTTACCGACGAGCTGCTTATCAGCGCCCTCAACCTTGACCTTGGTCTGGTCGGTGACGGTGATTTTGATGCCCTCGGGGATGTCGAAAAGGATGGCGTGGGAGTAACCGAGAGCGAGGTCGAGGACCTTGCCCTTGAGGTTGGCCTTGAAGCCGACGCCTTGGATTTCGAGATCCTTGACGAAGCCTTCAGAAGCACCCTTGACCATGCCAGCGATCACCGAACGAGCGGTGCCGAACATGGCTTGGGCAAAACGGCTGTCGTCATTCGGCTTAACGCTGACTTTTTTGTCGGCGAGCGTGATGGTGACAACGTCAGCGAAGGTCTTGGAGACCTTGCCCTTGGGACCTTCGACGGAAACGGTCTGGCCTGTGACGTCGACCTTGACCTTGTCGGGAACAGGAACGGGAACTTTACCGATGCGTGACATGTGGGTGGTTCTCCTGGTTACCAGACGTTGCAGAGCAGTTCGCCGCCGACCTTCTGGCGACGGGCGTCCTGGTCTTTCAGCAGGCCCTTCGAGGTCGAAAGGATGCTGATGCCGAGACCGTTCAGCACGCGGGGGATTTCCGTGTAGCTGTAGTAGAGACGGCGGCCGGGGGTCGAAACGCGCGAGAGATTCGTGATCGCAGGAGCGTTGTCGACATACTTGAGCTTAACGATGAGGGTCTTGTGACCCCTGTCGTCGGCACCAGTGGTGACTCCGGAGACGAAGCCTTCGGATTTAAGGATAGCGGCAAGGCTTTCCTTGAGGTTGGAGTGCGGCGATACGCACTCGGCGAGACCGGCCTTGGACGCATTGCGTAGGCGGGTCAGGAAGTCGCTGACGGGATCTGTCATGGTGGATGTTGTTTAAGAGGGCTCGCGGGTCATATCCGACCCCCGTGGCCCTGAAAGGTTTACCAGGAGGACTTGGTCACGCCCGGGATCTTGCCGTTGAGGGCGAGTTCGCGGAAGGTGATACGGGAAACGCCGAACTTACGAATGAACGCGCGAGGGCGGCCGCTCATGGCGCAGCGGTTGCGAATGCGGATCTTCGAGGAGTTGCGGGGGAGTTTCTGAAGCTTCTTCTGCGCGGCGAAGAATTCTTCGTCGTTGGTGGCAGGGTTGGCGAGGATGGCCTTAAGTTCGGCACGCAGAGGAGCGAACTTGGCGGTGAGGGCTTTGCGCTTCTCGTTACGATTGATGGCGGATGTCTTCGGCATGGCGAAAGAGGATTAGGCTGCGTTGTTCTTGGCGGCGGCAGCGTCAGCGGCGACCTGAGCCTCGGTGCGGCGGAAGGGCATGCCGAGGAGCTTCAGGAGCTCGCGGCCTTCTTCGTCGTTTGAAGCGGTGGTCACGATCGTGATGTCGAGACCCATGGCCTTCTTCACGTTTTCCACGGTGATTTCCGGGAAGATGGTGAAGTCGGAGATGCCGAGGTTGTAGTTACCCTGGCCATCGAGCTTGGAGCCGACGCCGCGGAAGTCGCGGATCGTGGGGAGTGCAACCGCGAGGAGGCGGTAGAGGAAATCCCACATGCGCTCACCGCGAAGGGTGACGTGCGCGCCAACGACCTGGCCTTGGCGCAGTTTGAAGTTGGAAATAGCCTTCTTCGACTTCGAGAGGATGGGCTTCTGGCCGGCGATGGCGGCGAGGTCACGCTGAATGTCAGCGATCTGGTTCTTGTCAGCCTCGGCATCGATGCCGGTGTTGAGGGAGATCTTCGTGATCTTCGGAACCTCGTGGATGTTCTTGTAGCCGCGGCTCTTCACCAAGGCGGGGACGACCTGCTCGGTGTAGTGCTGTTTAAGGAAGGGAGTTTTGTTGCTCATTATGGTAAGAGCCACCGGATTACCGACCCGGATGGCAATTAGAGTGATGTGTAGAGAGTGAAAAGGGTCGAAGTTACACGGTGTAGCTTCGACCCTGGCAAGCGCTATTTTGAATTAAGCGTGAATCAGGCCTTAACGGCGCGTTTTTTGGACGCGTCGAACACGGCTTTCTTCTGGAGGTTGGAGACGTGGATGGAACCCTCGCGTTCGACGATGGCGCCGTTCGGGTTTTCCTGCGACTTCTTGACGTGGCGCTTGATCATGCCGATGCCTTCGACGCGCACGCGGTCTTTGGCAGGGAGGATTTCAAGAACCTTGCCAGCTTTGCCTTTTTGCGAGCCGGCGATGACGACGACATCGTCGCCGCGTTTAACGTGATATTTGCTGGTAGCCATTTTAGAGAACCTCCGGAGCGAGGGAGATGATCTTCATGAAGTTTTTCGCACGCAGTTCGCGAGCGACAGGGCCGAAGATACGGGTGCCCTTGGGGTTGCCATCCTGCGTGAGGATGACGACTGCGTTGCTGTCGAAACGCAGGTAGCTGCCATCGGCGCGGCGAACCGGAGCCTTGGTGCGGATGATAACGGCCTTGGCGACCTCACCCTTTTTCACGGAAGCATCGGTGGAGCTTTCCTTGATGTGGATGGTGACGACATCACCGACGCCAGCGGTGGTGGTGTTCTGGCCTTTTTTGCTGATGAACATGGCGCGACGGGCGCCTGTGTTATCAGCCACTTCTACCCATGAACGGAGTTGTAGCATGACGGGTCTTTTTTAAATGTTATGGGACTTAGGCCTTGGTCGTCTTCGTGGGGACGAGCTCGGCAACATCCTTTTCGGAGATGGCGGCGCCATCGGCGGCGACGGCGGCCTCGATCACCTTCACAACGCGCCAACGTTTGAGGCGGCTGAGGGGACGGGTTTCCATGATCTCGACCTTGTCGCCGACCTTCGTCTCGTTCTTCTCGTCGTGCACGTGCACAACGGTTTTACGATTGATGGTCTTCTGGTAGCGGGGATGCGGGATCTTGTAAGGGACGGTGACCTTGATGGATTTGTCGCCAGAGCGGCTGGTGACGAAACCGGTGAGGTCCTTGCGGGAATTACGGGTCGTGGTGGACATGTTCTTTTACGTGTTGAGACGGCGTGCGCAGCTTAAGCGGCGGCCTTCTTGTTCTTGGCGGTGCGCGCAGTCTCGAGACGGGCGATGTCCTTGCGGAGGGAGCGCAGCTCAGAGGTCTTCTCAACCTGGCCGGTCTGCTTGCGCAGGCGGAGGTGGAGGAGTTTCTCGCGGGTTTCGGTCAGCTTGGTAGCGATCTCGGCAGAGGCGAGTTCGTTAATAGGATTGGTCTTCTTGCTCATGGCGTATGGGTTCCAGCGTTAGCCGGTTGGTATTAGGCAGCGGTGCCTTCGCGCACGATGAAGCGGCAGTGGAAGGGCAGTTTGGCGTCAGCGAGGCGGAAGGCCTCTTTGGCGACGGAGACAGGAACGCCGGCGAGTTCGAAGAGGACGGCACCTGGTTTGATCTGGGCGACGTAGTATTCGACCGGACCTTTACCAGAGCCCATGCGCACTTCGGCAGGCTTCTTGGTGATAGGCTTGTGGGGGAAAACGCGGATCCAGAGTTTGCCTTTGCGCTTGAGGTGGCGCGAGATGGTGACGCGGGCGGCTTCAATCTGCTGGCCGGTCATCGGACCGCGGCTGAGAGATTGGAGGCCGAATTCACCGAAGGAAATCGTGTTGCCACGTTTGGCGTTGCCCTTGCGGGAACCCTTCTGGGATTTGCGGTATTTGGTGCGTGCGGGAGCGAGAGCCATGATGGTTTCTCTTTTGTTAAATGGTTAGGGTCGAACGACGGGTTAGAGCGTCGTGTCGGCTTCCTTTTTGCAGATCCAGCACTTGACGCCGATCTTGCCGTAAACGGTCTTCGCTTCAGCGAAGCCGTAGTCGATGTTTTCACGGAGGGTGTGCAACGGCACGCGGCCCTTGCGCTGCCACTCGCGACGGGCGATGTCGGCACCGCCCAGACGACCGGAGGACTGGATACGGATACCTTCGGCACCGAGAGCCATGGCCATTTCGACGGCCTTCTTCATGGCGCGGCGGAAAGCGATACGGCGTTCGAGCTGGAGGCAGACGTTCTCGGCGACGAGCTGGGCCTCGATCTCAGGCTTCTTAACTTCCTGGATGTCGAGGAGGATGTCCTTGCCGGTGAGCTTCGCGAGCTCGGCCTTGATGTTCTCGATCTCGGCGCCCTTGCGGCCGATCACGATACCAGGACGGGCGGTGTAGATCTTGACGCGGACGCGGTTGGAAGCGCGCTCGATGAAGATGCGGGGAACGGAAGCCTGCTTGAGCTTCTCCATGAGTTTCTCACGGATAATCTGGTCCTCGAGGAGGAGCTTCGCGAAGTCCTTCTTGCTGGCATACCAGCGGGACTGCCAGTTGCGGCGGACGGCAAGGCGGAAGCCGATCGGGTTGGTCTTTTGGCCCATGGGAGTAAATTAGTTAGAGTTACCGTCGGACAGGACGATGCGGATGTGGGACATCTTCTTGCGGCGGGGCATCGCAGTGCCGCGGGCACCGGCCTTGAAGCGCTTGAGGACGGGGCCGTTTTCAACGAGAGCGCTCTTCACGACGAGGGAATCGGCGGAGAGGTTGTTGTTGTTTTCGGCGTTGGCGATGGCGCTCTTGAGCGTCTTGACGATCAGGCGGGCAGACTTGCGCGGGATGAGCGTGAGAAGATCGACGGCATCGTTGGCTTTGCGGCCTTGGATGGTGCGAACGACTTCGCGCACCTTTTTAGGGGACATGCGCGCGTAGCGAGTGAGGGCTTGGACTTCCATTGTGAATTAAGATTCCCCTTTCGGGGCGACAGTAGGACCGGGGGTCCCCTGCCCTTTAGTGTTTATATTATACCTTGAGAGTTTTGACTGTGGCGGTGTCGCCGGCCCGGATCGATTGACCGGGAGCGAGCTGGACGATGAGAGCGGCACTGGCGCGGGGGCGAAGTTCAACGAGGACAACCTCGGCGATTTCGGCTCCGGCACGCGTGACGTTGAACACCATGCCTTGGCGAAGACCGGCTTCGAAGCCGGCACCGAGCAGAACGACATCCGCAACGCGGGTCGCCTGCACGGCCACCACTGGAGCCGCCTCGATCGACCGATTCGCCACCAGCCCGGCCGCTTGGCCACACGTCGTAAAAACGACGGCGAGCAAGACGAAGGCGGTGGCGAATAAGCGGATCATGACGGCTACGAAGCGGCTTAGATTTCCTTACGGGTCATGCCGCCGTGATTCTTGAAGATGCGGGTGAGCGCAAATTCACCGAGCTTGTGGCCGACCATGTTCTCGGTGACGTGCACAGAGATGAAGGACTTGCCGTTGTGAACGCTGAACGTGTGGCCGATGAAATCGGGGGTGATCGTCGAGCGGCGTGACCAGGTCTGGATGGGTTTCTTGGAGCCACCGGCCTTGACGGCCTTCTCGATCTTCTCGAGGAGGTGGTAATCAACGAAGAAACCTTTTTTGATGGAACGTGCCATGTTGGTAAGGTGTAGAAATTACTTCTGACCGCGGGGCTTGCGACCGTTATGGCGGACGAGGATCTGGGCGCTGGAAGGCTTCGAGCGCTTGCGGGTCGGGAAGCCCTTGGCGAGCTGGCCCCAAGGCGACACGAGGTGTTGGCGACCGCCACCACCCTTGGATTTGCCCTGACCGCCACCGTTCGGGTGGTCAACCGGGTTCATCGAAACGCCGCGCTGGCGAGGACGTTTGCCGAGCCAGCGATTGCGGCCGGCCTTACCGAGGGAAGCGTTGATCTGGTCACCGTTGCCGACTTCACCGATGGTGGCGCGGCAGTTCGGGTTGACCAGGCGGACTTCGCCGGAAGGGAGCTTGATCTGGGCGGAACCGTTCTCGACGTTAACGAGTTCGATCGAGGTGCCAGCCGTGCGGCCGAGCTGGGCGCCGCGGCCCGGGACGAGCTCGACGTTGTGCAGCTTGGTGGACGGAGGGATGATCGAGAGCGGGAAGTTGTTGCCGACGTTGAAGTCGTTCAACGAAGCCTTGTTCGAGGTGAAGATCGAATCGCCAGCCTTCAGGCCCTTGGGGGCGAGGATGTAGCGCTTCTCGCCGTTCGCGTAAGCGATGAGGGCGATGTGCGCGGTGCGGTTCGGATCATACTCGATGGCCTGCACCTTTGCGGGCATGTCGAGGATATCACGCTTGAAGTCGATGATGCGGTAGAGCTGCTTGTGGCCACCGCCGCGACGACGCGAGGTGATGCGACCATAAACGTTGCGACCGCCGGTCTTGGACTTCGACTCGGTTAGGGAACGCTCGGGGCGTTCTTTGGAAAGACCCTCGGGCTTGTTCAGCTGCGTGAAGCGCTGGGAGGGCGTGAGGGGACGACGGATAGGAGTGAGAGGCATGTTGTATGTTCTCCGGATTAGACGAGCTCGATCTTGTCGCCAGCCTTGAGGGTCACGACGGCCTTCTTGTAGTCGGCAGTCATGCTGGGGCGGCCTTGACGGCTCTTTTTGTTTTTACCGCGGATAACGGCGGTGTTGACGCGGGTCACGGAGACCTTGAAAGCCTTTTCAACGGCTTCCGCGATCTGGTGCTTGTTGCTGGTGATCGCGACCTCGAAAGTGTATTGACCAAGCTCGGAAGAGAGCTTGTTGGACTTCTCGGTCAGGCGAACGAGTTTAAGGGGATTGGAGCTCATTAGTTCTTACCTCCGTTAACGCGGGCGATGATCGCCTCGAGACCTTTGGAGCTGACGATGATCTTCTTATATTGCGCGAGATCGAGCGTGTTGAGCGTGCAGGCTTCCTGGAGAGCAACGCGCTCCAAGTTGCAGGCGGCACGGGCGGTATCGGCGGTGAACTCGGCGTCCACGATGAGGATCTTACCCTTGGGGGCGATGCGCTCGATGATCTGGTTGAGGACCTTGGTCTTCACCGGATTGATCTCGAAGGCGTCGATGATGTCGATCTCACCAGCGGAGAGGCGGTCGAACAGCGCGCGGCTGAAAGCGAGCGACTTCACCTTGGAGTTGATCTTCTTGGAGTAGTCGCGGGGCTTGGGGCCGAAGACGACGCCGCCGCCGACCCAGATCGGGGAGCGGGTGGAACCGGCGCGGGCGCGACCGGTGCCCTTTTGGCGCCAGGGCTTCTTGCCGCCGCCGGACACTTCGCCACGGGTTTTCGTGGAGTGGGTGCCGAGGCGATTGTTGGCGTTGATGGCGACGATGACTTCCTTCACGGCCTGGAGGCCTTTGTCACCTTCGAAGGTCGGGAGACCGACGAACTCTTGTTCGCGTGAGGTCTTGCCGTCGGAACTGAAAACTTTGAGTTTCATGTGCTGTGTTTCCTTAAGGGTTAGGCTTTCTTGGGCTGACCCTTGATGGCGGTGCGAACGATCACGTCGTCACCGTTGGCGCCCGGGATGGCACCCTTGACGAGGAGCAGGTTCTTCTCGGGAAGGATCTTCACGACGACGAGATTCTGCATGGTAACGCGGAGCTGGCCCATGTGGCCAGGCATCGCTTGATTCTTCCAGACGCGGCCAGGAGTCTGGCGCATGCCGATCGAACCGATGCGGCGGTGGAACATGGAACCGTGCGTGGCGGGACCGCCACCGACACGGAAACGCTTCACGACGCCTTGGAAGCCTTTGCCCTTCGTGACGCCAATGACGTCAACGAACTGGCCTTCCGTGAAGTCGGCGACGGTGACAACGTCACCGATCTTGATGGAAGACACCTCGTCGAGGCGAACTTCGCTGAGGACGCGGGGAGCGTCTTCGAGACCCGCCTTGGCGGCGTGGTTCTTCTCAGCCTTGGAGGCGTTCTTGGACTTCTGCTTGGAGAAGCCGAGCTGAACGGCGTTATAACCGTCAACCTGAGTTGTCTTGATTTGGACGACCGGGCATGGGCCGGCTTCGACCACGGTGACGGGGACCAAGACGTTTTGAGCGTCATAGACCTGCGTCATCCCGATTTTTTTACCGAGTAGGGTGCTAATGGACATGGCTAAGTGGTAGGTGGAAAGATTTCCGTTTGACGACCTACATTAGAGAAACCCAGCGGTGCACGGGGTGCACATGGGATACTGCTAAAGTAAAGTATGTAAGAACAGAGTCGGTCTTTAACTCAAACGTTGATCGTGATGTCAACGCCCGAGGGAAGATTTAATTTTTTGAGCTCGTCGACCGTCTGGGCGGTGGGCTCGATGATGTCGATGAGGCGCTTGTGGGTGCGCGTCTCGAACTGCTCCATCGACTTCTTGTCGACGTGCGGGGAACGGTTGACCGTGAGCTTCTCGATGCGGGTCGGCAGCGGGATCGGACCAGACACGCGGGCGCCCGAGCGCTTGGCGGTCTCGACGATTTCCGAGGCGGACTGGTCGATCACACGGTAATCGAAGCCCTGGAGTTTGATGCGAATGCGTTGGCCTTTCATGGCGATAAAAAGAACGAAGGATTAAGTGCGAGCGGGAGCCTTGGTGGAAGACTCGACGATCTTGGTGAGGAGCGAGTTCGGAACCTGCTCGAAATGGGAAGGAGTGATGGAGGCGCTGGCGCGGCCCTTGGAGAGCGAGCGGATGTCGGTGACGTAACCGAAGAGCATCTCGAGCGGAACGTGCGAGTTGATGATACACGCGGCGTTTTTGGACTCCATGCCGTTGATACGGCCGCGACGACGGTTGATGTCGCCGATGAGGTCGCCCTGATATTCTTCCGGGGTCGTCACCTCGACGCCCATGATGGGCTCGAGGAGGATCGGCTTGGCCTCTTTCATCGCGTCCTTGAAGGCGAAGATGCCGGCCATCTTGAACGCCATTTCGGACGAGTCCACGTCGTGGAAGGAACCGTCGACGATACGAATGATGACATCGACAACCGGGTAACCGGCGACGACGCCGTTGTTCGCGGCTTCGAGAATACCTTCGGTCGAGGGCTTGATGAATTCCTTCGGGATCGAGCCACCAACGGTTTCGTTGATGACCTCGACGCCCTTGCCCTTTTCATTGGGCTCCATCTTGACGACGACATGGCCGTATTGGCCCTTACCGCCGGACTGACGGATGAACTTACCTTCGCCATCAGAGCTGCCCGTGATGGTCTCACGGTAAGCGATCTGGGGCTTGCCGGAGGTGGCCTCGACCTTGAACTCGCGCTTCATGCGATCGAGGATGATTTCGAGGTGAAGCTCGCCCATACCGGCGAGAATCGTTTGGCCGGTATCGAGGTCGGTCTTGACGCGCAGGGTCGGATCCTCAGCGACGAGGCGCTGGAGAGCCATACCGAGCTTCTCTTGGTCAGCCTTCGAGTTGGGCTCGATGGACATCGCGATAACCGGCTCAGGGAAGGACGGGGGTTCGAGACGAACGTCGAAGTCCTCGTTGCACAGGGTGTCACCGGTGATGACGTCCTTAACACCGACCAAGGCGCAGATGTCGCCCGAGTAAGCGGTGTCGATTTCCTCGCGATCCATGGCGCGCATGAGAACGAGACGGGAAACGCGCTCGGAGCGACGGGTGCGGGGATTGTAGAGCGAAGTGCCCTTCTGGAGCGTGCCGGTGTAAACGCGGTAGAACACCAATTTGCCGACGAACGGGTCGGTCCAGAGCTTGAAGGCGAGGCCGGCGAGCTTGGAGTTGTCGTCAACGGTAACCTTGACCTCGTTGCCATCGCTGTCCTGACCCTTCATCGGGGGAACATCGATCGGGCTCGGGAGGTAGTTAACCACGCAATCGAGGAGACGCTGAACGCCCTTCTTCTTAAACGCGGAACCAGGGATAACACCGGTGAACTTCATCGAGACGGTGGCCTTGCGGACAGCCGTCATCAACGCTTCAGAGGTGATCTCTTCGCCATTCAAGTAGCTCTCGGCGAGCTTGTCGTCGAAATCGGAGGCGGCTTCGATGAGCTTCTCACGATATTCCTTGGCCTGAGCGGCATACTCGGCGGGGATCGGGTGGCGCGTAGGATTGAGATCCATGTCAGCCGGATCGATGAACATGTAGGCGATGTTCTGGACGAGGTCCACGACGCCATTAAAGTTCTCTTCCTTGCCGATCGGGATGAAGAGCGGGTGCGCGTTCGCACCAAGCTTCTCGCGCATTTCGGACACGGCGCGGAAGAAATCGGCGCCGGTGCGGTCCATCTTGTTGATGAACGCAACGCGAGGAACGCCGTATTTGTTGGCCTGGCGCCAAACGGTTTCGGACTGGGGCTGCACGCCGGCGACGGCGCAGAACACGGCAACGGCACCGTCGAGAACGCGCATGGAGCGCTCCACCTCGGCCGTGAAGTCCACGTGTCCAGGGGTGTCGATGATGTTAACGCGCTGCTTGATTCCCTTCCAAGGACCGCACGAGGCGTTCCAGGCGCAGGAAATAGCGGCGGCGGTGATCGTGATACCACGCTCACGCTCCTGCTCCATCCAGTCCGTCACGGCGGTGCCTTCGTGCACTTCGCCCATCTTGTGAACGCTGCCCGAGTAGAACAGGATGCGTTCGCTGGTGGTGGTCTTGCCGGCATCGATGTGCGCGGCGATACCGATATTGCGGGTCCACTCGAGGGGGAAGGGCCGGTTCTTGGAATTGACCGGGGAAACCTTCGACTTGTCGGTGACGATAGTGATGACGGGAGCGTCGGACATGAGCGGCAATGAGCTAACGGATTACCAGCGGAGGTGGGCGAAGGCGCGATTGGCCTGGGCCATCTTGTGAGTGTCTTCCTTCTTCTTCACCACGGAACCGGTGTTGTTGTAGGCGTCGACAATCTCAGCAGCGAGGGCGTCCTTCATGGGCGTGCCCTTGCGGCTCGTGGCGGCGGAAACAATCCAGCGGAGCGCGAGGCTCTCTTGGCGCTCGTAGGAGATCTCGACGGGAACCTGATAGGTCGCACCACCAACGCGGCGGCTCTTGACCTCGAGACGGGGACGGGCGTTTTCCAACGCACCGATCATGAGATCAACCGGATCGCCCTTTTCGAGCTTCTCGGAGACCTTCTCGAAGGCACCGTAAACGATGCGCTCGGCGGTGTTCTTCTTGCCGTCTTCCATCACGACATTGACGAGGTGAGCGACGAGCGGGCTGTTGTAACGGATATCCGGCGTCGTTTGACGCTTATCGGCTTTATGGCGGCGTGACATGGTAGGTTCCTCGGTTGATTACTTCTTGGCGGCCTTGGGGCGCTTGACTCCGTATTTGGAGCGGCTGCGGCGACGCTTTTCGACGCCGGTTGCGTCGAGCGTGCCACGCACGATGTGGTAGCGAACACCAGGCAAGTCCTTAACGCGGCCACCGCGCACGAGCACAATGGAGTGCTCCTGGAGGTTATGGCCCTCGTCAGGGATGTAGGAGATCACTTCGGAACCGTTGGTCAAACGAACCTTCGCAACTTTACGGATAGCGGAGTTCGGCTTCTTGGGGGTGCGGGTCATGACCTGCACGCAAACGCCGCGGCGGAAAGGGTTGCCGGCGAGCGCGGGCGACTTGGACTTCGCACGAATCTGGCGACGTCCTTTACGCACGAGTTGGTTGATGGTGGGCATATCGAAGTGTGGCTATGAAATGAGAAAAGAGGCGGAAGCTACCAAGCTGACTACCCTCGGCAAGCAGATTTTAGTGAAAAACGAAATTAGTGCTGGACCCCAGCAGGAATCAGCCATTCGGAGGGCAAAACGTGCCCACTCGGGAGCCAAGTAACACCACTTGAGATCGGGGCCGGACCGTCAACCACCGCATCCCCCAACCCGCTGAACAACAAAACAGCCGACAACAGAGAACCTAGGCGGCCTTTGGTCGCTGGTTTTTTTCGAGCCAATATTTGGCCAGCACACTGACCATTTCGATCCGCTCCTCCTGACGGCTCGGCTTCACCAAATAGGAGTTTGCACCGAGCTCATAGGCCTGAACCAAGTCTGATTCTGCAGCGGAAGAAGTAAGCACCACCACGATCATGGACGATAACCGGCGCTCCTCCCGAATTAGCCGCAAGACCTCCAGACCGGGAACATACGGTATCTTCAAATCGAGCAGCACTAGATCTGGCAGCGGCCGCTCGCTCCAATCGCAGTTTTTTGCGATCCCCAGATACTCCAGAGCCTCGCGCCCGTCTCGCGCGACCTGCAGCTCCGCGTTCACTCCCGCGCCTGCGAATGCACGCTTCAGAAAGAAGACGTCGTTCTCATCGTCCTCGACCAAAAGAATCAGTGGGGGCGTGTTCATGGGGCCTTCGGGAGTTGTATCCAAAAACGACTGCCATCACCGAGGACGGAACTCACTCCGACCTCGCCGCCCATGCGTTCGATTGCCTTGCGCACGATCGTCAGGCCAATGCCCGTGCCTTCAAACGCGGATGCCGGATGGAGGCGCTCGAAGAGACGGAAGATTCTTCCAATATCCTCGGGGGCGATACCCACTCCATTGTCCGCGACCACCAATCGCACCGCGGCATCGTGCATCTCGGAATAAATCTGAATTTTCGGCCTGCGCCCCTTCGGGACAAATTTCACCGCATTCGAAAGCAGGTTCACCACGCACTGCATAATGGAGGGCTCATGCCCCATGACGGGGGGCAATGGATGGACCACTTCGATCTCGGCCATAGGAGGCTGAAACGCCGGCTGCTCCTGCATCGCATCGAGAACAATTTTTTCCAGATCCACGGGCTGCAGCTGGAAATTCGCCCGGGCGGTGCGGCTGTAGAGGAGGATGTCGTTGATCAAACGATCGAGCCGGTGGGCCGCCGCGATGATGCGAGCGGCATACCCCTTACCCTCTTTGCTGAGCTGATCGGCACAATCTTCTTGGAGCGCCTCGGCAAAGCCCAACATCGCGCGGAGCGGAGCGCGCAGGTCGTGCGATACGCTGTAGGAAAAAGCCTCCAGCTGTTGGACGGTGTCCTGCAACTGCGCAGTTCGTTCAGCCACAACCAACTCGAGGGAATCGCGTGCTTCTTTCACCTCCGCCTGACGACGTTTTGTATCCGTGATGTCACGCGTGACCTTGATGAACCCATGTAACTCCCCTGCTTCGTCCACGATCACGCGCATGCTGCCGCTCATGAATATCTGGGTGCCATCCTTCCGCTGGTGCCAGCGCTCATCAAGGGACGAGCCCTCTCGCTGAGCCGTGCGAATTTCCTGAGCCGGCACCCCGTGCTCACGATCCTCCGGCGTGAAGAGAATCGCAGCGGACTGCCCGATCACTTCCTCGTTCGTGAAACCAAACATCGCCTCGGCGCCCGGGTTCCAGCTGTTGATCAACCCGCCGACATCCATCGTGAAGATCGCAAAATCTTTCACGCTCTGAATGAGCAGCCGGAACCAACGCTCGCTTTCCGCAAGGAGGCGCTCGGCCTGCTTGTGCTCCTCGATGTCCGTCGCCGTGCCAAACCACCGGATGATCTCACCGGACGTGGTGCGCAGCGGCACGGCGCGAACCTTGAACCAACGATACTCGCCGTCATGGCGCCGCAGCCGGTATTCCAAGTCGTAAGGAACACTTCCCTTCAACGCTTCTATCCAACGCTCGTAGGTTTCTTCGCGATCCACGGGATGCATGTTTTCGCGCCACTGATTACCGAGCAGCTCCTCACGCGGACGGCCCGTAAACTCGGTCCACTTCTCATTCGTGTAGTCCAGCCGACCATCGGGGCCGCTCGTCCACACGAGCTGAGGGAGGCTTTCCGCGAGCGTGCGATAACGACGCTCGCTTTCGCGTAATAGCTCCAAGTTCCGACGATCCGTGATGTCATCGATCGCGAGCAAAATACGATCCGGATGGCTATCAGCATCGGCGATGCGCCGGGCATTGAGCAGTAACGTGCGATTGCCCGCGCGCTCGGATTGAAAGTTCACCTCGAAGTCATCGAAGGACGTGTTTTTCGGCAGGATTTCCTGCAGCTGCAACCGGAGTTCAGGGATATTCCACCGGCCTTCGTTGATCTCATAAACGAACCGCCCGATCGTGTCCGCAGCCGTGGTGCCGAACATGGCGTAATAGGACCGGTTCGCGCTCTCCACCCTCAGGTCGGCGGCCAGCACCAGCAAGGGTTCCCGGACGGTTTCCAGCGTGCTTTGCGCGTAATCAAGCGCGGCCCTAATACGCTCCTCGCTCCGCTTAGCCGCGTCCACATCGACGAGCACCATCACGGCACCGTCGATTTTGTTTTCCATGGTGCGATAAGGCAGCACCCGCAGGGAGAACCAACGGCCGTCTTTGTCCTGCACCTCGGTCTGCTGCGTGCGGATGTTGTCGATCGATTCGATGATGAACCGCTCCAGCCCGGGGAAATCGATGTTGGGCTTGATATTGGTTATCGGGCGGCCGGCGTCGGTCGGCACGAGATTCAGGACCTTCTCGGCGAGCGGAGTAAAACGACGGATACAAAGATCATTCCCCAAAACCACGATGCACATCTGAACCCCGTTAAGAACGTTGTGCAGGTCGCTGTTGATGCGGTGCAACTCAAAGTTGCGCTGATTCATCTCGTCGTTGACGGTGCGTAATTCCTCGTTGGTGGACTCGAGTTCCTCCTTCGTCGTCTCCAGCTCCTCGTTGATGCTTTGAAGCTCCTCGTTGCTGGATTGAGCCTCTTCGTTGCTGGCTTGGAGTTCCTCGTGGGCGGCGTCGTGCTGCTCCATCACGGACTGCAAATACTCCTTCACCGAGGCCAGCTCGGCTTTCAGCCGCATGATCTCTTCGGCCGCGTCTTTTTTATTTCCGCTACGCTTGCGCAAAGCCTCCGCCTCGGCGAGTCGACGTTCCAACGCGTCTTCCGGAGTCGCCGGCTCAAAGACCACGAGAAAGCACGGCTCGCGCAGATTCTTCAACGGACTCACCTCGATGTTTACCTTTTCGGGCTTCCCGTTGACTTGCACCACCACGCCTTCTTTACGCACCGGTTCCCGGTCGCGCCGGGCACTCTGCAACGCAGTGCGCAGAGGAAGCAGCAGGCCTTCACGCGCCATCTTGAGAACGTGAAAGCTGGCCTTCCCCGGCATGGGTTCGAGATAGCGACTGGTCGAACCCCGGAATTGAATGATCTCGAAATCCGCGTTCACCACCACGCCAGCCGGAGCATATTTCGCCAACATGAGACGATCCGCCTCACGCTGCGCATCAGACTCGCTCAACCCTGCGGCCAAAGGCGCCGGAGTGCTCGGGCTTTGCACCCCGCTAAAACGGATGCCGCTGGCAATCGCCGACAAGCTCGGCCGGGGCCGCGCCGCCGCCTGCTTTTTCACGTAGATGTGCTGCGCCTTGTGCTCGATTGCGAAGAGGTCGGCGTATTCGCCCACGGTCTCGGAACTTCCCAACAGAAGAAAACCCTCGGGCTTAAGCGCGTAATGAAAAACCGGTATGACTCTCTTCTGTAGCGGCGGTTCAAAATAGATGAGCAGGTTACGGCAGCTCACCATGTCCATGCGCGAGAACGGAGGATCGCTCGCCACATCGTGACGAGCAAAAATGCACATCTCGCGAATGGGTTTGCAGACATGAAAGCCGCCCGCCTCCTCGATGAAGAACCGGCGCAACCGCTCCGTCGAAAGCTCCTGCACCTGGCTCCGCGTGAAGCGCCCTGCCCGTGCGCGCTCAAGCATCACTTCGTTGATGTCGGTTCCAAAAATCTGCAGCGGAATCTGCGAGCCCGTTGAGGCCGAAAACTCCAAGAATGCCATCGCGATCGAGTAAACCTCTTGTCCACTCGAACACCCCGCGACCCAAAGCCGCACCGGATCGTCCGGCGTGCGGTTGCCGAGCATTTTAGGGAACACCCGTTCTTTCAAAACTTCGAAGACCTCGGGATCGCGAAAGAACGTGGTCACGTTGATCAACACGTCCTGGAAAAGAGCATCCACCTCCTCCGGATGCGCATGCAGGTAGGCAATATAGTCATAAATAACCAACTTCCCGGTCAACACAGCCCGACGGATGATGCGCCGCTTAAACGTATTCGGCTTGTAGAGACTGAAATCGACACCCTTGTGCGCACGGAGGACGTGCAGGATCGCACGCAGATCGTCGTCTTTCAACACAGGCACTCCCGCCGAACCTT
>CBRAFO010000060.1:0-21898 GCA_967755175.1 uncultured Opitutaceae bacterium | reverse complement strand
GTGCGCACCCAGCGCCGTGGAAAACGCGGGCCGCTTGCCGGCTCCCGCTTCGGTGTTGGTCAGGCTGGGATAACGGCTCTGCATCTGCCCGATCTTCGCCTCCGCGCCCCACTGAAGGTAACAGGACCACGCGTTGCGAAGATAGCTTTGACTGGCCAGCGACATCCCGCGGTCGAGGTAGAACTCACCCGCCAGCTCGGAAGCCAATCCTTCGTAATGAAGCGAGCCCTGCTCGTGCGCTTTGGCGATGGCATCCTCAAAGGCGCGTTCCGCTTTTACCAAGTCGCCTTCGAGCTGAAAGCAGGAGGCCTCCACGAGGAGCGAGCGGTGCGCGAAGTTGGGCGGGAAGAGCTCGGCCAGCTCGCGTAGTTTTTCGCGATGTTCGTTGAGCCGATCGAGAATTATCTGGCGATCCTCCCCGGACTGCTCCCTCGCGTCGGACGCCAGCAGCAGGGCGTCGAAGACACGACCTTCGGCCGCCAGCAGCAATCCACCGCGCAAGCGAAGGCCGGCGTCAAAGTAGCGCCGCGCCTCCTTTGCGGCGGCCGGTTCCCGAAAAAGACAGCACAGAAAAAGCTTACAAAATGCGGCGATGTCGTGGGCGCCCGGGGAGATCGCGGCGTCAAAGAAGATCTCTTCGTTGACGCGGGCGTCGGTGAGGCTGGTCGGTTCGTTGGTGCGGCCATGAAGGGCGTTCAAAAACTGCCCACAGAGCTCCTCCAGAGTGGGCACTACAAAGGGCCCGAATTTTTTCCCATATTCATCTAAGGTCTTATAGGCGGCGTCCAACTCGGCCACCGGTTCGCCTTGGTTGAGCCGGAACACCCATGCGGAATACAACGCCAGACGGGCGTTCAGATAATTACCCGCTTCAAGGGAAATCCCATAGGTCTCGTAAGCCAGCGCCAGGGATTCTTTCCACGGGCTCCGCCAGAAAGCCAAAAAAAAGGCCACCGTGTGATACACCGATGATTTCACCCAAAGGTCGTCACACTGGCGGGCGAAGCCGAGGGTGACCCTGCCCATGTGCCAGGCAAATTCGTAGTCCAGTGATTCCCACAACACCACCATGCCGATCCCGCAACAGCCCTGTAAGGTCGCGGTAGAGTAGCCCCCGTTGACCAACAAGTCCACGAGTCGGCAGCACACCAACTTGCAGAGGTGCAATCGACCGGTGTTCGTGAGCGGAAAAATAAGCGAGGCCAGGAGCTCCGCCTTCATCTGTTGAAGCGGGTCGCGCAGTTCGCGGGCCTGCAACGCGGCTTCGGTCTCTTCCAGACGAAGCAGGCGCACGTGCTGACATTCCACTTGGGCCGCCGCAATCAGTTCCTTGTTCTCAGCCGGAATATTCATCCCGAGCAGCTTCAGGGCGCGCAGGCCGACGTCGTTGGCCTGCTCCATGCGACCTTCCGCAATGTAGAGCTTCATCTGCAAGTGAAGCACCGCCGCCACGTCCAACGAAGTCTCGGCCTGCTGCAACGCATGCTCGAAGAGAGCCGCAGCCGTCGGGTAGTTCCGCGCGAGGTATTCGTATTCCGAACGCTCCACCAACAAGGCAAAGCGCGCGCGGTCAGACGCCCGCGCATCATCGTTGGCGGGCAGATGCATCATGCCCATCGCCAGATACACGGCGGCCGACGCATAGGCGCTCGATGCCTTGGCCTTGCGGGCGGCGCGAAGATTGATCTCCGTCGCCCGCGCTTTTTCCTCCGGGTCTGAGATGAGCTCCGCACCCCGGTTGAGATGGTCGGCAATCTCAAAGATCTTCTCCTCAAGTTCCGCCGGTGCCGTAAGGGATAGGAGCAGCCGGCCGATCCGCAGATGCGCAGTCGCCCGTTCGCTTTCCGGGATGAGCGAATAAGCCGCCTCTTGCACCCGGTCGTGGAGAAACGTGTAGGTTTGCTTCGAGCGCAGAACGAGGCCGGTGCGCACCGCCCCCCAAAGCGCCCGGTGAACCACCTCCTCGGATGCCTCGTTCACTTTGGCGAGGACGACGATGTCGGCGGAGTCGCCCAAACAGGCGAGTTGCTTCAAGGCGTCCTGTGCCGGGCCGGGCAGGCGGTGCAATTTACCGACCATGATATCCACCACGTTATCCGTATAGCCTTGGGCGCGGAGGCGCTGGAGATCCCACGTCCAACGGCCCGTGCCGGTGTCGAAGGCGAGCAGCTTCTCCTCGACCAAGGTCGTGAGGAACTGAATACCGAAGAACGGATTTCCACCGGTCTTCTCATGGATCAACCGGGCCAGTGGCCGCGCGCGCTCCCGCTGGCATTGAAGGGAATCGGCCACGAGTTGGTCCACGTCATCGGGGACAAGCGGGGTGAGGACGATCTCCTGCACCGTGACGCCGGCCTTGCGGATCGAGTCCAACGTGAGCCTGAGCGGGTGCGAAGGGGTGACCTCGTTATCCCGATAAGCGCCAATCAGTAGAAGTTGCCGAAGATCCGGGTGAGTGCTGAAATGTTCGAGCAGTTGGAGCGTCGCCGCATCGAGCCATTGCAGGTCGTCGAGGAACAGCGCCAGCGGATGCTCCGGCCGGGCGAACACGCCGAGGAATTTTCGGAACACCCGTTGAAACCGGGTTTGTGCCTCTTGCGGCGGGAGGTTCGGGACCGGCGGCTGTTGGCCGATGATAAACTCAAGCTCCGGGACGAGGCCGATGAGAACCTGACCGTTGGGGCTCAACGCGTCCTGCAACGCCTCCCGCCAACGCGCGACCTCCGCATCGCTTTTGGCCAGGATCTGGCGCACGAGCGTGCGGAAGGCCTGTCCCAATGTGGCGTAGGGAATGTTGCGCTTGTATTGGTCGAACTTGCCTGCGGCGAAGAGACCGCGCGGAGGAACCAGCGCCTTGTGCAGTTCGTTCACCACCGAGGTTTTTCCAATGCCGGAATAGCCGGACACCAGCATCAGCTCGGGCGTGCCGGAGGTCACCACCCGGTCGAAGGCCGCCAGCAGGGTTTCGATCTCGCGCTCCCGCCCATAGAGTTTTTCAGGAATGAGCAAGCGGTCGGACGTGTCGTGCGTTCCGAGTGCGAAGGGCTCGATGCGGCCGTTTGTTTCCCATTCGGCCAGGCACCGGCGGAGATCGGTCGCGAGACCGACGGCGGTCTGGTAGCGTTCCGCGGGCTCCTTACGAAGGAGCTTCATAATGATCGCAACGAGCGGAGCCGGAATCTCCCTCACCCGCTCGCCCAGCGCAGGCGGCGCTCGTGCAATATGGCAGTGTATCCACTCCATCGGATCGTCCGCGTCGAACGGAAGCACACCCGCGATCATTTCGTAGAAGGTAACGCCCAACGCATAGAGGTCGCTGCGCGCATCAAGCGAACGGTTCATTCGCCCGGTCTGCTCGGGCGCCATGTAGGCCAGCGTGCCGGCGAGCACCTCCGGTGACTCGGGCTCCTGACGCTCACGCGGCAGCGGCGAGGCGACGCCGAAACCGGTGAGCTTGACCGTGCCCGCGAGGTCAACCCATACGTTCGCCGGCTTGATGTCTTTGTGCACGAGGTCGTGACGGTGAACCTCCGCCAGCGCGACCGCCGTCCCGATGGCGATCTTGAGAAACTGCGGCACTTGGATCGGGGATGCGTTGATGATATCCGCCAGCCGCTCCCCCGCCTCATCCTCCAGCACCAGCACAACCGTGCCTGCGAAGCGCTCCAGTTTCAGCGGCCGGACGATGCACACTGAATCCAAATCATGCGCCACTTCATATTCGTGCTCCAAGTGACCAATGGCCGCGGATGATGGAGGCAAAGAGGCCGGGAGCTTGAGCAGAACCGGCTTCTGATCCTCATGCCTGATCGCCCGGTAAAGCACAAAGTCCCCCGTGTCGTCCAAGGGCTGCACAATCGCATACCCAGGAAAACTCCCCTCCACCGGCATGACCGCGTTGTCGTTCACGGCTCAAAATTCCCAGCACCCCTTCGCACGGAGCCTATTCCTGTCATCCGGTAAAATACGGAGGCTATAAACGGTGTCAAAAAACGTTTCGGCAGGCCACTGGCAATCCCACAAAGTCGAGGCGGACGGTCCCCGGCTCATCGTCAGTTTAATGCAAGATGCACAGGTTCCGTGGCAGAAGCGAACGGGCGCGCGCACCGTGCGAACAAGTCCGAGAAGCCAGCGTCACCACCTGACGTTTCCCTCAACGACTCAGTCTGACACAGTTGGCTTTCTGCGTCGCCACCCGCCGGGGATTTCCCCGACCAGATCTATCTTCGCCAGCACCTGCCCCAGCCCGCGCCGAATATGCCGACGCATCGCGGACGCCGCCCCGTCCGGCGTGCCCGTGGCCAACGCCTCCGTCAGGCTCGTGTGGTAATCAGCCGCCAGCGTCCGCCGCTCGACGACCGTGTCGAAGAGCCAGTTGAAGACCAGCACCTGCTCCTTCTCGATCGCGTCCCGCAACAGCCCGCAGCGACCACACTCCGCGATGCGCAAGTGCAGCTCCATGTGGTAGGTGTTGACCGCAAACAGCGTCTCCCGGTCCACCTCGCCCGCCTCACAGCGTGCATAACGACGATCGACCTCCCGCCCCATGACGAGGATCTCCTTTTTTTCCAACTCGGTTGCCCGTTCGGCAAATAACCGGGCCGACTGCACCTCCAAGGCCTCCCGGAAAAGATAACGCTCTTCCACATCCACCCGCGTCGGGACACGCACCCGCGTGCCCGCGCGAGGCTCGCTTTCCACCAATCCCTCCGCCTCCAGCCGCTGCAACGCCTCGGTCACCGGAGGCACGCTGACCTCCAGTTCAGCCGCGAGCTGACGACGCGACAATGCCGCTCCGACCGGGAGATCACCGCGGAGAATCCTGTCGCGAATCTCCCGATACGCGCGCTCCGCCAGGGAACCCGACGCGGTGGCTTTTACTTTTTTTGGATCTGAGGGACGTGGTGGGAGTTTGCTCATAAAGCGCCGCTTGACTTCGGATGACTTATTTCGAGATAGCTTATCTGATATATCAGTAACGCGGTCGTCCATCTCGTTTTGACCCGCACCCTCAAGTAACCCCAATGAAAGTTCCTCTCGTCCTCCTCTCGTTAGCCCTGCCCCTCGCTACGATGCTCAGCGCCGCCGAACCCGTGCCCTACCTCGATCCGGCGCAACCCCTCGACACGCGCGTGGCCGATCTGGTCTCACGCCTCACGCTCGAGCAAAAGGCCGCGCTCCTGAACCACAAGGGCTCCACCGTCACCGTTGACGACCGCCCGATCCGCGCCGACCAGTGGAACCAGTGCCTCAACGGCGTGCAGTGGAACCGCCCCACCACGCTCTTCCCGACCTGCATCGCGATGGCGGCCACGTGGAATACCGACCTAGTTGAGCACGAAATCGCCAACACCCTCTCCGATGAAGCTCGTGCCATCTACAACAGCTGGCACCTCGACCCTAAAGCCCCCGGCGACCACAAAGGCCTCATCTACCGCGCCCCCGTGATCAACATCGAGCGCAACCCTTACTGGGGTCGCAATCACGAGGCCTTCGGCGAAGATCCGTTCCTCACTGGGCGCATGGCCGTCGCCTACGTGAAGGGACTCCAAGGCGACGATCCGCGTTACCTCAAGCTCGCCGCGACCCTGAAGCATTATGCGGTGAACAACGTGGAGACGGACCGTCAAAAGCTGAACGCCAATGTCTCCGAACGCATGCTCCGCGAATACTGGCTGCCGCACTGGCGCGACGCGGTGGTTGAGGGCAAGGCCTGTTCGCTCATGGCCAGCTACAACGCCATCAACGGCACGCCCAACAACATCAACCATGTGCTCCTTACCGACGTGCTCAAAAACGAGTGGCACCATGACGGCTTCGTCGTCTCCGACCTCGGCGGCGTGAGGAGCATGGTCGAAGGCCATGAGCACGGAAAGATGACCTACGTCGATGCCGTTGCCCAGTCGGTCATGGCCGGCTGCGATTTCTCCGACAAGGAATTCGAGCAATACATCCCCGCCGCCGTGCGCGAAGGAAAGCTCACCGAAGCGCGCCTCAACGACGCCCTCACCCGCGTGCTTCGCGTGCGCTTCCGCCTCGGCGAATTCGATGCCTTCGACGCCGTCCCCTACAGCAAAATCCCCCTTTCGGTCGTGGGCAGCGATGCCCACCGCGCCATCGCGCTCAAGGCCGCGCAGCAGTCCATCGTGCTCCTCCAGAACCGCGACCGCCTCCTCCCTCTCGACAAGACCAAGCTCAAGCGCATCGCCGTCCTTGGCCCGCTCGCCGATCAAGTTCTCGCCAATAATTACAACGGCAAACTGCCCGCCGTGGTGACCGCATTGAAGGGCATCAAAGACCGCGCCGCCCCCGACACCGAAATCCTCTACAGCGTCGGCGGCATTCTCGGTGGAAAGATGGACGAGTGGCGCAAGACCTCAGCCGAGCCCAAGCTCGATGTGGCCGCCGAGCTGGCGAAAGCCGCCGACCTCGCCAAGCAGGCCGATGTCGCCGTGGTCTTCGTCGGCACCAACGCGACCATCGAGCAAGAAGCCCGCGATCGTAAATCCCTCGGTCTCGCCGGAAATCAGGAAGAACTCGTTAAAGCGGTTCTCGCGGCCAATCCCCGCACCATCGTCGTGCAGATGAGCGCCGGCCCGCTCACCGTTCCCTGGATCAAGAAAAACGTCCCCGCCCTGCTGCAAGCCTGGTGGCCCGGCGAAGAAGGCGGCCACGCCATCGCCGACGTCCTCTTCGGCAATATCAACCCCGCCGGACGCCTTCCCCATACCGTTTACGCCTCCGAGACGCAGGTGCCGCCGCTCGATGAATACGACGTCACCAAGGGTTTCACTTACATGTATATCAACAGCGCGCCGCTCTACGCCTTCGGCCACGGTCTCAGCTACACGACGTTCAAATACTCTAACCTCCACGTCAGCACGAAGAGCCTCACCTCCGACGGCACGGCGACGGTCAGCATCGACATCAAAAACACCGGCAAGCGCGCCGGCGACGAGGTCGCCCAGCTCTACGTCCACGAGGTGAAACCCCTCGTGAAACGCCCCGCCAAGGAACTGCGCGGATTCCAACGCGTCACTCTCCAGCCCGGCGAAAAACGCACGCTCACCTTCACGTTACCCGCCGCGAAGCTCGCCTACTGGGACGAGTCCACGCACGCGTTCGTCGTGAACCCCGGCGCGTTCGACGTGCTCGTCGGTGCCGCCTCCGACGACATCCGCGCCGAAGCCCAAATCAAAGTCATCAAGTGACCCGCTAATTCCCGCCCCATGCTCCGTGCTCACCTCACCTGCCTCGTCTCTCTCGCACTCGCATCCTTGGCCGTCGGCCAACCGACCACGCCCGGTGCCGAACCGGCTTCCACCAACGCGCCGTTCCCCGTCAGCATCCAGGTGGATGCCGGTAAACCCGTCGGCGAGATGAAGCCCATCTGGCGCTTCTTCGGTGCCGACGAGCCCAACTACGCCACGATGCCGGACGGCAAAAAGCTCATCGGCCAGATCGGCGAGCTGCGCCCAAAAGACACGTTTTTCCGCGCCCACAATCTTCTTTGCACCGGCGACGGCACGCCCGCGCTGAAATGGGGCAGCACCAACGCCTATACCGAGGACGCCCAGGGCAATCCCATCTACAACTGGAAGATCCTCGATGAGATCTTCGACACCTATCTCAAGCGCGGCGTGAAGCCCTACGCCCAGATCGGTTTCATGCCCAAGGCGCTCTCGATCAAACCCGAGCCCTACCAGCATCACTGGAAGCCCGGCCTTAAATACAGCGACATCATCACCGGCTGGTCCTACCCGCCCAAAGACTACAACAAGTGGCGTGAACTCGTTTACCAATGGGTCAAACACTGCGTCGAACGCTACGGCCGCGCCGAGGTTGAAACCTGGTATTGGGAAGTCTGGAACGAGCCGAACGGTGCCTACTGGAAGGGATCCCCGGAAGAGTTTCAAAAGCTCCATGACTATGCGGTCGACGGCGTGCGTCGCGCCCTGCCCACCGCGCGCGTCGGCGGTCCCGACCTCGCCGGTAGCACCGGCAAGTTCATGGAGAGTTTCCTCGACCACCTCGTCAACGGCACCAACTACGCCACCGGTGAAAAGGGCACGCCCACCGACTTCATCGCCTTCCACGCGAAGGGAGGTCCTTCCTTTGTCGATGGCCATGTCCGTCTGGGCATCGCCAACCAACTCCGCGTCATCGATGCCGGCTTCAAAATGATCGCCGCTATTCCGGAGCTGAAAAACAAACCCATCGTCATCGGCGAGTCCGACCCTGACGGCTGCGCCGCCTGCCAGGGCCCGCAGCTCGGCTACCGCAACACCACGATGTATTCCAGCTACACGGCGGCCAGCTTCGCGCGCAAATACCAGATCGCGGACAAACGCGGCGTGAACCTCGATGGTGCGCTCACCTGGGCTTTCGAGTTCGAGGATCAGCCCTACTTCGCGGGCTTCCGCGTGCTCGCCACCAACGGTATCACGCTGCCCGTGTTTAACGTCTTCCGCATGTTCAGCCAAATGGGAGGCCAACGCGTTGCCACCACCAGCTCGTCGGAAATCGCTCTCGGCGAAATCATGAAGTCCGGCGTGCGCGGTGCCCCCGACGTCGCCGCCCTCGCCAGCGTCGAGCCCCGCAAGCTCTCCGTCTTGCTCTGGCACTACCACGACGACGATGTCTCCGGCCCGGTTGCCAACGTCGAACTCGCCATCGCCCACCTCCCCGCCGCGTCCGCCGGCAAGGTCCGCGTCACTCGTTACGTCATCGACGAAACGCACGGCAACAGCTTCACCGCTTGGAAAAAGATGGGCTCGCCCGCCAAACCCACCTCCGCGCAATACGCCGAACTCGAAGCCGCCGGCGCCCTCGCGCAAACCACCGCTCCCACGATCACGCGCAGCGCCGATGGCACGGCCAAGCTGGGATTCCCGCTCCCGCGCCAAGCCGTCTCGCTGCTCCTGCTGGAGTGGTAAGGTCCGCCTGGTCTTCGACTCGTTTCCCCGGCCTGAAAACCATGAAGAAAAACGCCCCGAAAACGCTCGGAATCGGCCTCCTCCTCTCGGAGAAGGCAGAGTATGGGCAGGGCGTTCTCCGCGGGATCGCTGATTTCGCCAAAGACCATCCGCATTGCCGGTTTCGAGTGGTTTCGCCGGATCGCGCGGGCGTCGCGGCCATGATGAAGTGGCAGCCCGACGGCATGGTTGTCATGTTGCACGACCAGAAGCTGATTCCTCGACTGCTCTCGTTGAAGAAGCCGATCATCTACGTCTGCCAGCCGCAAAATGTAGAGAACGCGATCTGTGTTCAAAGCGATGACTTGGCCGTGGGGCGCTTGGGAGCCGAACACCTACTGGAACGCGGCGCGTTGACCTATGGTTTTGTGGGCTTGTCAGAAGGTGCCTACGTTCAGGTGCGGGCGAACGCGTTTCAGAAGACCATCACTGAAACCGGAAATACCTGTGTCACGTTTAAGCCCTTGGGCAAAGAACCGAAGACCAAGGACTCCGCCGCGTTGATGCGTTGGCTGAAAACCTGTCCGAAGCCGCTTGCGGTGATGACGTGCAACGACGTCTGCGGCCGACTTGTTCTGGAAACGGCCAAACAAGCCGGCCTTAAAATTCCCGACGAAGTGGCCGTGTTGGGCGTGGACAACGAGGATCCCCTTTCACGTCTCATCTGGCCGGGCCTCTCCAGCATCAACTTGGCGACCGATGCGATTGGGAGGAAAGCGGCGACGTTGATCCATCGCGCTCTGTCGGGCGGAACAGTAGCCAATGCATCGACCTTCATTTCCCCGCTCGGCGTGGTCGTCCGGGGGTCGACCCGCCAGCTCGCCTTGGAAGACCCGGTGTTGGCCAAGGTCATCGCCGCGATTCACGAGTCCGTGGGAAGTCCGTTGTCCGTGGATGATCTATTGAAGCTGACGCCGATTTCCCGGGTTTCGCTGGAACGGCGCTTCCGGCGTTTGTTGAACCGAACCCCTTTGCAGGAAATACGGCGGATCCGCATCGCCCAAGCTCGCCAGCTGCTCATGGCAACCGACATGCCCCTGAAAGCGATTGCGAAGCATTGCGGTTACGCGGCGGCGTCCCGTCTCATCGAGGCGTTCCAACAGGAAACCGGGTTCACCCCCAACAGCTATCGCCATGAGATAGTCCGCCGCAGAAAAGATCAGTTCGCTGCAAAAGCGTAACGCCCGATGTGCCGCGCTACGCCCGGGATCTACGGTCACATGTTTATCGATGAAGCGTTGGTTCGACGTAAAAACGTAACCCACACGTCTGGTCACTTCCGCCCGCGTCTCGTTGCCTGATGCGTATGCGTCGATACCTACCCCACGTGCTGATCAGCCTGGCCTTCGTCCTGAACGGATACGGCGCAGACGCCTGAGCGCCATTTTCCGGGTTCCGGAAGCAGGGCTCATTTTCAATCAACTGCTGGATATCACTTATGAGAAATTACCCTCTACTCTTCGTTGGCCTGTTTGGCTGCGCGCTTTCGGCCTTCGCTGCCTTGCCGACGCCCGATGCCGATGATGGCGCCATCAATCTGCCCCCGGGATTTCGCGCGCTCGTCGTTGCCGACAATCTCGTCGTCGGCAAAAAAACCGGCAACACCCCCGAGCGCCTGCGCGGCATAGCCGTCGCGCCCAATGGTGACATCTACGCAAAACTCGTTCGCGGCCCGATTCTCGCGATGCGGGACACCGACGGCGATGGACGCGTCGACGTCATCAAAGAATTCGGCCCTGGCGACGGCGGCACGCACATCATGTTTCATGACGGATGGCTCTACCATTCGAGCCGCACCGCCGTTTATCGCTACAAATACACGCCCGGCGAACTCGTGCCCACGAGCGAGTGCGAGACCATCGTCAAAAATCTCCCCGCCGAAAAAGATCACGACGCCAAGGCTTTCGCCTTCGACGAGAGCGGCCACATGATCGTCGAGATTGGTTCGCCGTATAACGTTTACAGCGAGCACGACCGTCAGTTCGGCGCGAAGGGCTATTCCCCTGAACAAGTGACTAAGTTTCAGCAGACCTACGGCGGCTTCTGGCGTTTTGATCCCAATAAACTCAACCAGACTCAGGCCGACGGCACACGTTTCTCCACCGGCCACCGCCACTCGCTCGCGCTGGCGTGGCATCCGAAGTCCCACGAGTTCTTCATGGCGATGATGGGCCGCGACAACATGAACATCGTCGATCCCGTTCACTATGACGACCTCGACAACGCCGAACGCGATGCCGAGGAAATGCACCTGCTGCGCGAGGGCGTGAACATCGGCTGGCCCTACACTTATTGGGACCCGATCAAGAAGGCGCGCATGGTGGCGCCCGAGTTCGGCGGCGATAATCACAAGCGCGACGACAATCCCCTCTTCGACAAACCGGTCATCGCCTTCCCTGCGCATTGGGCGCCTCTGCAGATGGTGCCCTACACCGGCACGCAGTTTCCCGATAAATTTCGCGGCGGCATGTTCATCACCTTCCATGGGTCGTGGAATCGCGGACCGCGTGCGCAAGGCGGCTACAAAGTCGTTTACGTGCCCTTTGACGACAAGGGCATGCCGCGCGGCACCTACGAGACCTTCGCCGACGGCTTCCCCGGCGTGGAGGAGTTCAACAACACCCGTGATGCCCGCTATCGCCCGGCTGGCCTCGCGATCGGTCCTGATGGCTCGCTCTACGTCGGCGAGACGGAGAAAGGCCGCCTCTGGCGCATCATCTATACCGGAGAGAAGAGCACCGCTCCCTCGGTGAAAAAATCGGCCGTCGCCGCGCCGCAAGCCGCCGCACCCATCGGTGCCAGCACGCCGGGAGGAAAAATCTATCTGCAAGTGTGCGCCGCATGCCACATGGCCGACGGCAGCGGGGTCTCCAACATGCAGCCTGCCCTTACGAGCAACGCGGTCGTCGCCGGCGACACCGATCGGCTGATCAATGTCCTCCTCAAAGGCCCCGCCGCCGTGCTGCCCGCCGACCGTGAAAAGTTTTCCAATGTGATGCCGCCTTTCGCGGGCTACAACGACACGGAGCTCGCGGGCGTGATCAACTACCTCCGAAAAAACTTCGCGCCCAGCGTGCCCGAAGTCACCCCGGCTCAAGTCGCTGCGCAACGCGCCAAGCTGTAATCACGATCACCCCATCGTCCTCCTATTGAGCTCCATGATCAGACAGTTTGCCGCGGGTCTGTTACTCCAATTGACCGCGTTGAGTGCGATGACTGCGGCCGAGATCCGGACCGAGCGCGAGTATCTCTCAGGGCACGGGCCGAAGGACGCGGTGTCGTGGGAATTCTCCGTCACCGGCGGCCGTCGTGCCGGTGAGTGGACGACGATTCCCGTGCCCTCGAATTGGGAGCAGAAGGGATTCGGCACGTATAACTATGGCGAAGAGCGGGGCGGAAAAGCCGACGAGCACGGCCTTTACCGGTTGCACTTCACCGCGCCTGAAACGTGGAAAGACCGCCGTATCCGGGTCGTATTCGAGGGCGCGATGACCGATACGGCCGTGAAGGTGAACGGCAAGGTCGCCGGCCCGGTTCACCAAGGCGGCTTCAATCATTTTAGCCACGACATCACCGCTTTGCTCGCGCCCGGGGCGGATAACCTCCTCGAAGTCGATGTCGCTAAAGTGTCCGCCAACCCGGAGACCGAAACGGCCGAACGAGGCGGCGACTATTGGGTGTTCGGCGGTATTTATCGGCCCGTTTATCTCGAAGCCGTGCCGATGCAGTCGATCGAGCATGTGGCCATCAACGCGCGTGCCGATGGTCGGTTCCAAGCCGATGTGGATCTCAGCTCCGTGCGCGACGCCGACCTCGTCGTCGCCCAAGTGCGTGCCACCAACGGTCAGCCGGTCGGCGCTCCGTTCTCCACGAGCATTCCCGGCGGTGGCACCGGCCGCGTTCACCTTGAGACCCGCATCGACGCTCCGCGCTTGTGGACGGCGGAGACACCGAACCTCTACTCCGTGGAGTTAACGCTCCGCAAAGCCGGCGAGTCGCTGCACACGGTTACTGAGCGCTTTGGGTTCCGCACCTTCGAGGTGCGTGCAGGCCAGGGACTTTTTCTGAATGGGCAACGCATTCTACTGAAGGGCGTCGGCCGCCACAGTTTCCGGCCCGAGACCGGCCGCGCGCTCACCCGCGAAGATTGCTACGACGACGCGCGCCTCATCAAGGCGATGAACATGAATGCCGTCCGCACGACGCATTATCAGCCCGAGGGTGCGTTTCTCGAAGCGTGCGACGAACTCGGTCTCTACGTGCTCGACGAACTCAGCGGCTGGCAACACGCGCATGGCACCGAGGTCGGCCGCCGGCTCGTCCGCGAACTGGTTACCTGCGACGTGAACCACCCGAGCATTCTTTTTTGGGACAACGGCAACGAAGGCGGATGGAACCGCGCGCTCGATGGCGAGTTCGCGCTCCACGATCCGCAGCACCGCACCGTGCTTCACCCGTGGGAGCTGTTCAACGCGGTCGATACGAAACACTATCCCGACTTCGCCGACCTTACGAAGCGCCTCGCCGGCCCGCACCTCGTCATGCCGACGGAGTTCCTTCACGGCCTCTACGATGGTGGCGCGGGCGCCGGGCTCGAGGACTACTGGAACGCGATCTCCGCGTCGCCCGTCGGCGCGGGCGGTTTCATCTGGGTGTTTGCCGACGAAGGCGTCGTGCGCACCGACCAAGGCGGACGTATCGACGTGTTCAGCAGCTACGCACCCGATGGCATTGTCGGCCCGCACCACGAGAAGGAAGGCAGCTTCTACACCGTGCGCGATGTCTGGTCTCCCGTGCAGATCGATGCGCCCGTGCTCGACGCGGATTTCCGCGGCAAGCTCACGGTTCATAATCGTTACGACTTCACCTCGCTCGCGGTCTGCGGTTTCAAGTGGCGATTGTTGCGCTTTGCCAGCCCGGCCGACCAAACGACCGCACCGACGATTCTCGCCGAGGGCACGGTGGCTTCGCCGGATGTTGCGCCGCACGCGAACGGCGAACTCGCGCTCGCGCTGCCGGCCAACTGGCGCGAAGCGGACGCACTCGCCGTCGTCGCCACGGATTCCACTCAGCAGGAACTTTGGACGTGGACCTGGGCCACACCGGCTTTAGGCAAACGCGATTTCGTCGCCGGGTCGCCGTCCCCGGAAACCCCACGCATCGAAACCGTTGCTGGCGAAGTGCGGCTTCATGCCGGTGCGGTCGTGGCGAGTTTTGACGCAGTGACCGGCTTGCTCCGCGCCCTCCAACGCGGCGACAAAACTTCCGCCCTCACCAACGGTCCGCGCCTGGCCTTCGCCCACCCGTCCACGAAAGACGATGTGCAGTGGGTTGATTTAAAGACCGCTGCGCCCACCGATACCCCTGCACCGCTCGTCTGGCGCTTCGAGACGGCGCAACCGGCCAACGTGATCGAGATCGACCAGGACTTTCCGCACAACGTAAGCTGGGCCGGTTTCAAGCTGGAGATTTCGCCCGATGGCCAGAGTTGGAAAACGCTCTACGACGCAACGCGCCGCGGTGGTGACGGCAAACTTTACGAGTTTCCGCCGCAGACGGTCGCAGCGCTGCGCCTCTCGAACTTCCGCCTATCCGATGGCGACCCCACCAAGCTGAAAAGCGTCCGCATCGGCTATCAGGCGTCACGCTTTCCCTCCGTGTCCGCAACAACCGCGACGGCAAAAATCACCAGCGGCACCACGCGCGATCCGCAAACCGGCGGAACCGTCGCGTGGCTCGAAAGCACCGGCGCTGCGGGCCTCAATCGTTTCCGTTGGACGTTGTCGGCCGACGGCGCGCTCCGCCTCGACTACGCCTACACGCTCGATGGCGATTTTTATTACCACGGCATCACCTTCGACCACGCGGAGCAGAAGATGAACTCGCTACGCTGGCTCGGCGCCGGTCCCTACCGCGTCTGGCAAAACCGCCTGCGCGGCACGTCACTCGGCGTTCACGAGATTGCGCGTAACGACATCCAGCCCGGCGAGACGTGGACCTTCCCCGAATTCCAAGGCTACTTCGCCGGCCTGCGCTGGGCGCGTTTCGATACGATCGCCGGTCCGCTCACCGTGACGAGCGCGCAACCGGACACCTATCTCCGCGTCGGCACTCCGCGCGTCAACCACCCCAACACCACGAGCGTCTTCCCTTCCGGCGATCTCTCCTTCCTCCGCGCAATTCCCGCCATGGGGACGAAGTTTACCGTATCCGAACGCAGCGGTCCCGCCAGCCAGCCCGCCAAAGCCACCGGCATCTACACCGGCACGATCACCATCCGCTTTGGCAACTAAACCCCCACGACTCCCCCTCATGAAAACCATCACCGTTCTGTTCAGTCTCACGCTCGGACTTTGTTCACTGGCAAAGGCCCAAGACATTCCGATCACTGCTGCGCCTGCGCCGACGCCGGCGCTGCCGGGCCGCGGCCTCGCCGAGCACGACTTTTTCTACGCCGGCGAATCCAAGGACCGAAAGATGTTCATCGTCAAAAAAGGCGAGGTCGTCTGGTCCTACGACGACCCCGCTGGCCGCGGGGAGATCAGCGACGCCATCCTGCTTTCCAACGGCAACGTCCTCCTCGCCCACCAGTTCGCGGTGAAGGTCGTTTCGCCTGATAAAAAAGTGCTCTGGAACTACGATGTGCCCAAAGGCTTCGAAGTTCACACCGCCCAAGCGATCGGCACCGAGCGCGTTCTCTTCATCCAAAACGGTGACCCCGCGCTGCTCAAGGTCGTCAACATCGTCACCGGCGTAACCGAAAAGGAACTGACTCTCCCCGTCGGCAACCCCAAGGGTGTCCACGGCCAGTTCCGCCACGCCCGTCTCACACCGGCCGGCACCCTCCTCGTCGCGCACATGGATCTGGGCAAGATCTGCGAATACGACTTCACCGGCAAAGAACTCTGGTCTTTCCCGGCGACCGGCGTCTGGGGTGTCGAGCCGTTGGCCAATGGCAACGTGCTGATCACCGATCGCGTTGGCGTCCGTGAAGTCACCCGTCGCGGCGATGTCGTGTGGAGCTATGCCAAAACCGACGCCGAGACCGCTGGCTACAAACTCCTCAACCTCCAACTCGCCTGGCGCCGGTCGAATGGAAACACCCTCATCAACAACTGGGCCAACCAATGGAGCGGACAAGTCGACAAGACCGCGCCCACGGTGCAGGCGATCGAGGTAACGCCCGACAAGCGCGTCGTCTGGGCGCTCCGCTCCTGGGATGCTCCCAACCTCGGCCCCGCCACCACGATCCAACTCCTTGACGAACCCAACTCGCCCGAAAACGTCCACTTCGGCGAGATACGCGCGCAGGCCCGGACCGAGGCGACCCATTAACCAGGCAGACTAGGACGACTCGCCGGTCGAACTGCGCATCCACCATTGAGCCGACCGACTTCGTCGCCATTCGTAAGACCCTCCCATGATACGTGTCCCCCTTTCATTGAACCAGCCGGCCCTCTTGAGCCTGCTGCTGCTCGCTCCGCGACTTTGCGCCGAAGAAACCCCCGCAGTCCTCGCCCCCGTCGTGGTCACCGCGACACGCAGTGCGCAACCCGTCGATACACTGCCCGAAGCCGTAACGGTTTTCACGGCGGATGACCTGCGTGCATCACCCTCCCTCGCCATCGATGACACGCTGCGGTCCGAACCCGCGCTCAGTCTCTTTCGCCGCACCGGCAGTCTCACCGCCAACCCCTCATCCCAAGGCGTTTCCCTGCGCGGACTCGGCCCGAGTGGCGCCAGCCGTTCGCTCGTGCTCCTCGATGGCGTGCCGCTCAACGATCCCTTTGGCGGCTGGGTCGCGTGGACCAAAGTTCCCAAGCTCTCCCTTTCCTCGGCCGAGATCGTGCGCGGTGGCGGTTCCGGTGCTTGGGGCAACGCCGCTCTCGGCGGCACCGTGCAACTCCTCACCACCCCTCCCGCCGGCGACCATGCCGCGGTCGAGGCGCTCATCGGCGACTTCGACACGCGCAGTGGTGAATTCGTCGTCACTCGTTCCTCGGCCGATGACCGCAACAGCGTCACCGTGGACGCCGCGGCCTTCGCGACCGATGGCGTTTATCTGATCCGCAATCCTGGTTCCATCGACCGCCGCGCCGATCTCGATTATCAACGCGCCCAAGCATCGTGGCGGAGTGCGCTCACCGCGACGCTCGACCTGACCGTCACCGGCCGCATCTACTCCGAAGACCGGGGCAACGGCACGCCACTCCAAAGCAACTCGACCGACGAGAAGTTTCTCTCCGCCGCACTCGCCCCCTCCGCCTCGGCCGTAGCCGCAGGCGCCAACGAGTGGTCCGCAGTCGTTTACTACCAGGACCAGTCCTTCACATCCTTCTTCTCCTCCGTAAGCACCGATCGCACCACCGAGACGCCCGCCAGTAATCAATACGACGTGCCCTCGACCGCCGCCGGAGCCGCCTTCACCACGACCTGGGGCGCGCCCGCCGACGACGCGATCACCACGCTCGGCGCCGATGCCCGCCACGTTGAAGGCGAGACTCGTGAAGCCTTTCTCTATTCGGTTCCGCTCAACGAATTCACCCGAGACCGCCGTGCCGGCGGAGAGCAAAATTTCGTCGGCCTCTTCGCCCGCCATGATCACGCGCTCACGTCCACGCTCCGCGCCTCCGCCGGCGCCCGCGTCGATTATTGGGAGACGACCGACGGCTTCCGCCGTGAACGCAATACGACGACCAACGCGATCACCCTCGACCAACACTTCGCCGACCGTGATGGCGTCGAGTTCAGTCCCAACCTCGGTCTCTCTTGGCAAGCAGCGCCCGCCGTTCGCGCCCGCGCCTCCGCCTATCAGGCGTTCCGCACACCGACCCTCAACGAATACTACCGTCCCTTCCGCGTCGGCCCGGTCACGACCTTGGCCAACCCCGAGCTCAACCCCGAAACCCTCACCGGCTTCGAAACGGGTCTCGATCTGGGCCGCCCCGACGCACCCGTCGGCGCTTCCATCACCGGATTCGTCAACGAACTCAAAGATGCCGTCACCAACGTGACTGTCGCGTCCAACACCCGCCAGCGCCTCAACCTCGACCACGTCCGCGTGCAAGGCATCGAAGCCTCGCTCCACGCGCACCCGCACCCGACGCTCACCCTCGAAACCGCCTACCTCTTCACCGATGCACGCGTGGTCGATCCCGGAGCCGCCGCGCCCGCGCTCGACGGTAAACGCCTCGCGCAAGTTCCCCGGCACACCGTCACCGCAGGTGCCACGTGGAATGCCCCCGCCGCGTTCCAGTTCACCGCCCGCGTGCGCTGGTTTTCCATGCAATATGAGGACGACGAAAACACCCTCGGCCTCGCCCCTGCCGCGACCGTCGATCTCGGCGTCTCGCGCCGCTTCGCCCGCCGCTGGGAGGTATTTATCGCCGTGGAAAACGTCCTCGATGCCGAAGTCCAAACCGGTCGCACCGCCGCCGGCGTCGTGAGCGTTGCCCCGCCCCGCTGGTCCCGCGCCGGCCTGCGCTACGATTGGTGACAGCGACCAGGTAGCGCGGCGCACAGGTGCGCTCTTTTCACGGACCCACGCGAAAATCCCGCAGATTCTTTGTTCGGTTTCGAAAACGGCGGCAGTTAGTAGGTGACACCATGACGGATGACGCCGACCTACTCCACCGCTACGCCGAAGACCACGACGAGGATGCCTTCGCCGAACTGGTCCGCCGCCACCTCGGGCTGGTGTATCATGCCGCACGGCGACAAACGGGGGACTCCCATCGCGCCGAAGACGTGGCGCAAGCCGTATTCGCCGATCTCGCCCGCAAAGCCCGGTCGCTTTCCAAGCACCCGTCATTGGCCGGCTGGCTCCACACCAGCACTCGCTACGCCGCGATCCACGCTCTGCGCACCGAACGACGTCGGCAAATCCGCGAACAGGAGGCTCACGCCATGAATGCCCCGCTGCATTCGTCCCCCGCCAACGAAGGGGACTGGACCCGCCTGCGTCCCGTGCTCGACGACGCGCTTCATGCCCTCGGCGAACGGGATCGCGAGGTGGTGTTGTTGCGGTTCATGGAAAGTCAGCCGTTCGCCGAGATCGGCTCAAAGTTGGCCATGACCGAAGACGCCGCACGGATGCGCGTGGACCGCGCGCTCGACAAGGTCCGGAAGCTCCTCGCCCGGCGCGGCGTCACCTCGACCTCGACGGCCCTCGCCATGTTACTGGCGGATCAGGCTGCGGCCGCTGTCCCGGCGGGTCTGGCAGCGAAAATCACCACGACAACGTTTGCCCTACAGGTGGTCGCTGGCGGCACGACCGCCGGACTCGGACTTTTTACCCTTATGAGCACTGGAAAAATCGTCACCGGCATCGCCGTTTGCCTCCTCGGAACCGCCCTCGTCTACGAAACCGTCGAAAAACGAAAAACTCATGGCGCTCTGGCCGTGTCCCAACAACAGCAAGCCGAGCTGCTCGCCAAAGTCCATGATCTGGAAAGCCGGCTCACCTCGGTGACCAACCGGCTACGGGCATCGGAGGAGGACGGCGCGAAATTGCTCGCCGTGTTCGACAGCGCAGCCAGCAAAACTTCGCCAACGTCCGCAGCCCGCGTGCCGATCACCCATGATTATGTCGAATCCCGTTACAAGCACGCCCAGGAACTCGCCAAAACCGGCCAGAACGAAGAAGCGTTGAAAGAATTCCTCTGGTGCTACGATGAAGGCATGGTGCCCCTCCCGGAATATGTCGGCGTGCGTCAAAGCTACCTGCTCGAGATGATCGCCAAACTGGGGGAAAAGTATCCGCCGGCGCTAGCCGCACTCCGCGAGCGTCAGGACCAAACGGAACAGCAGCTCCTTGCCAGCGCCAACGACTTCGCAGCCACCATGAGCTTTGCGAGCATCAACCGCGTCCTGAAGGAAGATAATCGCACCCTGGAGCTTTATGATCAGCTGCCGCCCCAAGACCCGAGAAAGCAGGTCTTGGGCATGATGGTTTACGAAGGTTTGATGACTGCCCAGCGCTATCGTGATGCGGCCCGGGTGATGCCTTATCAACAGATGAACAGGATGCTCGATGGAGCCATCATTTCGCCCGCCGCCGATGGCCAGCAATCGCACCGAACCCAAATCGTCAAGGTCACCGCCAATTTTGTCGAAGTGCTCGCCGGGGCGGGCGATATGGACCATGCACGGGCGCTCGCTGACCGCATCTTGACCTACGACGGTTCGGCGGAAACAAAGACGATTCTGCAGCAGCACGCCACACGCGCCGACCACCCCGAGCTACTGGCCGCCGCCAACGCCCCGTGACCGCCCTCGCGCCGTCACACTCGAAAACGGCCACACGACGCAAAAAAGCGGGAGGCGAAGGACGATCTTCATCGTCACCTCATCCCCCGCGTCATCTCACATCGACAGAGCCTCGCGGCCACATGCGACCGCCAAGGTAAGCATTTCCAAAAAAGTGGTAGCTAGTTTATCTGATCCGGTGCCGGCGTGGCACGGGCGTCTCGCCCGTGGGATCGAAACATGGGCGAGACGCCCATGCCACTTGGCGGCTGCGACCACGTTTTTTGAAATGCGCTAACCATCGTCTGCGTTACTCGCCTTCTTGCGCCACGCGGATCTGGTTCTCGATGTCCCAACCTTGGGCCGCACGCTTTGCGCGGTCGCCGATTCGTTGTTTCATGTCTTCGCTTTGCACGGTGCCGCCGAGAATCACCCGGTCGCCGGAAGCAACGATGCTAATGATCCCCGACTCCCGCGATGAACGCGGATCTGATTGCAGCGCATCACGAATCGCCTCCACCGGAGCTTGGGCGTTGCTTTGCACAACCTCGCCACGTCGAGCGCCGCCCTGTTCGGTTGCCGTATACGAAGGCCAAACGTAGAGCGTGCTTCCGTAGTCACTCCGCGCCCACGACGCGTCTGACGACACCTTGGCCGAGGCGAAGTCCCGGCGACTGAGCGTGGTGGTGAGCGTATCCGGACCGGGCAGCGTGAGCTTATTCAACGGAATGAGGTATTTTTGGTCCGTGCCCGCGAAGTCATTATTCGGATCAAGCAAAGCCGCAGCCGTTCCCGACTGAAGTTGCACGATCACATCCTCCACCTCCCCGACGGTTTGCGCGTTACCATAAACATCGCGCCCGATGATCGAGCTGGTGAGCGCCAGTTGCTGCGATCCTTGGCTGGGTGGTTTTTGCCCGTAGAATTGGAATATTTCCCGACCTCGCTGATCCTGACTGAGGCTGGCCACTTGGTTCTTTTTGAAGAGCGGAGCCTGGTTCCAACGCGCTTGGTCAATATCCGCCGTCATCTGCGGAACGCTCGACGACGTATCCAGCTTCACCGCACTGAACGGGACGGCGCGCAAGGTGCGACCGACTCCGAGCACACCACCCGAGGACACGATGTCGTAAACAACCTTTCCCGATTTCGAATCGACGACGAAATCGTTCAGCTCGCCCAACGTCTCGCCGTTGCGGCCCAGGATGTTCAAGCCGATCAACTCGCTCGCATGGCGTCCGCGAGGATCTTCGGACATCTGAGCCGACGATGCACGCGTGGAACTCTGGCTGTTTTGGGTTTCATCCGAGGTTATCTGCGGATTGGAATGCGGGCGGTTGGCCTGCTGCTGGTATTGATTGGTGACCGGACTGTTGGTCGCGCTCTGAGCGAACAACGCCGGGCACAATCCGAGGAGTGACGCGGCGACGGCCACGCTTTTCAGGGGAGTGATATGTAGTTTCATGGGATTTTCCTTTGCACGGCTTCCGTGAGTCCGCAGGTGCGGAGGCAGACGCCGGAGCTTGGTTAAACGGTCGTGTCAGATGCCGTCGGGCATGCAGCCAAGACGCCGCGCAATTTAATCCCGAACGGAGTGACGCGATATGGGGAGAGTCTCGCACCCGCTCGTCGTCAACCGCCTGCAATGCGCCATCGTGCTGCCACCCGAGCGGCGG
>CBRAFO010000059.1:0-22224 GCA_967755175.1 uncultured Opitutaceae bacterium | reverse complement strand
CCTCATCCAGCGTGGGCAGGAACTCGGTGCCGATGCGCGGCACGAGCGAGAACGCACCGCCGAGCGCGAGCAGGGCGACGACCATCACCAGCCAGGGATACTTAACGCACGGTTTGAGCGTGGTGACGTAGGCCTGCTTGATCCACCGAATGTGAAACGGGTCGTGTTCATGCGGCTCTTGCTTGAGGAGAAAAGTGCAGAGGGTGGGCACGAGGGTAAGCGAAAGGACCAACGAGCCGATGAGGGCGAACGAAATGGTGAACGCCAGCGGAGCGAACATCTTGCCTTCAAATCCCTCCAGCGTGAACAAGGGCAGGAACACGATAATGATAATCGCGATGCCGAACACGATAGGCCGACCGACTTCCTTGGCCGCGTAAAGCACTGTCTCCACCTTGCCCGCGTGGGCGTGTTTTAGTTTCCCCGGAGGCTCGGTGAGATGGCGGTGGACGTTTTCCACCATCACGACCGCGCCGTCCACCATCATGCCGATGCCGATGGCGAGACCGCCGAGGGACATGAGATTGGCGCTCAGTCCTTGCCACTTCATCATAATAAACGCGAAGAGCGCGGCCAACGGGAGGATGAGCGTGACGACAATGGCACTGCGCACGTCCGCCAGAAGCACGATGAGGACGATGAAAACGAAAATCCCGCCCTCTTCGAGCGCCTTGGTCACCGTGTGAATCGCTTTTTGAACCAGTTCGGTGCGGTCATAAAACGGCACGAGTTCGACCCCCTTGGGCAACGCCTTTTGGATGGCGGGCAGCCGCTCTTTGACGGCGTTGACCACGTCGCGACCGCTCGCGCCTTTCAGCATGAGCACGATGCCGGCGACGGCTTCGCCTTTGCCGTTGGCCGTGACCGCGCCTTGGCGCAATTCCGCCCCGATCTGCACCGTCGCTAGGTCACGGATATAAATCGGTGTGTGCCCCTTCACGGTCACGATGATGTTTTCGATGTCGCGCACGTCCTTCACGAGCCCGAGACCGCGCACGACGTATTGCTCAGACTTGTGCTCAATGAAGTTGCCGCTGGCGTTGGCGTTATTTTTTTCCAGCGCCTCGAAAACCTGCGCGAGAGTGACGTTCATCGAGGTGAGCCGGTCTGGATTGACGATCACCTGATACTGTTTGGTCAGGCCACCGAAGGAGTTCACGTCCGTGACCCCCGGCACTGTGCGCAGGATCGGTCGCACGATGTAATCCTGAAGGGTGCGCAGCTCGGTCGCGTCGTATTTGGGGTCCTGGCTGACGAGCGTGTATTGGAATACCTCGCCCAAACCGGAGGTGATCGGGCCGAGTTGCACTTCGACGCCTGCCGGCAGGTTTCCTCGCACGCTTTGGAGACGTTCGCTGACGAGCTGACGGGCGAAATAATCGTCCACCCCGTCTTCAAAGACGATGGTGATGGCGGTCAGGCCGATCTTCGACACTGAGCGGATTTCGGTCAGGCGGGGAAGCCCGGCGATACCCATCTCGACGGGGCGGGTGACGAGTTTTTCGACTTCCGGCGGAGACATGCCCTCGGCGGTGGCGAGGACCTGCACCTGCACGTTGGTCACATCGGGAAAGGCGTCGATGGGGATCTGTTTGACCGCCAGCACACCGAGGCCGGTCAGTCCAAGCGCGCCCAGAATCACCAGCATGCGCTGGCGGACGGAGAAATTGAGGATGGCGTTAATCATGGGTTATTCCTCCCCCAATTCGCCTTTGAGCATCTCGGATTTGAGGATGAAGCTACCCTCGGTGACGACGCGCTCGCCCTCTTTCAGGCCGTCCAGAACTTGGACGCGGCCGTGCTGTTCGAGGCCGACTTTGATCACGCGTTTCTCGAACCTCTGACCGCTGGTCGCGACGAACACGACCGGCTCGTTGTCCATCGACTGGATGGCTTGGTCGGATATGACCAGCACGTCCTGCAACGCGGTGGTAGCGATTTCGACATCGGCAAACATGCCGGGTTTCAGACGGCCGTCGGGGTTGGCGACCTCCACGCGGACTTCCAGCGTGCGCGATTCGGTTTCGACGCGGTTTCCGACCAAGACGATTTTGCCGTGGAAGGTGTCGCCGTGGTAGGCGAGGACGGAAAACGACACCTCTTGCCCGGTTCGCACCGCGCCGATGTCGCGTTCCTTGATTTCGGCCTGCACCCACAGATCGGAAGGATCGCTGATCGTGTAAACCACCGTTTCCTTGCCGATGAGTTCGCCCACCGTGGCCATACGCTCGACGATGATCCCGTCGATGGGGGCTTTGAGTTCGAGCAGGCGCCCGAGCAATTCCGGCGTTTGCACGAGCGCGAGCACGTCGCCCGCCTTCACGCGGTCGTTGAGGTCGGCGTTGAGCTTGGTCAACCGGCCCTCAAGAGTGGTGGTGACCTTCGCGGTTTTGTTGAGATTTTCGGCGACGCGGCCCACCGCCTTGAGCGTCACGCTGAGACTGCCACGGGTCACGAGTTCGGTTTTGAGGGAGACGAGCGCGAGGTTTTCCTTCGACAGGACGACGACGTTTTCCTCGTGCGGAGTTGATGCCTCCGCCTCGGCGGCCGGGGCGGGGGATTTTTTTTCGCAACCGCTCAGCGCGGCGAGACAAGCAATGGCCGCAAGAGCGCGGGAGAAAGTGAAATTCATGGGAATACGATCAGTTGATTTTTAGAGATTGGTTGGAATGGGAGCGCCGATGGCCGATTCGAGCGCGGCCCGGCTGGTGGCTACGTCCGCAATCGCCTCGTAGTAGTCGGCGAGCATGTCGAAATACGTGTGCTTCGCATCGAGGTAGATGAGCAGCGAAGTGGCGCTTTGGGCGTAGCTTTGCTCGGCCTGGGCCACGACGGACTTGAGCTGATCGAGGTAAGCCGGGGTGTAGAGCGCCCGCTGGTCGCGCGCGGTGGCGAGGCGGGTAAATGCCTGGGTGACGGCACCGGCGATCTCGCGCCGAAGCTGGTCGGCCTCGGCCAACGCTTTCCGCTGTTCGGCGGACGCGGTTTGGATTTCACCTTGGCCGTAATTTTTTCCGGCCAGCGGAATCGACACGCTTACGCCAAGCACCTGCTCCGATTTGCTGTATTCGAGGGACGGCCCAACCGAGTAGTCGGGTTTGCGGGCGAGACGCGCCTTGCGCACGTTGAGACCGGCGATTTCCGCCTGCATAGCCTGCACCCGCAGACTCGGGTTGTTCTCCTCGGCGAGTGCTAATAGGGCGGGTAACGATGGCAGTGCAGCGTCGGTGTCGATTGTGCCCGTGACCTCCAGCGGTGCGGATGGGCTACGCCCCAGCAAAGTGTTTAGCTCCACCCGCGCGACTGCGATCTGACCTTCGGCGGCGCGCAGAAGCTTTTTGGCGTTGATCACGTCGCCTTGGCTTTTGACCGCCTCGAAGTCCGAGGCGTAGCCGCTCTCGGCCCGCTTGGCGGCGGCTTCCTGAAACATTTGCGCCGACTCTATCTGTTGTTGCCTCAGGCTCACGATGGATTGTGCCGCCAACAACTCGTAGAAGGCTTCGCGCACGGCGGCAGAAACCTGGAAGCGCAGTCCGTCGATACCGAGGCGGCGCAACTCGACGTTACGCTGGGCCAGTGAGACGAGGAGTTCCTTTTTACCCGCAAACAGGAAGGTGCGGGTGTAGGCTATCGTGCCTTTGAACTCATAGCTTGAATCACCCGCTTCTCGGGTGCGTTTCAGGCCTGGAGTGAACGAGATTTCGTCATTGGGCCGCGTTTGGGCGGTGAGGATTTCGCCGCGCGCGGCGTCCATTTCGGCTTCGATCACGCGTAAGGCGGGACCTTGGGATAACGCTTCGGCCAAGGCGGAGGACAAGGTCAGGCCAGCGCCCGACATGGCTGGGGGCGGAGACTCGGCAAGAGCGACCTCCGCGCCATAGATAAACCCAGAGGTGGCGAAAACCGCCACTCCGAGACTGAGAATAGGTAATTTGAATACGGTCATTTTAAGCAGAATAGAGATACGGGGGTTTCGGGCGCAGCATGGCCCGGAGTGACGTGACGCGCGCAGCGCCAGCGTGAGTGAAATAAGAGGCCGATCAGTCCGCGCAGGGACGGATCAAACCAGGACGGACGGAGCGCGGCAAAGCGGCGCGGCTCTGCGAACGAAATGCCAGATCGGCACCCATGCCTGCGGTTTTTCGGCCGGGGCAATCGGAGTAACCGACTCAACGCTCAGTTCGCGATATGCGAGCTGAAGGCATAGAAAACGGCTGCAAACGAGAAGGTCAGGAGCCGGAACCTTCAGCAGGTCGGCGGATGGTTTGTAGGTGATTTCCTCGATCACTCGGCAGCCGTCGTGCGAGCAAGGATTCTCACCTCCGAAACAGGCGCTATCCTTATGTTCGGCATGTGCATCGATCAGTCCTGCCGCCTCCAAATTACAGTGCTGGGTTGCTGGCATCCAGAGGGCCAACAGCACGACTGCAATGATGTGACGGAACCAAAACATGCGCCCGCAGGCACGGAGATTGTGCATATCTTGTCAACTGCGCACGGTCTCCAAGTTATTTGGAATGCTTCCACAGGGGGCAATTTTCCGACTCCCACCATGGCTCAGGCGGTTGGTCACCCGTGGCATCGCGATTATTGTCAGGTGGCTGCTCAAGATGAGCTAATCTTATCCGCCCGCGCGAAGTCTCGGGACGAGAGGAGCCGAGCGAGCCGGTAGCCGAAGCGGTGCCGACGAAGGAGGCCCGCGCAGGCGGACGGAGAAGCGAAGACGACGAACGCGCCCGAGTCTTCGCGTGTGTGCCGCATGGTGTCCGCCAAAGGCAAGCGGCTGCATCAAGCGAGGAGCGCGCGACGAGGTTGATGCAGTGGCTTGCGGTGTCGGCGTTGAAAGCGAGGCCATGTCCTACTGGCTTTCGGGACATCCGTCGGATCGGCAGGTGTCCCTATTTCCGGCGTGTCCGCCTCTCCGCCAGTCGGGATGGAGTTCGGCCGGGGCGGTATTGCGGGCCGGGCGGAGCGAAGCATGACCGGGGGCTGGAGCAGAGTCGCCGGAGGCGGCCTGCGCAAGCGGACGGCCGCGCGAAGCGGAGCCGATGCCCGTCGGCCCGCCCGGTGCCGTCCATGCTTGCCCGCAAGGGCGGGGCCGTCGTGTGCAGCGTCGGCATGGTGGCCCGAGTCGGAGGCGCGCCGGAGCTGCGCCGTCGTGCCTGCCCCGGTGGGCAGAAAGCGCGTGGGTTTACACGCGAGCAGATACGACATGGACCGAGTCGTAATTACGAAATCTCAAACGTTACGCGGTAGCGTAAGGGGTAGGGCGTCCTACCTTGAGAGAAACGCAGCTGCGTTTCCTAAGTTAAACGCGCGCAAGTCGCGTCTTGGGCGATGCTGAGTCCCAAGGCACAGCTTAACTTGAAGCACGCGAAGGCTTACTTTCGCGAACATCTCAGCGTGGGCGATTACTACTCGGTGAAGGCGCAGGTGCGCGGCGAGTGGTTCGGCCTTGGTGCGTCTCGGCTGGGCCTGTCTGGGGCGGTTGGAGAAGCTGATTTTCTCGCGCTCTGCGAGGGTTTGAATCCGGCTACGGGTGAGCGGTTGACGCAGCGGTTGAACTCGCTGCGGCGTGAGGCGCTGGGCGGTGAATTGGCGAACCGTCGGGTGTTTTACGACTTCACGATCAGTCCTCCGAAAAGTGTTTCCGTGGTCGGTCTTTATCAGGATGACCGCATTTTGGAACTGCACGACCGCACAGTGCGGGCGGCTATGGCGGAGCTGGAAAAACTCGCGGCGACGCGCGTGCGAAAGGGCGGCGCGCAGGCGGACCGGGAGACGGGTAACGTGATCGGCGCGGCCTTCCGACACGATACCAGCCGGGAACTCGATCCGCATCTGCACACGCATTGTGTGGTGCTCAACGCGACCTTTGATCTCATCGAAAATCGGTGGAAGGCGGTTCAGGTTCACGGCATGTATGCCGCGCAGAAGTTCGCGGAAAACTTATACTACCATGAACTGGCGAAGGGCCTTCGTGAACTCGGTTACGAGGTCGAAAACAACGCCCGTGATTTTGAGCTGAAAGGAGTGCCGGTAAGCCTGGTCGAACGCTTTTCAAAGCGGCATCGCCAGATTGACGAAGAGGCTGGAAAACGGATTGCTGCGGAGGGTTTGCACGCGAATGAAAAGGCGGTTCGCGAACAGGTCGCGCGCGCGGAGCGCAAGCGAAAGACAGCCGAGGCGACGGCGGACCGGCTGCGTCCGTTTTGGGCGCAGCAAATGACGCCGGATGAACAAGCCGCCTTGGCCGCTTTGCGGCCAAAGGCGACACGGAGCACGGAGCGGGGTGACGCGTCGGCCTTGGTCGCGTGGGCGGAACAACACTTGTTTGAACGGCGGTCCGTTGTCGCCGAATACGAACTTTTATCCGCCGCGCTGATGCGTGGTCGCGGTGCCGGGGTAAACCTCGCCGAGTTGAAGCACGTGGTTGATACGGGCGACTACCTGCGCGAGGAGAACTCTCGCAAGCTGACTTCGGCGGCAGCTTTGGCCTGTGAGCGCGAAATCGTCTCGGCTGCGCAGCAAGGCCGGCGGCGTTTTGAGTCCTTTCATCCGGATTTTAAGCCGGTGCCTGACTTGACCGCCGAGCAGGCGAAGGCGGTCCGGCAAATCCTCGGGAGCCGAGATTTCATCACGTTATTTCGCGGCGGCGCGGGCACGGGAAAAAGTTTCACGCTCAAGGAAGTTGAGCGCGGCATGTCGATGGTCGGCAGGCCGATTGTTGTCTTGGCTCCGCAACGGCAGCAGGTCGAAGATCTGCGCCGGGATGGCCTGCCGGCGGAAACTGTTTCGCGGACGCTCGCGGTCGGCACGCTCATGCATGGTGCGGTGGTAATCGTAGACGAGGCCGGGCAACTCGGCGGGCGCGAACTGCGCGATGTGATCCGGCTCGCGAAAGCGAACGCTGGCCGGCTCGTGCTGTCCGGTGATACGCGCCAGCATGGCGCCGTCACGGCCTCCGATGCCGTCATCGCCATTGAAAAACACTCGGGGCTAAAACCGATCGAGATTCAGAAGATCCGCCGACAAGATCCCAAACGAGGAAAGACGCGGCGGGATCGCGCGGAAATCCGAGCGTATCGCACCGCCGTTAAAAAGGCTGCTGGCGGTCAGACGCTGGATTCGCTGGAACGGCTGGATGCCCTCGGTTGGATACGGGAATTGCCACCGGATGAGCTGCGCGGAGCGGTCGCGGCGGAATACCTCGCCGCGCGCACGAGGAAGGAGAACGTGCTGGTGGTGGCGCAGACCCGCGAGGAGGTCCGGGCGATAAACGAGTCCATCCGGCATGGTCTGGTCGCGGCGGGCGCTCTGGGCGCGGGGCAAACCGTGACGGCGCTGGAAGCCTTGGACTGGACGGAAGCGCAAAAGCGCGATGCCCGGTATTATCAGCCCGGCCAACGGGTGCAGTTTATCCGCCGCTACGGACGATTTCGGGCAGGCGATACCTGCGAGGTTGCCGGGGCGAACGAACACGGTCTGGTGCTCGTCAAAGATGGCCGGCGCTCGGCGCTCAGTTTCCGCTACACGGATCGGGTGGTAGTCACGCGGCCCGTGGAGTTGGAGCTGTCGCCGGGTGACCGGTTGCAACTCAAGTTTAACGGGCGCTCAGTCGAGGGATCGCGCCTAAACAACGGCGAACTCGTCACCGTGGTTCGGATCGAGCCGGACGCCCGGCTGGTCGTCGAGGACGGCAAGGGCGGGCGCAAGACGCTCTCCCCAGAGCAACGGCTTTTCACGCGCGGCTACGCTGTCACGTCCTACGCTTCGCAAGGCAAGACCGTGGACACGGTCTTGCTTGCGGACGCGGCCAACCGCGCCGCGACGAATCAAAAGCAGTGGTATGTGAGCATATCGCGCGGGCGACGGCGCGCTCTGATCTTCACGCCCGACCGGGCGGGCTTGCGGGCCAATCTCCAGAATCCGGGCAACCGTGAGTTGGCGCTATCGCTCAAGCTTCGGAGCGTGGCGCAAACGCGATTGGAAATCGAGGCCGCACAGCTGGCTCGCGCGCATCGCGCGCTCGTTCCACAACCCGGCCAGAACAGCCGGCGAATAAATCGAGGAATCAGACTATAACCTACCTGTAACACCCATCCAGTCGCATCGCTCTGCACCAAGGGCGCGAATGCACCGGTCACTCCAGGGTTATGCAGCGTCATTGTTCCACTGTTCAATGATTCCGCATCCATACGTTTTCGCAATCTGCGCTAGCACACTGGCTGTAGGGTATTTGTCGTAGATTCTTGTAACACCCGCGATCATTGCACGTTCACGATCTACTACGCTACCGGAGGCAGTGACCATGAAAACAGGCAAGTTGGCCGTGGCGGGGAACGAGCGTATCCATGTGGTAAAGAGGCATCCGTCCATTGCAGGCATCTGAAGATCAGTAAATACTATGAGAGGAAAATAAGGACTGTTCTCTTTTTCGCCTTCTGCCTTAAGATAAGCACACGCCGGACGTGGCTCCTCAAAGCCGATGACCCGGTTCTGAACGCCTCCCTTCCTGAGGAGCCGCGTGAGAATGAATATATGGTCGGGATCATCATCGACGATTACTATGGGCGGCAGCGAGTCCATGGCAGATCATTAGCAGTTTGTCTGCCCGCCGTATCTTAGAATTTCGCTGATGCTTGGAAATCCTGCCGAGTGGTGGAACGCTGGATTCACGGGATCGATTGGCTGGTCATTTTTTCAATAAAAACAGGCGCTTTCGCTATGCGAGCGGCGTGGTAGTGGGCTCGTTCGCGAGGGCAAAGCACCCGAAATAGGGACAGCGCATGCGCATCAGGGAGGGCCTATTTGTTTTGATGGATTGCGCGATGATGTGGCCATGAAAACGATTACCGATACTCAAACGTCGAACGGTCAGGTTTCGATCCAACAAAATGAGCGCACCTACTCGCTCTTGGAAACAGCTCACGTGCTCGGACTGCCGTTGTCCGATCTTCGTGAAATCCTGGAGAAACACGCACTGCACCCCCAGCCCGGACTGAGAGGCGAACGAATCTCGCGGAGAGAGGTTTTTAGCTACGTCTCGCGTCATCCTACTCGTTTGGAGAAGGTGGCGCGGGTGATTTCCCTGTGAGCGAACGATTGGTCAGACAATCGCACGAGCCGCCAAGCCATGACCTATCTACAACAAGAGCTGCAAACACGGCGCGCGCTTCGGAGTGCGCCGGAAGATTATACTGTCAGCGCCGGTGCTCCCGCTGCCGTGAGCCTTCACCAAGCTTCGGGAGAGGCGTGGGTATTCCTGTGGTCAACCCTAGTGAGTGCGTTGTATGATCAAACCGAGGGGCGTGAAATCATCGTCCTTTCTTTCCTTCACCACCTCGTCCGCATCGAGGGGCAGAACCTCGATAGGATTGCGGCCGAAATTGGACAGATGCGGTTGCAAGCGGTGAGAGTGGGTGAAGGTAGCCTTACCGGGCACTCGGAAACCGGGAAGACCGTCGTTGCGAACATTGTGGTGAAGTCTGTGAACGAAGTCCCGGTGGCTCCGGACCTCGGCACCCTGGCTTAGGCAGTTACTATTTGGCTTGAGCCGCGAAAATCCCATTCTCACCGAGAACACCGCCGGTGAAAAAACGTCGTCTCAAAATACCGTTCGCCGTCAAAGTCGGTGCACTCGTCCACGTCAGCGAAGTTGATGCCGGGGCAGCATGCGGATGCGTTTGTATAAGCTGCGAATCAAGTTTGGTTGCAAAGAAAGGAGGTCAACGCGTTCACCACTTTGCGCATGACCACGAGGCGACATGCAGCGACGAGACCGTTCTGCATAAACTGGCGAAAGAGATCTTAAAAAACCGGATCGAGCAGAGTCTTCGGACCGGGAGCCCGCTTTTCTTGGCGTGGAGCTGTGGCGAATGCCATGACACTCATCTAGTAGATATGTTGAAGAAGGCCAACGGCGTTGCCGTGGAGTATTCCATGGGGCTGTTTAAACCCGACCTTACGCTCTTCAACGAACAAAAGCGGCCCTACATTGGAATAGAGGTGATCGTGACGCATGCGCCCGAGAAGAGCGCTGTTGACGGATACCAGCGCGAGAAAATGACGCGGATTGAATTCGCGGTGAAGGATGTGAAAGCGCTGGACAGTCTAGCAAGCGGTGACGCGCTCCGTGCAACCTATGTCAGCCATTGCATCGCCCAAAAATGCGCATGCGGCGGCATACTCTACCCCCGCGACATCTACATCCATGACGTTCCATGCTGGAAGTGCGCGAATACAATGAAGGCGGCCTACCTGTATTACTCGTTCGGGCCAGACGGACCCGATAAACTTAAGCCTGAGGAGATCCTATACGCTCGCCGCAAGGGAGTCGTGCTGGAGCGCCGATACAGCCAAACTGTCCGGCGGACCTATTTCGCGAATATTTGCCCGCACTGCGACAACATGTGGGGGCGAAACTTCTTCACCTTTGAGGTTTCAAAGGGAATTCTTCCGGGGACGTCCGAAGCGATTCTACTCGAATGCTTCAAGTGCCATAAGGGCGTTCCTCGAAACAAGTAGTTCGCTCGGCTCGTATTATTCAGCGGACGCAATCGTCCTCAAAAAAGGCCGGTTCGTCCAATCCGGCGCACACGCAATCCGCTACTGTGTGGGGCAACCTCGGTTCCCCTATGTTCACGCATCTCGCCATTGCTGGACTCAGTGCCGCAGTTGCGGTCGCAATTGCCGGAATGGACGCGGTCCCTCGGTGGCTGTCGCTAGGGTTCGGCATCATGGCCGGCTGGTCTGTTTGGTGCGCTACGCGTGTTGTGCGAAAGGCGTCACCGCCGATCTTGCGGCTCGGCGGATTCTCTTGGGACTTGTTCAGCTTTTGCCGGGGTTGGTTGATCGTCGGCGAGACCGGCAGCGGCAAGACGCTGGCGTCGATCAACGCGATGCTCTGGCAGGTGTCGAAGAACTGCCCCAAGTGGGGCGGCATCTGCATCGACGACAAAGGCCTGTATTGGGAAACCCTGTCCGAAATGTTCCGCCACCTAGGGCGCGAGCAGGATTTGATTCTGTTGAAAGTTCGCCCCGACGACGCACCGGTCGATTGGAAGCCGCCGCACACTTTCAATTTTCTCGAAGACGCGCGGCTGCCGTTTTCGGCCAAGGCCAAGGATATTTGCGATGTAGCCGCGTCACTCGGTCAGAACGGGGACCAGTCGTTTTTCAAGGTGCAAGCGGAAATCCAAATGGAGTTCGCGTTTCGCGCGCTCAAATGCGCCGGCCTGCCTGTGACGCTGGATAACGCCTACGAACTCCTGTCGTCGGACGAAATGCTATTGGACGTGGTGGGGCTGCTGGAAGAAAAAGGCACGCCGGAAGCGAAAGCCTTGGTCAGCCACTTCGAGACGCATATCGCCGGTCAACCAGCCGAGCAGCTAGGCGGTGTTCGCGGCACCTTGGCGAACCGCCTGAAGCATTTCACGTCCCCGGACATCGCGGCGGTTTTTTGCACCGAGAAATCCACGTTCTCTTTCGACGAGATAGACCACGGCAAGGTCGTCTGCATTTCTATCCCCCAGCGTTTCAAGGTCGAGCGGCGGTATATCCACACCCTCATGAAGCTGGTGTTTTATTCGCATGTGCTGATGCGTTTCGACAAACCCGCGAGCGAACGCGCCAAGGACAATTTGCTCATCCTGTGGGCGGACGAGGCGCAAAAGATCGTCACGGCCAACGAGGACGGGACGAGCGACTACAACGTGGTGGACGTGATTCGTGAGGCCAAGGCCACGGTGGTCGCGGCAACCCAGTCCTACACCTCGTTGATTCCGCCTATCGGCGACCAAGAGAAGACGAAGGTGTTCATCGCCAACATGGCGAATCGGATCATCTTCAAGGCTCCCGATGAGGACTCCGCCAAAATGGCGGCGGACACAATTGGGAAGAGGAAGGTTTTGAAGCGCACCTATGGGTATTCCGCCGGGAGGCGGACAACCTCGTTCTCAGAGGAGGAAAAATACTTTTTCGAGCCGCACGAACTGCGGAAACTCAAGACGTTCGAGGCGGTAATCCAGCACTGCGGAGGCGGGTTTCGCCGCGTAAAGCTTCCGCCTATGGCGGCGAATGGGAAGCCGCCGTCCTGGTATGGAGCATGAGCTTATGACCACGAATCTGGAAAAACTGCGGCGCTTGCCCGATCACCTGCGCGAGCAAATCAAGGGACAGGATCACGTGATGGATCGGATTTGCTCGGTGCTCCGGCGTGGCGAGTTGGGATTGGCGAGCACGCGCCGGCCGCGTGGATCGTTCCTCTTCGTCGGCCCTACGGGAGTCGGGAAAACCGAGGTCACGAACGTGTTCACCGAGTATCTGTTCGCGGGAAGTAAGCCGCTGCGTTTCGACATGTCGGAATATCAGACGCACAGCTCTGTGGAAAAATTGATCGGTGAGAAAGTCGGTGACACCGGCTTGCTCGGTCGAGCCTTGGCGATGGCGAAAACGGGCACCCTGCTTTTCGACGAGATCGAAAAAGCGCATCCGCTGGTCTTGGATTTGTTTCTCCAGATTTTGGATGACGCGGCGATCACGCTGGCGTCGGGCGAACGCAAAAACCTGAGCGAGTTCTACGTCGTCTTCACGAGCAACATCGGCGCCGCGGAAGCGATGCGGATGAGGTCGGCGCCGTTTGCGTCAGTGCAGCGAACAGTGTTGTCGCGCGTCAACCAACAGCTCCGTCCGGAACTCGTCGGCCGCATGTCGGAAAAGCTGGTATTCGCCAGCTTGGCGTATGAGGTGCAGCGGGAGATCTGCGCGCAGATGATAGACCGTGAATGCGCGCGTTTACGCGGTCTTGGCCTGACGGTGGACATTGGCCCGGATGCCTTGGAGACACTGATTCGCGAGGGGTATCACCGGGGCTTGGGCGCGCGACCTATGCGAGGCGCGGTAGAACGTTACCTGCAAGAAAGGGTCGCGGCCGATCTGTTGGAGGCCCGCGCTTCCGTCTAGCTGGGCGGAAGAAGGTCGGGCAGCGCTTTCCCGGCGCGAAGGGCACGACGCGTGGCGAGTTGCGTTCGCAATTTTTCTGGGTCCGAAGTCAGCGGCGTTTCCCCGATCAACTCGGCGACCGTGGACCCCAGCACATACGCGAGGACGATCAATTCGTGATCGGTGATCTGGCGTAAACCCGACTCGATGCGCGCGACTATATCGCGTCCGGCATCCCAACCGTGAAGTTGGCAGGCGGCTGCAAGGTCCGCTTGTGACCACTGATTGACAGAGCGGAGGCGGCGGACCTGCGGACCAACGTGGTTTCGTCGTTCCTTGGCGGCAGTAGGTTTCTTTTGGTCGCGCGGCACGTGTGTTCTAGCACACAGCCTAGCGGCGTATTTGGATTTTAATGTGTGCTAGAGCACACAAGATGACGCCGCCTATCCCTCTGACGTGGAACCAGAACGGCAGAAGACAATCTATGGCTAAAGACCCGTGGTAAACGGGTCTGACTGTATTAGGACCGCTCTCCTATGGCACCCACAGAAAAGGCACTCCCATGCATAACCGAAATATTACTCAGTCCGGAGGACAGGGGTTGAGGATTGGTGAAGGCAACACGGGTAACACCCCGCCGATATGGCACAAAATGGAAGCGACGCCGGTGGTGCTCCGCTCGCTACGGTATGATCCAAGCGAAGCGGAGGAACACACTCACGACGCAGTGGAATTAATCTTAAATCTGGGGACGACGCTTGGTGCTATTGTCTGGCGAGACACCAACGGAGTGGAGAAGGCCGCTCAGCTTTGTGTGGAGGACTGCTGCTTAATTCCGGCGGGCGTTCCGCACGTCGTCAGCGGTCTTCGCGAGCATGGGGCCGTTTCTCTTCTCGTGGGCGGCGTCATCATAGTCGAATTGACCTCTCGAAACTTGACCGGGGTGATGGTGGAAAATCTGCGGCAGCTTACCTCTCATGACTCGATGACTAGCAGTCTCGTTTCAGAGTTCGGCCGTTCAATCATGCGCCAGCCGCATGTGCTTTTGGTCAACGCCCTCGGCTTCGCGCTCGCTCTAAAGCTATTGCACGCAATTTTGTATCGTAATGACGAATACAGTAACGATCATGCGGCGCTCTGCTCCTCCGAACAGCAGCGTGCGCTGGATTACCTGAACGAACACGCTGCGGAGCGCGTGCAGGTCGGCGACTTGGCCCGGAAGCTCGGGCTGAGCCGCGCGCATTTTGCTCGCAGATTTCGCGCGACGTTCGGACTGCCTCCGCTCCAATATGCGCTGAAGATGCGCGTAGATCGCGGACTGGAACTCTTGCGAAGCGGAGAATACCGCGTGGCCGAAGCCGCGTATGCGGTGGGTTTCTATGACCAGAGTCACTTCGACCGGCACTGCCGAAAATTCTACGGGCATCCGCCGACTGCGATGCAGCGGATTTAATGGCAAAGAACGCGTTCGTCCTGATTTTCGTCACTAGCGTCCAAGCCAGTCGGCACGTAGTGGAGTAGAGTAGCGGGGTTCAATCGGCATCCGCGATGCGGTTCCGATAGCAGGTCCAGCCCCGGTTCTCTTCCACCATGAAAACCCAAAGCACAAAACTTATCCTCGGAGCGCTTGGTTTCGCGCTTCTTCTCAATCCGGTCTCAGCTGCCGCAACCATTGTTTCGCTTCCGCTCGCTCAGGTTCCGACCGGGGTAAAATCCGGGTTTCAATACGGCCTAGGAATTATCTTCATGGTCGGCTTCATTTGGGGCGTCATCAACATCTGGGGTGGCGCGGAGAAGATGAAGCGCGGCGACGCCGAGGGTAAAATGGGCATCGTGTCCGGCATCATCATCGCGGGTGCCGCCGCGATCATGAGCGCACTGTTCGCCATCTTCGGTATGTCCGACGGAGCGCTAACGCCGCAGTTCTGATCGCCATGAGCGAGCTGCGCATCACCGACACGAACAGTGTCAACGACAGCAAGGGCCGCGCATTCGGCATGGAGGGAAATAATTTCCTCTACGTCATCGGCGGCTTTGTTGCGGCGTTCGCCTGCTACCTCGTGTTGGATTTAATGCTCGGAGCGGCATCCCTGCCGTCGATCCTGCTGGCGCTTCCGCTTTTCGTCCTTCCGACCGCATGGGTGCTACTTTTTCGGCACAACAAACCGGAGGGCTACGCGGAGGATTTTTTCGATCAACTCGTAACAGGCGAAGGATGGTCCTTCGCCGCCCGTAACCAACCGGCCCACCCCGGCCGCCCCGGCCCGGCATCCCATGAAAAGCGGCGCTCCTAACGGATATTTTGCCGGCGGTCTCCTGCTCTTCGGTTCGCTGGAAAAGGGAGGAGTCGCGAGCAAGGGTTATGTCCTGCAACCGCCCGATCTGCGCGGTGCGAGCGTGGCAAATCTGAACGCCTACCAGGACAAGATTCGCAGTTTCCTCGCGCTGCTCGGAGAGGGCATGCGGGCGCAACTCCAGTGGACGGTTGATCCCGACTATCTCACCGAATTAACCCGCTACTACCGGGAGACGCAGGGTGTCACGCATCCGCACATTCGCCGAGTGCGCGATGAACGATTCAACCGATACTGGCGGAAGATGCAGAGGCGCGAACTGCGCCGGGAAAAACTCGTGGTGTTCATCTCAACCGACATCACCGGTTACTCCGGGAACGTAAAAACCAAGGTCGGTCTCCAAGCCTTCTACGATAAAGCGCTCGCGGAACTGCGGAGCCGGTTCGAGGAAATTACCGGCACGCTACGAACGCTCTTCGGCAGTGATACCACGGTCACGCCGATGGGCGACGCGGAGCATTTCACCTATTACATGAAGTTCCTGAACCCGTCCCTGGCTGACCGGTTCGAGGTGGATTTCGGGGCGCAGTTCAACCCGGCGCTCACAATCCAGGAAAACTGCTGGAACTCCGATGGCGTCGGACTCGAGCGCGTCGGATTCTACATGGATGGGCGTTACCACACCGTCTTCACGCTCAAACGGTGGCCGAGCCGGACCTATCCAGGCATCGTCTTCCGGCTCACCGGCCTCTCGTTCCTAGACTATCAAATCACGGTCAACGTGACGCCGCTCCCGCCGAAACGCGAAGTGGAACAGGAGGAGAAAGCCATCGAGCGCCTGCGCGGCGAATACGAGGACTCTGAGCGGCATTCGCTCCTTGTGGCTATCGGCAAGAAGGAGCGGAAAATCGAATCCCTCTCCACCGGCTTCATCAGGCCTTACTCCGTCACCTACGTCATCCGTGTATGGGACGAAAACGAGGTCGCGCTGAGCGCGAAATGCGCGGCGATAAAAAACGCGATCAACAACCTCGGCGGCGCTCAGTATTACGAGTGCGCGCTGCCCTCGACTGCGAAGAAACTCTTCTTCGCCTCGTGGCCTGGCTGGACAGGCTCCGCCTACAAGCACCGCGCGCTTTACGCCGAAGACAGCTACCTTGCCGATCTGCTGCCGTTCTCGGCGACGTTCACCGGTCACCTTGCCGAGGCGGAGGCAATCTATGACGGCTCGCAGGGCAATCTTGTCGGCCTGCGCACCTTCCTCGGCACGCCGCCGACCCCGCAGCACGCGGTGCTGCTCGGCGCGACCGGCGCGGGAAAGTCCGTGACCATGTGCGACCTGCTCACCCAGACCGCCGCCTACTACCATCATTCCGTTTTTGTTGAGGAAGGACTGTCCTACGCGGACTTCACGCGGGCGATGGGCGAGACCCCCATCATCATCCACCCGGACGGCGATCTCACGATTAACTATTTCGACACGGGGAAACTCCCTCTTAACCACCTGCACATCGCCTCCGCTGTCGCACTCGTCGCGCGCATGATCGGCGAGGCTCCCGACGCCGAGATGCAGCAAATCCGGCAAGCCATGCTCGGCCAATACGTCGGCCAGCTTTACCAGGACGGCTTCGAGGATTGGTCCAAGAAGCACGCGGATCTGATGCCAGAGATAGAGCGCATAGCCTGCGCCGTGCATCGCTGGAAACGGGACCGAATGGGCTTTGGCTCCACCGAAATGGAAGCCTATGCCGAGCTGCGCGACCGCCGCGCTCGTGGCGACGACGAGGCGCTTTCGTTCATCGCGGCCATAACCGAGTCCGACATCACGCACTTCCTCAAAGAGCCGCAAACCGAGCGCTCCGTGATGGCGACGGCCCATGCCTACTACGCACCCGAGGATTATCCCGTCCATGCGAGCCTCGTTGAGCTGATGCAGTTCTCGCGCTTCCCGGAGCACAAAAAGGAGCTGGTGGATCACCTCGCCACGCTGCTCTCGGCCTGGTGCGCGTATGGGCAATACGGCAAACTTTTCGACGGCCGGACCAACGTGTCCCTTACCGGGGCTATTGCTCACTTCGAACTGGGCTACATTCCCGAGCAGGCTATTGAACTCAAAACCGCCGCCGGCCTGCTCGTCACCGGCTTCGCCCGTCAGCACATTATTTCTCTGCCGCGAGCCCTGCGGAAACGAATCATCTACGAGGAGCTGGCTCGCTTCCTCGATGTGCCCGGTGGAGACAAGATCGTCGCGGAGTCCTACGCTCAGCTCCGCAAGTTCAACTGCTGGACCGCTTCAATCGTCCAGCAATACAGCCGGTTCAAGGACGCCCGCATTCGTCCTGTCGTCATCGGCAACTCAAAACAGTTTTTCCTCATGCGGCAGTTTGACCGCAACGACGTGGACGACATCGCCCGCGACATCGCGCTCCCGGAATCCGTGTGCGCGTCGATCCAGAACTACCCGATGCCGGAGCAACAACCACCGGGGAAAAAGTTTTCGAGCCTTTGCTTCTTTTCACCCGTCACCGATCCGCCCCTGTGCGGCACGGTGCGCAACGTCCAACCCCTCCCGGAGGAATCGCATGAACTGGAAAAACAATCGGCGTAGGCTCGTAGCGGCCTCCGCTCTCGCTCTCGTGGTGGCCGGCCTGTCCGGGTGCAGCACGGCGGGCGGCATGGCTTCTGACATCGGTTTGGCCGGTGCCGGTGGTGCGCTCGCCTATCAACTCTCGGATGGCAATATCGGCGCCACCGCTGCCGGGGCGGCGGGTGGCTATCTTGTGTCGAAGGTCGCCCAAACCCAGGTCCAGAAGGCAATCACCGAGGCCGAGCAACGCGGCTATGACCGTGCGCTGAATCAGTCGGTGAAGCAGCAATACTGGATCATCCAGAACCAACAGCGTTCTTACGAAACGAGGCAAGAGTCCGCCGCCCGGCTCGTGCCGGTGCAGCTCCCTGAAACCAGTGTCAACGGTGTCATTCTCAACCCCTCCGTGGAATACGTCCGCGTCGAATCTCCATGAAAATTCTCCTGCTATTTTTGTGCATCCTTCCGCTCGGTTGGTCGCAAATTCCGGTGACCGATGTCGCGAGCATCGCGAACAATCGTATCGCGCATGCCGAGAACATCGCCAAGTGGGTCGATAGCATCGCGAAATTGCGGACACAGATCGACCAACTGAACCAGCAAATCAACATTCAGGACGACATCCGCAAGTGGACGGGCAACCCGGTCGAAGCCGGGGCGAACGTTTTGTTGGATGTGCTCGGGCAGAAAGACTTGGTGCGCGAATACGGACGGGCGCGGGACGAAATTGTCCGTGGGACGCGGAGCCTTGAATCGCTTGGGAACACCGCCGATGGAAATTACCGCGCTATTCGCAGCACCGACCTGAATGGCGGAAATCTGCAACGCGACCCGCTCACCTTTCGCCGTTACTCGGTGCTCGACGCGAAACAGGCCAACACCGTGCAAGTCGCCGATGAGACCAAGGCCCGCGAAACGGAGTTGCAGGAAGAAATCGCGCTCACGCTCCAAGAACTCAAAGCCGCGACGACCGACGCCGAGGTGCAAAAGCTCTCGGCCAAGCTCGTCGCCTTGAACGGGCAGCTTGCCCAGGTGGAGACGGCACGGCGTCGCGAGGTCGATGAAGTCGCTCTTCAGAAAATCGCGAACGACACGCGCCTCGAACAGGAACGGCTCGCTGCCGCCGAGTTGGAGGCGCGGGACAACCATTTGGCGAACCAGCGCGTCAGCGCCTACATGAAGACTCTCCAACTCCGTAAATCCCAACCATGAAAACCCTCGTCTTCGTCCTCACCCTTAGTCTGTCGATTCTCGCCACCGGCTGCGGTCCGTCGAAAGCAGAACGCGAAGCCGCCGAGCGTGAGCGCGCCCGCATTGAGCTAGAGCGCCAAGCCGAAGCAGAACGACGTGCCGCGAACGAGGCGTTCCGGAAGATCGGCGATAAGCTGGGCCGCAAAGCTCCGGGAACGACTTTCGCGAAACCTGCCGAAAACCCGACGCCAACACCCAGCGAAACGCCGGTGCCATCCGCGGAAAAAACGACGCCTGCGGAACAGGCCAAGTAGCCATAAACCGATATGGAAATCTACCTGCCAACGCTTCAGGCGAAGATAATCGAGCTGGTTGCCGCGCTTCGCGTTATCGTCTTTGCCATCATGGTCGTGGGACTCGTGTGCTATATCAGCACAGGTAACCAGACCGGGACGAGTATCGTCCGCACGTTGGCCAAAGCTTTGATTATCGTCGCCGCCATCGCGACGATGGATCGCTGGTTCCCGAAAACAGAGGACATGATGCTGGATATAGCTGAGTATCTCAACAACGGTTACAACGAGAGACCGGATGCGGCGGCCAGCACCATTCGCGAATCAACCACGACGAACCCGGAGGGGCAGGAATGGTCGTGGAGAAAGCTGAATGAGTCGATCTACCAAGCCGTTTCCAACGCGCTCGCGAACGTCTTCATCTACATTGGCACGCTCATCACCGTTCCGATGCTGATCCTACAATACGTGCTGCGATGGCTGCTCTACCTGCTCACGCCATTCGCTCTGGCCGTCTTCATGGTGCCAGGCATGACGGCAATCGGCGTCCGTTTTCTCCAGCAACTAATCGCGGTGCTGGCGTGGCCCATCGGCTTTGCGCTCACGAATCTCGTGGCGCTCGCGATCTGGACGGATTTTCGCGCCGCGGTCGGAGCCAATCCACAGACGGTAGGCGACGCGCTCTATTCGCCGTTTCTCACCATGATGGGCGGCATCCTCGCGACCATCATGATTATCATCGGTATGATCTCGACTCCGGTGGTGATGCAGATGCTTTTTGCCCAGGGCAACGCCTTCAACGGAGGCTCGGTCAGCCCGGTCGGCATGGTTCGCAATTCCACCGGCCTCGTCTCCGGCCTCGCCTCTCGGATCACCGGAGGCGATGCCGCCGCTCGCGGCCCGTCCGCCGCGTCCACCGCCGCCGCTGCCGGTGCTGGCCGCAATCTTCCCCCTGCGCCGCCGTCCCCCTCGGCGGGCGCGCCCGGAATCTAACGGAGGAGCAACATGGATACCCCCACACTCGAACCCGTAGCCCTGCGCGAAACGCCCGTCGATCAGACCAAGCGCCTGCCGCCGGACACCGGTCGCGGTGTCGGCTTCTCGCCCACGCGCCTTTTCGCCGACAACGCTTTTGCGGCCCGCATGTGGTTTCTCGTGGCCTGTGCCGCGGTTGGATTCTGCTTTCTCCAGCCGTATCTCATCATCGGAGCCTATCGCGTGAAAGAGCGCGTCGTCGTCCTCGACGGTGGCGGCACGTTTTCCATTTCTCCGCTCCTCGGTTTTGAGGAGGCGAAGGAGATGCACGAGTCGATGGCGCTGTGGGCGACACTGGCGCTCTTCCAGCGCAACCCGCGTGGGTTCGACTACCCGGACATGCTGCAAAAAATTTTCCTCGTGGAAGCATCGGCCAAGGCACAAGACGACCGCGAGAAGGGACACGCAGAGTTTGAGGCAAAGAACATCCACCAAAAACCGGAGGTGTTCAAAATCGAGATTCTGCGCACGCGGGAAGACCGCGTGCTGGTCAAAGTCGAAGGTCAGTTGATTCGAACCGGGGTGTTCGAGAACCAGGCGTTCACCGAGTCGCCGAAGTTCACCCTTAACCTGTCGTTTGCCCGCAACCCGAACATGCTGGCGAACAAACGCTACCCCCTTGGCGTATGGAACTACGACTACACGCTGTTCTAAGCCTTGCGCTCTCTCTCGTGTTCGCGAACGCAACGCATGCGGTCGAGCACCCGCCGCAGGTCATCAAGCAATTCCCGCTGGATGAGCGCACGGTTTACGAGATTCCCATCGGCGCGGACGTGCCGACCACGCTCATGTTTCCCTCGGCGCTTACCGCCATTGAAGGAGCGAACATTTCGGCCAACCCTGAAACGCCGGCTCCGGTGCTGCTCGCCTACACTCCGGGCCGCTATTTTTTCAGCGTCCGGGCCGGTGAGCCCAACGCGAAAGCGGCGGTCAACGTGGTCTGGAAGAACCGCACGTTTGTCCTGCGCTTCTTCGTGTCGAAAGAGCCGTATGCGTCGGTCACGTTCTACGACGACGCTCTGTCCGGTCGCAGCGCGAGCCTGCAACGGCGGGTGACACCCGAGGTTTTGCTGGGCCTGCTCGACCGGGCGAAAAGTTTCCGGCTCGTCGCACAGCAATACCCTGAGGCGGTGCAGCAAATCGAGCACGGCGCGCCGGGGGACGTGACGCTCTACAAGGATTTCCGCGTCACGGTCGAAGAGGTCTTCCGCTTCGATCCCGAGGACACACTGGTGTTCAAACTCAAGTTGGAGAACCCCGGTAGTGCCGAGGTGATTTATCAGCCGCAGCGCCTTGCCGCTCGCATCGGTCAAAACGTCTATCACGCGTCCATCGCCGACGCATCCGGCATCGTGCCTCCGCAGGCGTCGGCGACCGGATACTTCGCGATTACCGGCACGCCGAATGGCGGGCGGGCAAACCTCAGCATAAAAAACCGCGTCAGCGTCATCGTTCCGCGTGTCGAGCGGGACGCCAAGCTGGTGCTGCCGGAGTGAGCCCGTCATGAAACTGTGGACCTTCATCAAATCGCCCTCGGGCAATCTGGCCGTGTTCGCGGGGTTCATCCTGTTTGGTGGCGTCTTGGTCTTTCGATCCTACGCGCGAGACAAGGCACGGGCGGAGCAACTGACGCGGATCGAGGCGACCGCCCCGGAGACGGGCCGGCAATCCATCCTCCGCGACGGCTCGCCGCTCAAGGTGCCCGATGTCTTCACCCCGGTGACTCGGGCGGAAACCGGTGCCGGTGGCGAATCTCGTTCCCGTGCCGCCCGCGACCGCACCGCATCGCCCAAACCTCCCGCTGCGCTTCCGATCAGCCTCTTCTCAGGCACCGCCGCTTCCAATGCCACGGAGCTTTCCAAGAACTACGCTCCTTATGGGC
>CBRAFO010000058.1:0-22662 GCA_967755175.1 uncultured Opitutaceae bacterium | reverse complement strand
GCGCGTCCGGGTGGGACGCGCCTTCGCCGGCTACACTTTGGCCGGCGTCCGTTTTACTTAGCACTACTCCGTTAAGTCTCAGTTCGGTAATGATGGGAGGCCCGACGACCTCGTCGGGCTTGCCCGGAGCCATCTTCCAAACCCACCCGACGAGGTCGTCGGGTCTCCAAATCGAACACGGATCGTGCGCACTTAACGGAGTCGTGTTAGTTGAGTTTATCGCCGGGCTTCGTCGTGGGCTTGGGGCCGCGGACAACTTGTTCGGGGATCGTGAGGACGGGCTCGGCGGTTTTCTCGTCGGCCTTGGCCGTGAAACTGCGGCCAGTGAGCTTTTCGATGAGGCTGATGCCGAAGAAGCCGTTCATGAGGCTGCCGGCGTCACCGCCACCTGCGCCGCCGCCTCCGCCGATGACGAGGTTTTCGGGAATGATCTTGAGCGTGCCGGTGGCGATCTTCTCGACCACGCGGATCTGCCCGAAGACGTCCCGGCCCATGGCGTCCACTTCGAGGCGGTAGGCTTCGGCGGTGGACTGACCTTTCGAGAGGATGACCTCGGCCTCGGCGTTACCGATCTTGGCGGTCGCCTCGGACTGCGCGACGGCGGTCACCTTGGTGGCTTCGGCCTGCGCGTTGGCGCGGAGCTTGATGGCTTCGGCTTCGCCCGTGGCTTGGAGAATCGCGGCGGCCTTGGAGCCTTCGGCCTCTTTGACCTTACTTTCGGCGACGTTCTTTTGGATTTCCACGTTGCGCTCGGATTCCACGACCTTCGGCTGCATGGCGGCTTGGGCGGTGGCGTTTTCGAGGGCGCGGCGTTCGTCTTGTGCTTCTTTCTGCGTGGCGTAGGTTTTCTTCTCCTGCTCGGCGATCTGGCGGTCGGTCACGGTCTTGGTGAGCTCGGGCGGGAGGACGACGTCGGCGATGAGCGTGTCCTTCGAGTCGATGTGGTGAACGCGGAGCACATTATCGATGTGCGTCTTGGCTTTTTCCTGGAGCTGTTTGCGTTCGGTGTAGAGGTCGAGCGCCTTGATGTATTGGGCGGCGTTGCGGAAGTGGGAGCTGATGGCGGGCTCGAGCACTTGCGAGATCATGTTTTTGACGGACCCGAGGTTGGCGATGACCTTGGGCGCGTTTTTCATCGGGATGTGGATGATGACGCTGACGTCCATGTTGACGTTGAAGGCGTCTGCCGTGCGCAGGGTGATCGTCTTGAGGCTGGAATCCAACTCGTGGGCGCTGGAGCGGTTGTCGGCCCAGTTGAGCAGGATCTGCGTGGTGGGAACGATATCGACCTTGAGGATCTTGGTGTTGAGCGGGTGTTTGCCGGGCTGGAGCGAGTCGGCCCAGATGCCCTTGTTGCCGTTGGCGACGATCTTGGCGTTCACGGCTTCGTCGGTCAGGTCGGCACCTTCGGGTCCGACGTAGCTGGTAACGACGCCGCAGAAGCCGATGTCCACGCGAATCATCGGGGCTTTCTCGACAGAGGCGAACCACGGGTTGATGGCGTAGTTGCCGGCGCGGAGGACGGGGATTTGCAGACCCTTCTGGCCGCCGGCGGCGAGGAACGCGGCGGGGTCCTGGAAGTTGTTGTGCGTGCCGAGGGGCAGCTCTTCGGCGGCGATTTTCGAGGAATCCACGATGGGGCGGCCTTCAAGGATGGTCACGATGCCGACCTGATCGGCGTCGATGTTGGTCCAGTCCACCACGCTGATGACTTTGAAGAGCGCGGGGTTGATGCGGTAGCGACCGGGCATGAGCACATCGAGCTGACGGCCCTTTTCGCCGCCGTTTTTGATGAACGCTTCGCCGTCATAAAAACTGTTGTGACCGGTGACCTTCAGGGCGAGGAGGCGGCCTTCGGGAATGCGCGCGCCATCGGTCGCCTCGACGAGGCCGATCTGGCCGCCCTTGATCTCGGTGATGGGGCGCTTCTCGATGTGGAAAAGGATGGTGTTGATGCGGTAGAAGCCGGGCGTGAGGAACGCGATCTGCGGACCCTTTTGGCCACCGTTGTCGATGAAGGCCTGGGCGTCTTGGAAGTTGTCGCAGGCGACGGGAGCGCCGAAGTTGCCGCCGGGGCGGGTGACGGCCTGGCCGGCGATGGCCTCGACGTAGCCGACCTCGTTGTCGTCGATCATGATGGCATCGACGATGGTCACTTCGAACAAGGCGGGGTTAATCTTGTATTCGCCTTCGGGGAGGATGGCGAGCTGGGGGCCTTTTTCGCCGCCGTTGCGCAGGAAGGCCTCGCCGTCTTGGAAGAGGTCGCACGCGATGCTCTTGGCCATGTAGTTGCCCGAGGGAATGGGAGCGCCGGTGATGGCGCGGACGACACCGACCTGATTCGACGGGATGGTGAGGAAGCGGTGCTTGGTGATGCGATAAATGAAGGGCACCAGCAGGTGGAAACCGGGGCCGAGCACGCGGGCTTGCACGCCGACTTCGTTGCGCAACGCCACAGTGCGACCGTCGGGCATCTGGCGGCCGAACCAGCGCCGCTCCAAGGTGATAATCTGGTCACCACCGGCGATGGTGATGGAATTATAGAGGAGAAAAAGCAGGGGAACGCCCCACAGGACGTAGCCGAGGTTCTGACCAAGGAAATCGATGATAGGCATGGGTGGACGGGGATCGAGGGGACGGGGACCAACAGTGGAAACGCGGAACCGCAGAAGCCGCAGGAGGTTGACAGGACAAGAAACGACGAAGCAAGCGGGTTACGAATTAAACCAGCGGTGTGAGTCATTCGCCGCGAGCCATCGCCCTGCGCACCCCCGGGGGACGGACAATTCGCACATGGAAGGCACAACCCCGTTTTTACACTCGTGCTAGCGCAAAACCTAATCCCATGTTCTGAACTGATTGTTTCTTCCCTAACAACACCCTGAATCATGACATCCCCCCAAAAACGCCTTTGTCGCGTCCTCCGCCCCGCCCCCTTTTCGGTGGCAGCCCTCGCCACGGTGCTCCTGTCGAGCCCCGCCGTGGTTTCGGCCGGCACCGTCGCCTACTACCGCTTTGAAAACGGCGCGCCCGAAGCGGTTATCGGCGACGTTTTGGATGCCTCTGGCAAGGGCAACACCCTGCACACCTATAAGAGCCCGACCTACAAAGCCGCAGTGCCCGCCCCCGTGGTGCCCCAGACAGGCGCCGCCAACACGATTTCCGCCCATTTTACCGGTCGCGAAGACATCTACGCGCTTCCCGGCGACGCACTCTGCCGGACGGTTTTCACCCACTTCACGATCGAAACCTACGTCCAGTTCGACTCGCTCACCAACTGGCAAACGCTGGTCGGCCGCGACGACGCCAACGAAGGCACCGGCCCCACCTCGCTCTTTTACCTTTCCAAGGTCACCGATCATAAACCCGGCCCTGGCCAGACCGAAAATGCCTTCCGCGTCGAACTGATCACCAAGGACAACACCGCCATCACGGTCGACAGCGCCTCCGTCGCGACTGCGGGCACTTGGTATCATGTGGCTGCGGTCGGTGATGCCACCGCGGGCACGCTCTCCCTTTATGTTAATGGAGCCCTCGTCGGCAGCACGACCGGCTTCACCGGCCTGTTTGTTCCCTCGAAAAACCCCGGTTGGACGCTTGGACGTGGCCAATACAAAAACAAGGCGGTGGACAACCTGATCGGCTCACTCGACGAAGTCCGGTTTAGCGATGCCGCGCTCTCGCCCTCGCAATTCCTGAATGCGACACCGAAGAAACCGATGTCTCTCCGCAAACGGTTCTGGCGCTGGCGCTCCATCCAATCCTGATCTCCTGATCCCCACGAGGGCGGCGAAATCGCCGCCCTCTTTTATTGGTGTCTGTTTATATTCGCAGCCGACACAAAGAATACAGAGCCCCAACCGAACCGAGTAAGGTCGTCGACTCACGTCACCCCAACCATCCCGAATGAGTTATCCCAAAAGCATTCTCACTTACCACATCCCGAGTGAAGCCGACATTGATAAGAGCATGCTCGAATCCCATGGGATCACAGTGTATTTAATGAATGCGAACGTCGCTCGGGCAGAGTTCGGAGCTCCGTTCCATATCCAGCTCCAGGTTCCCGCCGATCAGGTGACTGAAGCTATATCAATCCTTCGTGAGTTACGCCCTGAACGGTTCGGCTCTCCCGCAGTGGTAAAAGAAATAGAAGCCGGCCTCGTGCGAGGATTCGCCCAATTCGCGGTGGCGGCAGCTGTATGCACGGCTATCGTGTTTATTTTCTTTATCCGTGACCTGCCGATTGAACAACGAGCCATCATCTCGCTCATCAATGGCGTGATGTTTGGCGCGCTTGTTTGGATACTTTATGCATGCCTAAAGCCGAAACGGAAAAGAGGCTAACCGGGACACGCGACACGACCACCCCAGGGGCAAGAGTCGTGATTCCTTACGAAATCGAGTGACGTGGGCCTCAGTCCCTGCGTCTTTTCAGCCCGCCTGCATCCGATCCAAGGAGAGCAACGCGTGTTCAGTTCTGATCTCTCTTCTTTAAATGCTCATTAAAACCTTCGGACGCACCCTGGCTCGCTCCGCGTCCGCGCTTCGCCGCCTTTTCAATCGCAACCGCTCGCCGGATGAGGGCCATCGCGATAACAACCGGCGCTATTTCTCCGGTTTTCACGAGCAGGAGCGCATGTTGGCGGACCGTCCGCGCATGGCGTTTTACCACGCGGCCATCGCACGCCGCATTCACCCGGGCGACCACGTGATCGACTTGGGCACCGGCACGGGAATCCTCGCGGTGTTTGCCTCGAAGCGCGGCGCCGCACAGGTGCACGCCCTCGACCATTCGACCATCCTCAAACACGCCCGCACCTTGGCCGCCGCCAATCGCATCGAACGGGTCACCTTCGTCGCCACCCACAGCGCCAATTTCACCCTGCCCGAGAAGGTGGATGTGATTCTCCACGAACAGATGGGCGACTGCCTCTTCGACGAGGCCATGATCCCCAACGTATCCGATCTTCGCGACCGACTCCTCAAGCCCGGAGGCCGCATCGTGCCCTCCTGCTTCGAGTTCTATTGTGAGCCCGTGCAAGTTAACTCCACGCGGCACGTTCCGTTTATCTGGAACCTCAACATCGAAGGCTACGACTTCTCCGCGCTGGAGCGTAACCGCCCGCAGGAAACCAACTACTACCACCTCACCGGCAACGACGCGGCGTTGGTTGACCACTTTCTCGCCGAACCCGCGCCGGCCCTCACCTTCGATCTGCATACGGTGAACGAGGCCACGCTGTCCCGCGAACTCCGGTTTCAGCGCCGCGTGACCAACCCCGGCCGCATCGACGGGCTGGCGGTGTATTTCCGCACGACCGTGGATGACGACCTGCACCTCAGCTCGGCCCCGCACGACCCAGGTCGCGCGCCGCACTGGGGTTTCCGCATTCTGCGCACCGAACCGGCGGACTATGCCATGGGCGACGTGATTGAGATAACACTCACCGCCGGCCGTTGGCACGATGTCGATTCTTGGCGCTGGAGCCACACCATCGCGTCGAAGAGCGCCGTCTGAGTCTTAGAGCTTTATATATAATGGGTCAGTCGAGCCCCGACTCTCCCCTTTTCGCCCGAACGCCCAATCATTTTGCCAACCACGCCCGTTAACCACACCTGATATTTAGCAACCTCTATGAACTCTTATCATTACGGCCTCCTTCTGTCTCTTTTGATTTGCGGCACCAGCGGTCGGGCGGCCGTTAATTATACGCCCATCGACGACACTCAGGCCATCGTCACCGGCGTGCGGGCCGACAGCGCCAGCACCGTGGTCATCACGGCTAATTACACCCTCAATGGCGTCCTTTACGCGGGCCTATATGAAGGCACCTTGGCCGACGCCACGACCGCCCCGAGCTCCAGTTGGCATGCGCTGACCCCGAGCATCCCGGCGGACCCACTCCAGCCCAAAGGTCCGACGCAAACCGTCACCAGCGCCACCTTCTACGGTCCCAATACCGCCCAGTTCGATCCCAGCCTCGGCACCGGTAATATCATTGCCGTCGGCAGCTATAAATACACGGCCGGCTCCCCCGGCCCGAAGGCCGACCATGGTATGCTCTATAAAGGCCCCGTCGCAGGGGGCGGCACGTGGAAGCAGATCGACGCCACCCCCTTGGTGACCGGCCCTGGCGAGGCGCTCAAAAACACCATTGCCCATAGCACCATGGGCAACCTCGTGGTGGGCAACTACGACACCAACTTGGCGACCGGCAAGGCGTTCATCTATAATATCGCGACCGATCATTGGACGAACCTCAACCCCGGTGGCACCGCCAGCGTCACCGCTTACGGAATCTGGCAAAACGGCGATAGCACGAGCACCTCCTATACGATTGCCGGCGGAATCAGCGCAGTGGGGTCCAGCGGCATCGACCAAAGCTATCTCGTTAACTACGACTCTGCCACGGGAGCGCTGACCCACTACACTACGTTCACCTATAAAAACACCCCGGGCACGGCGCCCCTCGCCCACTTCGACGGCATCACCGGCACAGCCACCGGCTTTAATCTCACCGGGTTCGTCACGATTAACCGGACCGTCTCGGGCTTCTTCGCCTCCATCACCCGCAAGCCCGACGGCAGCTTCGGCACGCCCGTCTGGACGCCGATCGCCTACCCCGACAGCAGAATCACCACGGGCAACACTGTGGTGGATAACAAGGCGCTCGGCATCTTCGTCACGGGCTCGGGAACGCAGTCCTATATCGCGGTCGTGTCCCCCGACCCGGTGGGATCAGGGCGCGGGTTGTAATTACCGGAGTTCGGAGGCCCCAACTGCGGGGATCCAAGCGAGAGGAATGCCGGCGGCGTAGTCATATCGGGGCGCGTGGCCGCCTAAGCACACTCCCTTTTATCGAGCCGGTCCGGCGTGGCACGGGCGTCCCGCCCGTGAGATCGAAACATGAGCGAGACGCCCATGCCACTTGGCTGCGGCCACACGAAAAACCGCCCGCCCCATCCAATTGATGGCACTCACCAAAGCCGTTGATAATCTTTTTACACTTACTTCTCGCCTGCCGTATTTCAAAAATTCATGGTTAATGCCTAGGCGTTCAGTTCCTTGTGAGGCTATGCTGAGTCTGAATTGGCATTTCACTTACAAGTTCAGGATCGGTTTTAGCATCTTTTTTACCACCCCGTTATGACAGCTCCAAGTCGAGATGCGGCGTTTCTTCAACTTGCCATGCGGATCGCCAAAGTCGGGCTGTGGGAGTGGGATATTCAGGCGGATACGGCTGCATTTTCGCCCGAGTGGAAACATCAGTTGGGCTACTCCGACAACGAGATCACTGACCGGTTCAGCGAATGGGAGTCACGCGTGGATCCAGAGGATCTTACCGGCCTGAAGGCGAACCTCGCGGACGTTCTCGCCACCCCGTCGGCGGCCCATTTCGAAGCGGAGTTCCGCATGCGGCATAAGGATGGTTCGTGGCGGTGGATTCTTTGCCAAGCGGATGTGCTCCGCGACGGAGGCGGGCAGGGCCGGCCCATTCGCCTGATCGGCGGCCACACGGATATCACCGAGCGGAAACGCTCCGTGGCCGAGCAGAACGAGCGCGAGGCCAACGCACGGGCGGCGGAGCTCTTGGAGAGCATTACGGATATGGTCGTCTCCTGCGACCGGGCGGGAGACATCACCTACGTTAACGAACGCGCCGCGCAGAGTGCGGGCAGGCCTCGCGAGGATTTGCCCGGTAAACCCATCGGGACCGTGTTGCCCGAGCTGGTCGGTGCCGACGGCTGTCAACGGATTTCCCAAGCGATGGCGAATCAAGTCCCGGTTCACTTCGAGCTCTTCGTGCCCTTGCAAGGGCGCTGGTTCGAAAGCCAGGTAGTCCCCACCCATGACGGTGCGTCGCTTCATTGCCGCGACATCACCGACCGCAAGCAGGCGGAGGTAGGCCGCCATCAGCGGGACGACGGGTTTCGCGCCGTGGGGGAAAACGATCCGGACCCGGTCGCCCGCTATGATCGGGACTGCCGGTTTGCCTACGTAAATCCGGCCTGCCAGCGACTGCTGCAACTCCCCGTAAGCCAGTTGACCGGCCGGACGCCGGTGGAGGTCTATCCGGAGGACGAGGGCGTGAGGGTTTTTCAGGAACGGCTTCAAGAGGTGCTCACGACGGCCACCCCCCTTCAATTCGAGAACATGGTCACGGTGCTGGGTGGCGGAGGGTTTGCCACCTGGCACCTCATCCGCATGACGCCCGAGCGGGACGCCGCGGGCCGGGTGGTCAGTGTCCTGTGCATTACCCGCGATATCAGCACACTCAAAGAAACCGAACGCCAGTTCCGCACGCTCACGGAGAACTCGCCCGATATCATCGCCCGTTTCGACCGCGCGGGTTGTTATCTCTACGCGAACCTGGCCGTCGAGCGGATCACTGGGGTTCCGGCGACCGAGGTTTACGGAAAGCGTTTCGACGAGGTTTTCGGAGCGGGCCGAGATCAACCCTCCACCCCGTCGGATGCCATCCGAGTCCGTCTGATGATCGAACGGGTGTTCGCCACGAAGGCCGCCATCGAGCTCGAAGTTCGCCTGCCACTTCCCGCCGGAGACCGCTTCTTCGACGTGCGCTTGATGCCCGAGACGGATGCGGTCGGGCAGGTCGTCAGCGTGCTGCACATCGGGAGGGACATCACCGAGCGCAAGACCGCCGAACGCCAGCTGGCACTCGTGAACTTCGCGCTCAACCGGGTGCGTGAGGCGGCCTACCTCATCGATGAAAGCTCCCGTTTTCTTTACGTGAACGATGAATCCTGCCGCGTTCTCGGCTACCGCCACGACGAACTGCTGGAGTTAAGCGTCGCCGACATCGGCCCGGAGTTCCCCATGGCGAACTGGAGCGGGCATTGGCAGGACCTCAAGACCGCCGGCTCCCTCACCTTCGAGACGGTTCACCGGACCAAAAACGGCGGAATCCTTCCCGTGGAAGTCACCGCCAATTATTTCGAGTATGACGGCGTCGGCTACAACCTCGCGCTGGTTCGCGACATCTCCCTTCGCAAACAGGCCGAGGTCGCGTTGCACGAAAGCGAACAACGCTTCCGCCAGGTCACCGAAAACATCGACGAGGTGTTCTGGCTTACCGAGACGGGGGACCAGCGTATCGTCTACATCAGTCCGGCTTACGAAAAGGTATGGGGGCGCAGCTGCGAGAGTCTCCACGTCGATCCGCAATCATGGATGGACGCGATTCACCCGGAGGATCAGGAGCGGGTAAAAGTTGAGCTGGGTCGCTTGAGGGCCGGCGAGGGTTACGACGTGGAATACCGCATCCTTCGGCCCGACGATTCGGTCCGCTGGATTCAGGACCGCGCGTTTCCGGTCAAGGACACGGATGGCGCGGTGCGCCGCATCGCCGGCGTGGCCACCGACATCACGACACGCCGTCAACTGGAGGATCAATTCCGCCAGGCCCAGAAAATGGACGCCATCGGTCAACTGGCGGGCGGCATCGCGCACGATTTCAACAACCTCCTTGCGGTGATCCAAATGCAGTCCTCGTTCCTGCTGCATGTGCCGGCCGATGCCGACTACATGAAGGAAGGCATTCAACAAATCATGGCCGCGGCGGAACGAGCCGCCAACCTGACCCGGCAATTGCTCACCTTCAGCCGTCGCAGCGCAAGACAGGTCAAGGTCATGGATCTGGGCGAGGTCGCCGATCACATGATCAAGCTTCTCGCCCGACTTTTGGGCGAAACCATCGCGCTCAAGACTGCGTTCGAACCCTCGCTGCCCTCGATCAACGCCGATCCCGGGATGATGGAGCAAGTCCTCATGAATCTGGCGGTCAATGCTCGCGACGCGATGCCCGGCGGAGGCCAACTGACCATCGCCGTATCCGCCTTAAACATCGGCGAGGACTCGATCTCCGCCCATCCCCACGCCGTGCCCGGGGAGTATGTGCGCCTGTCCGTAAGCGACACGGGATGCGGTATTCCGCGCCAGAATCTGGCGCGAATCTTCGAGCCATTCTTCACCACCAAAGAGGTGGGCCGGGGCACCGGACTGGGACTGGCCACGGTCTTCGGCATCGTCGAACAACACCGCGGCTGGATCGAGGTCTCCAGCGAAGTGAACCAAGGCACCACGTTCGATGTATTTTTCCCCGCACTGCCGCGCACCGCGAGTCCAGCTGCGCCCGGCCGCGAGCACACGTTACACACCGGCGGAAATGAAACCATCCTGCTGGTCGAGGATGAGCCGAGCGTGCGAGACCTCGCCGCCATGGTGCTGGAGCGCTACGGCTACCATGTGTTGGTGGCAGGCTCGGCAGTCGAAGCGCTTCGATGCTGGGAAACTCGGACCGGCAACATCGACCTATTGCTGACCGACATTGTGATGCCCGGCGGAATGTCGGGACGGGAATTGGGCAAGCAACTAGCCCGGCTATGCCCGGGGCTTAAAGTCGTCTATACCAGCGGCTATAATCCCGAGATGGCCAACCCCGGCCGCCTGTCGATGGACGAAACGGGGACCGACGATTTTCTGCAAAAGCCCTACTCGGTTTCCGACCTCGCCTCGATCGTCCGTCGCAATCTGGAGAAGGCCGCCCCGATCCTCGGTTAAGACCTGTGGAGGCGCCGGCTTCGGGCATCGCCTGCGCCCGCTCATCGCGGTTCTCGACGACGGCACCCCGGCCTGACGGGGTCCCCTCGCCCATCGCCTGCCAGCGTCCCGCTTTCGGTAATTCCCCGATTGATCAATTCCTTGCCCCGCGCACGGGCCTTGCTCACAACCGTCGCCTGATGCCGTGAAGCGCGCGTGAGTTGTCCGCCTTTCGTATCGTTCGCGTATTCGTGGTAACCTCTCCTCACCATGGCCCTCCTCCAACTTGACCAGACTACGATCCGCTTCGGCGGACTCACTGCGGTCAACGCCGTGGACCTTTCCGTCGCCCCCGGCGAACTCCGCGGTCTCATCGGTCCCAACGGCGCGGGGAAAACCACCCTCTTCAACCTCATCACCGGCGTTTACGCGCCTTCCTCCGGTTCCCTCTGCTTCGACGGAAAAAACCTCGCCGGCCTGCGCCCGCACCAGATCACCGCGCTCGGCATCGCCCGCACGTTTCAAAACATCCGCCTCTTCCCGCGCCTGAGCGTCTTCGACAACGTGCGCGTCGCCTGCAACCTCCACCGCGCCACCTCGCCGCTCCAAGCACTCGTGCGCGGACGCGCCTTCCGCGCCGACGAAGCCGCCATCGCCGCCCGCGTCGACGAGCTGCTCGCGCTCTTCAACCTGGACCGGTTCCGCGACGCGCCCGCCGCTTCGTTGCCCTACGGCGAGCAACGCCGCTTGGAGATCGTCCGCGCCCTCGCCACCCAGCCGCGCCTCCTGCTCCTCGACGAACCGGCCGCCGGCATGAACCCCTCGGAGAAAGTCGATCTCGTCCGTCTGATCCGAGAGATCCACCAGCGCTTCAATTTAACCATCCTCCTCGTCGAGCATTCGATGCGCGTCGTCATGACCGTGTGTGAACGCATCACCGTGTTGGACTACGGCGTAAAAATCGCCGAAGGCACGCCCGCCGAAATCCAGAAAGACCCGAAGGTGATCGAGGCGTATCTGGGAGAGGACGGGCCGAAGGCGAAGTTGAGAGCTGAAGGTTGAGCGTTGAGAGACCGGCAACTCTCCCCCCATCCGAACTCTCATCACTCAACCCTCAACTTCCCCACCCCCTCTCTCAACTCGTCTCTCCCGCTCCGATCTCTCAACTCCTCAACTCTCAACTCCTCTTGCTCTCCGTCACCAACCTCTCCGTCACCTACGGCGCCATCAAGGCCGTGAACGGCATCTCTTTCGAGATCCCGCGCGGAGCCATCGTGACGCTCATCGGCGGCAACGGCGCGGGCAAAACCACCACGCTCCAAACCATCTCCGGACTCATCCGCCCCACCGCTGGCACGGTCCGCTTTGACGGCGAAGACATCACCCGGCTCGCCCCGCACAAGATCGTCGCCCGCGGACTCTGCCAAGTGCCCGAAGGCCGCATGGTTTTCGCCAACCTTTCGGTCGCCGAAAACCTCGCCCTCGGCTCCTACCTCCACCGCGATCCCGAAGGCATCGCGCGCACTCTGAACCACGTCTTCGAGATTTTCCCGCGGCTCAAAGAACGCATCAAACAAACCGCCGGCACGCTCTCCGGGGGCGAACAACAGATGCTCGCCATCGGCCGCGCGCTGATGTCGCGCCCGAAATTCCTCATGCTGGACGAACCCTCGCTCGGCATCGCCCCGCGACTGGTGACGACGATTTTCGAGAAGATCGTGGAGATTAACCGTGACCAAGGGATCACCATTCTCCTCGTCGAGCAAAACGCCCACCTCGCCCTGGAAATCTCCTCGCACGCCTACGTGTTGGAGACCGGCCAGATCGCCGTCGCCGGTGCGAGCCGCGACCTGCGCGACGACCCGCGTTTAAAAGCGGCCTACCTCGGCGGTTGACGCGAAAATTCGCGCCGCCACACCTGCTGCCATGAGCAAAATCAAATGGAACGACGACCGGATTAAGCAGACGCTGACCGCGTTATTGCTAATCAGCCGCGGCCGGTTGGCTCGTGGAAACATCCGGGATTTAATCGCCGCATCCTTGTCCGACTACCGGAACGATCCGGCGAGCTACAAGGCCGAGCATTGGAACAAGGCCCAAGCGGTTTGGAGCGACCCCAAGGATCTCGGGATACTCAAGAGCCCGAAGCACCTCGCCTACTACAAAGCCCTGCTCATCGAGGTCGATGCGGTGAACGCGCGGTTCAAACGGAACCAGATCCAGTTCAACACCGTGACCGAGCTCGATAACTACCTCGTCACGTATCTGAAAGCGCCCGAGCTCTGAGCGAGTTACCCGCTCGGATTGCACGACCCGAAGAGGAATGAGCATTACCACCACCACTCGCTCACGCTCGTAGCCACAAGCGTGAGCGAGTGGTGGCTCGTCGAGAGTGGTCCGACACGAGTAGCAACCGGGCAAGCAAGCCCACTATCCCTCCGCCTCACTTCGCCGCGTCGCCGTTCTGCTGCGGCTGTTCCAACCGCAGCTCCAGTCCCAGCCCTTCGCCGCTTTCGGCGAGCGTCGGCGATATCTTGAGCTGGATGCCTCCGACACTGATCGTCCCACTCTGACCGGGACGCATCGAGATCCCCGGATACGAAAGCACCTCCGTGCCCGGCGTCGCTTGGAGTTTACTTAAAACGGCATCCTCCTCACCCGGCACCCAGACCTCGCCATGTTGAAGGGTGTTGGCGGCATTCGTCGCCAGATTATCCAGCCCCACGGATTTCCCCACCTCGTCGGTGACCGTGAGATAGCGGCCTTCGATCTTCACCGCCTTGCTCCCGTTGACATCTTGAATGACGGGCTTGGCAAACGCATACAGGCGCCGTCCATCCGGCAGCTTGTAGCCGCCGGTGACCACCACTTCGCCGGACTTGAGTTCGGCCCGCAACGTGGAGCTCAGGATGTCGGCCACCATGGGTCGGCGGAGTTCCTCCAGCTGCTCCGCCGCCTGCTTCAGCGTGGCATCGTGCGCCACCAAGCTCGCACTGGCGGACTCGAGCTGCTCCTTGAGTTTGGCGTTTTCCTTCATCAGCCGCTCGCGCTCCGCCGCCGCAGCCGGATCGGGCACGGAGGATATCTGAGCGGGCGCAGTGGCCCGAGGAGCCGACGTCGGCGCGGCTTCCACCGGCGAGCGACTGACAACCCGATAAGTGGCCCAACTCCCGACGCTGGCGCCCAACACTGCGGCCAAGGTGTAGTTCAAAAGTTTCATCAACAACGTAAGATCGCTCGCAACGTGTCCGGGACCCGCCGCACGCGCAAGGCTCCGCAACCCACCGAGTGCCCGCGCCGCTTGACCCCACCGCGTCCCGGTCTTGCGTATGCATCAGGAGGGCTCCGTGGACCGATACGAAAATCTCAATGGCGACTCGGGTGTCGCGGCCTACCAGATCGGCCCCGGCGAGATCCTCGTGCAGTTCAAGAGCGGGGACACCTACCGCTACACACACGCCAGCGCCGGACGCCGCACCGTCGAACACATGAAGCGGCTGGCGCTCCGAGGCGAAGGACTCGCGACCTACATCAGCCAGCACGTGCGTAATCACTACGCCACCAAACTGGCATCACGGTGAACGCTTCGCGGTAAACGCCCGTCCACCCGCCCACCGGAGCGGCGACGTCCCCGTCGCCGGACGTGCGTCAGCACGCACGGGACGATGCACTCCGTTCGGCGACGGGGACGTCGCCGCTCCACATTTGCCAACCCCACGAGTCGCCGACACCTTATCGCACACCCCCGCCCCCGCCATGCTCACCCGCCTTAACCCGCTGCTTGTCGCTTTCGCCTTCATTTTCGCACTCCTGCTCGCCCCCGCGCTCCACGCCGAAGACGTCAAACTCACCGGTGCCAACGGCCGCTCGGTCGAGTTCGCCGGAATCTGGGAAGCGCGCCCCGAGGGTCTGGTCGTGGTGACGTCCGCCGAAAGCGCGCCCGTCGTCGTTGCGTGGGACAAGTTCGACCTCGCCAAACTCAAGACCGAGCAGCCCGCCCTCGATGCCGCCCGCCAACGCGCCGTGTTTCTGCGCAGTGCCCAGCCGGTTAACCTGGGGTTGTTTGCCGAGATCCTCACCGCCTCGCAGATCGGCGCCGAAATCCGTCGCGTGCTCGACGTTCCCTCCACCGTCAAAGTCCCCGTCGCGTTCCGCACCACCACCGAGACCACCGTGCAAGCCACGCTCGTCACCGTTTACCCGACCGTATGGGAAGGCCTGATCCTGCCGCCTGTCCCCGCCATCAATCAGCGCAGCAAGACCGAAACGGAAACCCGCCAGATCACCCCCGACGAAATCACCACCACCCCGCGTCGCGTGCTCCAGCAATTCGCCCGTATCGATGGCGTGCTCGCCTCCGACCGCCGCGCCCTCTTCGAACTCAACAAGGTCAACCCCCAGGTCCTCGAAGGAGCCGCCCAAGGCCTTGAACGCATCCGCGCCAGCCTCCCGCCGAAACAGTTCTTCGCCAACGACCCCACCTTGCAAACGCTCTCGCAACGCCTGACCGAGGCCATCGCCACGCTCCGCGACCTACCCACCGGCCAGACCGTCAGCCGCGCCCAGCAAGACCGCATCCGCGACTTCCTCACCCTCGCCGACCACCCGATCCTGCGTTGAAAAGGGAGGGTCCACCTCCCTGTGGACCGGATCGTTCCCCCCATCGCCCATTGCCCATCGCCTCTCGCCCATCACTCGCTTGATTTTTTTTAAAGCCCGCTAAAATAGCGGGCCTTTTCATTTCCGTCTCTCAACTCTCAACCTTCAACTTCGTCCGTATCCCTCAACTCTCACCTTAATCCCTCATGTCCACCGCCACTCCGCAAAAATTCGAGTTCCAAGCCGAGATCAAGCAGCTCCTCGATATCGTCATCCACTCACTCTACACGGAGAAGGAGATCTTCGTCCGCGAACTCGTCTCCAACGCCTCCGACGCGATCGAGAAATTCCGCCACCTCCAGCTCACCGAGAAGGACGTCGCCGACGACTCTCTCGCCCTTGAGATCAACCTCACGACCGACGACACCGCCAAGACCTTCACGCTGACGGACGCCGGCCTCGGCATGACCCGCGCCGAGCTCATCGAGAACCTCGGCACCATCGCCCACTCCGGCTCCAAGGCCTTCCTCAAAGCCCTCAGCGAAGGCGGCCAGAAAAACTCCAACCTCATCGGCCAGTTCGGCGTCGGTTTCTACTCCGCGTTCATGGTCGCGAAGACTGTGAAGGTTTACTCCCGCTCCTGGAAAAAGGACGAGCCCGCCCACGTCTGGACCAGCGACGGCTCCGGCAGCTACGAGATCGAAGAAGTCTCCGACCAGCAGCGCGGCACCAAGATCGTCATCGAGCTGAAGGACGACGCCCACGAGTTCGCCACCGAAGGCCGCGTCAAAGAGATCCTTGAACGCTACAGCACCTTCGTCTCGTTCCCGGTTAACCTCAACGGCAAGCACATCAACACCGTCGAAGCCCTCTGGCTGCGCTCGAAAAACGAGATCACCGACGAGCAATACACCGCGTTCTACAAGTTCCAGAGCCACGCCTACGACGAGCCCCGCCTGCGACTCCACTTCAGCGCCGACGCCCCGCTCCAGATCAACGCCCTGCTCTTCGTCCCCAAGGACAACTCCGAAAAGTTCGGCATGGCCCGCCTCGAGCCCGCCGTCTCGCTCTATTGCCGCAAGGTGCTGATCGACGCCAAGCCCAAGGACCTGCTCCCCGAGTGGCTCCGCTTCCTCAAGGGGGTCGTCGATAGCGAGGACCTCCCGCTCAACATCTCGCGCGAAACCATGCAGGACCGCGCCCTCATCGAGAAGTTGAACAAGGTCATCACCAAGCGCTTCATCAAGTTCCTCTCCGAAGAAGCCAAGAACCGCCCCGACACCTACAACGAGTTCTACTCCGAGTTCGGTGTGTTCCTGAAGGAAGGCGCCGCCCTCGATTACACGCACAAGGACGAACTGGTAAAGCTCCTCCGCTTCGAGTCCTCGCTCACCGAAAAGGGCAAGACCACCTCGCTCACCGAGTATGTTTCCCGCATGGGTGCCGACCAGAAGGAGATCTATTTCCTCCTCGGCCCGACCCGCTCCGCCATCGAAGCCGGCCCGTATCTCGAAGGCTTCAAAGCCCGCAACCTTGAGGTCCTCTTCTGCTACGAAGCCGTGGACGAATATGCCATGAGCAACGTCCGCGAGTTCGACGGCAAGAAGCTCATCGCCGCCGACCACGCCGACGTGAAGCTCACCGACGCCCCCAAGCCGCCCGCGGCCGAAGGCGATCTCAGCGAAGCCGATGCCAAGGCCCTCGCCGAGTGGATCAAGGCGACCCTCGGCGACCGCGTCGAAGAGGTGAAGCCCAGCGACCGCCTCGTCGATTCGCCCGCCCTCGCCGTCAACGCCGACAAGTTCATGTCGCCCCAGATGCGCCGCATGATGAAGGCCATGAACAAGGACGGCGCCGACACGCCCGTGAAGGTCAACCTTGAGATCAACCCGCGCAGCACGGTCATCAAGCACCTCGCCGCGACGCGCACCACCTCGCCCGAAAAGGCCGCGCTGGTGGCAGAGCAGATCCTGGACAACGCCCTCATCAGCGCCGGCCTGTTCGAAGACCCAAGCAAGATGGTCGCCCGCCTCTACAAGCTCCTCGAAACCGTCTAATTGCACGGCTCGCCCCGCGTAGCTACCAGCCGTAGCACGAGCGTAAGCGAGTGGTCTCCCGCTCGCCCCCCTCAAGCCCCGACTTTCGTCGGGGCTTTTTTATTGGTCGTGCCTATCGCACCACCGTCACCGCAGATGACGATCTCGCCGGAAAGGCCCCTTAAATTCCCGCCCCGCCGCGCTTCGTGGTTTTTACATGGCTTCCGGCTTGCGCCTGATAAAGCCATTTGCATTTTACATACAGTCCCCCACCACCCCACGTGTTTGGACAGAGGTAAAAGGTAAAGTCAGGTTCCTTTGCCTGATCCGCGTTCTCACACCCCACCCCCAAAAACCTCGATCTATGATGCTCCCCTCATCTCTCGCCTCCTACCAACGCTCTGCACGGGCTGTCGGTGCCAAGTCCGCCGGCGCACTCACACTTGGTGCCAGCGCGCTCGCTCTTTTTCCCCACGACGTCTCCGCCGCAGTCACCGTGTTTACACCGACCAGTAACAACTTAGCGTCGGTTGATAATGGCCGTAGTAACCTCTACGTTTGGTTTAACTTCCAAACCGGGCAGCTTTCACCCAACAGTTTTTCAGGAACCCAGGGTTACATCTACGTCCAAACCAACCGTTCATATATCAAAGATAGCAGCAGCACCTTGGATATCGCGGTGAACAGCCTGACCGTTCCGTCATCGGCCTATGCCAAACCTCTCGCGCAAGGTGACGCGATCAACGGCAATCTTTTTCACTATCGCGGCATGTTCAACGAGCACGGCGCCAGTCCATCGACCTTGTGGAACAACGTCACAGGCTACGTGGGTTTCAGAGTGTCCACCACCGGCGGCTTCTTTTACGGCTGGGCCAATGTCACATCGGATTCCAACGCCACACATATTACCCTCAATTCCTTTGGCATCAGTGATGTGGTCAACGGCTCCATCACGGCCGGCGAAGGTCTCACTGCCATCCCTGAGCCTGCCAGTTCCGCCGCTCTCCTCGCCGCCGGAGCCGCTGGCGTTGCACTCTACCGCAAGCGCAAGCATCTCCAGCGCGCCGCCTAAGCCTACTCCGGTCGCCTGACGATTTACCGCCCCGCCGCGCTCCGCGTGTGCGGGGTTTTTCGTTACCCCGATCCCATACCTTCACGCTACTCATGCCCAAAACCCTTCTCCTCGGCCTCGACGGACTCGACTGGCAGCTCCTCCGGCCCTTGATGGCCCGCGGCGAGTTACCGGCCTTCCAGCATCTCGCCGCCACCGGCGTTACCGGCAATCTCCACACGCTCGAACCCACACTCTCACCGATACTCTGGAACAGCATCGCCACCGGCCAGCGCGCGGCAAAACACGGCATCCACGGCTTCACCGAGGTGGACGAAAAAACAGGTAACGTGCGCCCGTCCTCCAGCCTCTCGCGCCAATGCAAGGCCGTCTGGCACATCTTGCAGCAAAACGGCGCGCGTTGCCATGTGCTCAACTGGTTCGCCAGCCACCCCGCCGAGCCACTGGCGGGCAGCTCCGTTTCCGACCTGTTTGCCGAAGGCGCCCCTCCCCTCGACCAGCCTTGGCCGATTCGCCCCGGCCTCGTGCATCCCGCGCGCCTTGGCCCCACGCTCGCCGACTTGCGCATGAGCCCTGACGAACTCGACGGCGAGTTGCTCCGGCTCTTCGTCCCGCGTGCCGCCGAGATAGACCAGGCGAAAGACAAACGTCTCTTCGTCCTCGCGCGCGAATTATCCAAGGCGTTTTCCATTCACAACGCCGCCACGTGGCTGCTTCAAAACGAGCCCGTTGATTTCCTCGCCGCCTACTGGCGCACACCCGACCTGCTCTTCCACTACTTCATGCCGTTTCACGGGCCCGCCATCGAGGGCGTGGACCCGAAGCTCGCCGAGCTTTACGGCGAGGTCGTCAACAGCACCTGCCGGCTCTACGACCGCATGCTTGGCACCTACCTGCATCTGGCCGGCCCCGACGCCAACATCGTTGTCGTCTCCGACCACGGCTTCCAAAGCGGCGCACAACGGCCCGCATTCAACGAAAACCCGTTCGCAAATCCCGAAGCCTGGCATCGGCCGCAGGGCGTCTTTCTCGCATGCGGCCCGCTCTTGAAAGCCGGCGAAGAAATCCAAGGCGCACGCCTGCTCGACGTCACCCCGACCATTCTCACGTTGCACGGACTCGTTCCCGCACGCGACATGGACGGTCGCGTGCTCACCGAAGCGTTTCGCGAAGAGCCCACGCTCGACTACATCGACTCTTGGGAGGCAGTCCCCGGCGACACCGGACAACACCCGCCCGGCACCGAATTCGACGCCGCTGATGCCGCCGCACTCGTCCAGCAATTCGTGGATCTTGGCTACATCGATCCGCTCGATCAGGACAAAACCAAGGCCGCCGAACAAACCCGCGAGTGCAACCGATGGAATCTCGTGCGCGACCTGCTCGACGCGGGCCGCCCCGGCCAGGCATTGCCCCTCTTGGAAGAGTTGCACCACGCGCACCCCGAAAATCCCGCCTACACGCAAACTCTCGCGCAGACCCAAAAACAGGTCGGCCTCAACGCAGAGGCGCAGCAGACACTCGCCGCCCTGATGGAGCGGCTGCAAGCAGGCCCCCACCTCACCTTGTTGCGCGCCGAACTGGCGCTGGAACGAACCGACTACGCCGAGGGCTTGCGCCTTCTTCACGAGTTGAAAAAGCAAAACCCCCACCAAAGCGGGATGCACCTCCGGCTCGCGCGCACCTACATCGGCCTCAACCGCACGGCTGATGCGCAACGTGAGTTTGAATCCGCGCTCAAAGCAGATCCCGAAAACGCCGCCGCCTGCCAAGGCCTCGCACATCTGCTCTTGCGTCAGCGTTTCTGGGAACTCGCCGCCGGCACCGCGTTGAAAGCCGTGAACCTGCAGCACAACCTGCCGATCTCTCATTTCTACCTCGCCTGCGCCCTCGAACGTCTTGGTCACCGCTCCGCCGCGCTCGACGCGTTCCGCACCGCCATCGGCTACGCGCCGGGGTTTGTCGTCGCACGCCGCGCTCTCGTGAGCTTGCTGGCTAAGGAAGCCGACAGTGCTGCCGAGATCGCCGAGCAGCACCAGGCTCTCGCCGCGCTCCGTCAGCATCGGATGCAGTCCGCCGCCCGCATGGAGCAGATCCGTGCCGCGGCATTGGCCCGTGCCGCCGCTCGCACCGCGCAGCCCACACCCGTCACCTCCGCTGCGACCGAGCTGGACGCCACACCCATTGATCTTCCACCCGAGCCGCCCGTGCCGCCGGGAGAATTCGTCCTCGTCTCCGGCCTGCCGCGTTCCGGCACCTCGCTGATGATGCAGATGCTCCTGGCTGGCGGCGTGCCACTGCAAACCGACGGGCAGCGCACCGCTGACGCCGACAACACCGAGGGCTACTTCGAATGGGAAGCCATCAAGACACTCCCCAAAAACCCGCGTATCCTCGACGAAGCTCGTGGCCGCGCCATCAAGGTGATCTCGCTGCTCCTGCCTTCTCTGCCCCGGCAACATTGCTACAAGATCATCTTCATGCATCGCCCGGTCGAAGAAGTCGCCGCTTCGCAGCTCAAGATGCTGCAGCGCCGCTTTCCCGCCAAAACCCACGCCTCCCCCGTCAAGATGGCCGAGTCGCTTCGCACCCATCGTGACGAAACCCTGAAACTACTTCGCCGTATTCCTAACCTAAACGTGCTTGAGGTGGATTATCCCGAACTCGTGCGCGATCCCGCCGCAACGGTAACGCGACTCGCTGGATTTCTTGGCGAACGCTGGCCGGTCACCGCCGACCGAATGGCCGCCGTCGTCCAACCTGCGCTTCATCGTCAGCGCTCATAAGCCACACCCGGGCGCCTGCATGAGCCCCGCGTGCCGCAGAGGAGTATCAAACACGACTCCTTTGCGTAGGCCATGAGGACGAACCACCGACGTCCTTAGCTGATCAATCGAAGGGGGCACAGGCATTCCTGCCTGTGCCCCTTTCGTCCGGAACGATTCCCCTTGTCAGCACCGCCCCGGCCCCTTCCCTGACGCGTCCCTCGTGTTTCGAGGATTCTTCACCTATCCTCCGACTGACTCATGGACACGTTTATCTACGGCATCGATTTCGGCACCAGTAACTCCGCCGTCACCATTTGGAACGCCACCACGCGCACCCTCGTGCGCGACCCGCGCATCGCCGGCGTGGACGCGACGTTCATGTATTTCCCGTTCACCACGAAGCGCATCGCCCCCGCCCTCGGCAACGCCGCCAAACTCCGCTACGTCGAGGACGAGATGCGCGGACGTTTCTTCCAGGCCATCAAGACGATCCTGCCCTACGAAACCTTCACCGAGACGGTCATCAACAACCAGACCTACCTCATCGAAGACCTGATCGCGATTTTCCTCCAGCACCTCAAAGCCCGCGCCGACGCCGTCACCAATCAGAACGTCAAACGCGTGGTCCTCGGCCGCCCCGCCGTCTTCTCGACCGACCCCGCCGAAGACCAACTCGCCGAACAACGCCTCCACCGCGCCGCCCAACTCGCCGGCTTCACCGAGATCCATTTCCAATACGAGCCCATCGCCGCCGCCTTCGCCTACGAATCGCGCATCACCAAGCCCGAACGCGTGCTGGTCGGCGACTTCGGCGGCGGCACCTCCGACTTCACCGTCGTTCAGCTCGACCCCGCGCGCCAAGGCCTGACCGACCGCATGCGCGACATCCTCGCCACCGGCGGCCTGCCCATCGCCGGCAACAAATACGATGCCGCCACCATGTGGCACAAAGTCACCCCGCTCTTCGGACGCGGCGCGACCTACGACAGCTGGGGCAAACAGATCGAAGTCCCCGACTCCCTCTACCGCACGATCTGCCAATGGGACCAGATCGTCTTCCTGCGCAACGCCAAGAAAATGGACCTCCTCTGGCGCCTCACCGGCCTCTCCAACGACCCGCCCGCCTTCGAACGTTTCCAAGCCCTGATTAAAGAAAACCAAGGCTTCGCCCTCTTCCAAAAACTCGAAGCCGCCAAGATCGCGCTGACCACGCAGGTCACGACACCCATCACGTTCACGCACCCGAAGATCCCCATCGACCTGCGCCTCACGCGCAGTGAGTTCAACAAAAACTCCGCCGACCTCACCGCCCAGATTGCCGGCTACCTCGATAAATTTCTCGTCGATTCCGGCATCACGCCCGCGAGCATCGAGACGGTTTTTCTGACGGGCGGCACGTCGTTGATCCGCAGCCTCCGCGCCGAGTTTGTGAGTCGTTTCGGCCAGGACAAAATCCGCGACGGCGAAGAGTTCACCAGCGTCGCCGACGGCCTGGCCCTAAGCGCCCCGCTCTTCTTCCCGGAGCTGCACCGCTCCTAATCCGAATGTAGGAGCCTGCTGGCAGGCGATGGTTTGATGTGGGAGCGAGCTTGCTCGCGATTTCGATCCTCGCGAGCAAGCTCGCTC
>CBRAFO010000057.1:0-23529 GCA_967755175.1 uncultured Opitutaceae bacterium | reverse complement strand
CAGGGATGAAAACCGCAGTGCTGTTATCCTGATATTATCCTGTCATCCCGTCTAAGTTCAGACCTGCCCCGGCTTGATCGGCCCAAAAAAGCCGGAGGCGACGGGCCTCCGGCTTGGTAAACGCGAACGACGGCGTTCGGTTTAGAAGAAGGTCAGGTATTTGCCTTCGCTGATGCGCTTGATGAGGAGCGCCAACTCCATCGCGTGGTAGTCGCCCCACATCGACGACTCGCCGCACGGAACCTTCTGGCCGGCGGGGATGTGGTCCCAGCCGTTCGGACGGTGATAGACGCTGTGGAGCAGCAGGCCTTGGTGCTTCGGGTCGGTGGACAGGTAGGCGTCGGAGAAGAGCGTGTTCGCCACCGTGAGGCCGGCTTGGAAGTAGCGCTTGCCGGCGGCCTTGTCACCGCGGTCGGAGAGCCATTGGCCGAGGCGGAGGAAGCCTTGCGCGGCGATGGCGGCGGCGGAGCTGTCCACCGGTTCGAAGGCGTTGAAGGGATCGGCGTTGGTCTTGGTGATGTCACCGAGCGCGGCCCAGTTGAGCGCAGCGCTGTCCCAGTAGGGAATGCCGTCCTTCGCAGAGTAGCCGTCGATGTAGTAATCGGCGGTGGCACGGGCGGTTTCGAGGAAGAGGTCGGTCACAGCGCGGCGGCCGCCGACGGCGTCGAGGTCGGAACCTTTAACGGTGTCGAGGAACTCAAGTTGCTCGGCGTAACCGGTGATGATCCAGGCGGCGCCACGCGTCCAGGTGGTGAAGGGCGAGTAACCTTGTTGCGAGGAGGGGCAACGGAACTGGCCGTCGTTGCGGTTGAAGACCGACTCGTGGGCAACGCGTCCGCGGACGTCGTAGCTGTCGCGGCCTTCGCCAAAGAACACGTTGTAGCGAGCGGTGGTCGCGGCGTGTTCGATGGCGCGGTGGAGGAGGTTGGTGGGCTTGTCGCCTTCGCCCATGAGCGAGTGGCCGAGCTGGTGGGCAACGACCAGAGCGCGCATGGAGCGGATGGTGTCGGCGAAGAGGGACTGCGGGCCGTTGAAGGAGTAAACGTAGCCGGAGGGCTTCACGCCGGGCGAGCCCTTCACGGGCGACCACGGGGTGGTCTGGTTGGTGGGCGCGTAGCGGGCGGCCTGCACGGCGCCGGAGACTTTGAGAGCGAGCTCGGTGAAGTTGAGTTCGTCTTGGTTGAAGGGAATCTGGCCTTCCAACATCAGGCGGCGGAGGTTGCCGTAGGTGGAGACGTTGTTGAAGCCGTGGTCATGCACGCCGACGTGCGACACGTGCGAGGCCATGAGTTGCACGGTCTTCTCGCGGCCGAGCTTGAGGAAGCGCTCTTCGCCGGTGGCGTCGTATTGGAGGAACGCCATGCCGAACTGGAAGCCCTGGGTCCACTCGGTCCAGCCGCGCGAGGTGTATTTGCCCTTCACGGTGAACACCGGCGTGCCCTTGGACGGGTCCCACGACTTGTTGATCAGGTCGATCTTTTGACCGGCGAGTTCAAACACGCGGTCGACTTTTTTCTGGAGCTTGGCGGGGGTCAGCGTTGCGTCGATTTTCATGGTAAATGGATCGCGCAAGCGTGTCGGCGGGCGTTGGCGAAACAAGGGCCAACTCACAGGACAAAGCCGCCATCCAAGCACAAAGCCGATTCGAGCGGCGCCACGTGGCGCAGCGGCTCAGACACGTTGATCGGGCCGATTCCGAACGTGGGAGCGAGCTTGCTCGCGAAGATCGCCCATCGCGAGCAAGCTCGCTCCCACGTCCATCCCAACGCTTAACCCGCGAAGGTCGTCATCAACTCGGCGTAGATCTTTGCGCTGGCGACCAGCTCGCGGACCGAGGCGCGTTCGTCCACGGCGTGGCAGTTGTCACCGCCGGGGCCGTAGCCGAGCGTGGGGATTTTCAGGTAATGCGAGAAGAAGTGCATGTCGTTAAATCCATACGACGTGCGAAAGACGGTTTTCTGCCGGCGCACGCGGGTCACGCAGTCGGCCATCGCGGCGAAAAACGGATCGTCGGGCGGTGTGAAGCACGGGTGGTTATCGGAGACTTTGTCGATGGTGATGCGGCATTGCGGGATGGCCTTGGCCGCGCGCGTCAGCTCGGTGCGCAGCTCGCGTTCGGCGGCCGCCACCGTCTCGATGGGGAGCACGCGGCGGTCGATCGAGAAGCTGGCGAGCGCGGGCACGGTGTTGATCTTGCCGCCTTCACCGGAGGCGAAGACGCCGCCGAGGTTGAGCGTGGGGGTCTTCACGGTGCCATCGGGCGCGGTGAAGGTGCGCTTCGCCAGTCGCTGCTTGTAGTCGTCGAGGGCGCGCACGAGGGCGGACATCTTTTCGAGGGCGTTGATGCCTTGGTCGGGGCGACTGCCGTGGGCGGCGCGTCCGTGGATAGTGACGTTGAGCCAGACGACGCCGTTGTGCCCGCAACAGATGCCGTTGCCCTCGCCGCCTTCCATGACGATGGCGTAGTCGGGCCGGATGGGCGCGTGTTTGACGAGCCAGCCGGCGCCGAGTTCGGAGTCGGTTTCCTCGTCGGCGGTGAAGGAGACTTCGATGTTGGTCTTCGGGGTGGTGCCGGTGGCTTTCAGCGCGCGCAGGGCCAGCAACAGCGAGGCGTGCGAGCCCTTCATGTCGGCCGTGCCGCGACCGTAGATCCAGCCGCGGTCCACGGTGCCGCTGAAGGGACTGCCGTGCTTCCAATCGCCGGAAACGGGGACGACGTCGTAGTGGGCGTTGATGTGAAGGGTCTTCTTGGCGCCGCGCGCGGCGAGTTTGCCGAGAACGTTATAGCGAGGGAAAGCGTGTTGCGCGGGCGGCAGGTGCTGCTTGAGCAAGGCGGGCGGAATGGTGAACCGGCGCGTTTTCAGTCCGGCGGCGGTGAGCTCGTCGGCGAGCTGGCGGGTGATCGTGTCGTAGTGATCGCCGGGGGGATTCACGGTCGGCACGCGAACGAGGTTTTGCAGCAGGGCGACCAGGTCGGCGGCGTGGGCGTCGAGATAGGCGGAGGGCGACATCGCGCGGAACGTAGACGGATTGCCATGCCGGGCGAGGCGATAAACAACATCTCCCTCATGCCAAGTCCCCTGCCGAGCGCCGCCGAGATCATCGCCTCTCTTCGTCTGGAACCGCTGCCGATCGAAGGGGGCTTTTTCCGGCGCACCTACACGAGCACCGCCTGCCTTCCGGGCGGGCGGGCGGTGGGCACGGCGATTTATTTCCTGATTACACCGGAGGGTTTTTCGGCGCTGCACCGCCTGGAGACCGATGAGGTGTGGCACTTCTATATGGGTGATCCAGTGGAGCATCTGATGCTCGGCGATGATCGAGCGCGGGCGCACGGCGGCGAAGGTGAGGGCGCAGGTGCCAGCGATAACGCGAACGGATGCAACGCCGCTGGAGACGGCATGCGCGCCAGCGCGACCGTAGCCGGAGGCACGCGCACGGTTCTCGGCACCGATCTGGCGCACGGCCAACGTCCGCAGCTCACCGTGCCGGGCGGAGTCTGGCAGGGCGCGCGGATCGTGCCGGGGGGCGCATGGGCGTTGGTGGGTTGCACGATGTCGCCGGGCTGGGACGAGCGGGAGTTCACTCTTGGCGAACGCGCGGGACTCGTTGCGCGTTTCCCGGAATGGGCCGGGGATATTCGCGCGCTCACGCGATGATTTTTGACAGCTTCGGCGCCGCCCGCATCGTTGCCCGCAATCATGTCCCTCGCCGATCTTCGTATCGATTACAGCCTGTCCGGTCTGCTTGAAAAGGACCTCGCGCGCGACCCGTTCCGCCAGTTCGACAAGTGGTTTCAGGAGGCGCAGGCCGCCAAGGTCGTCGAGCCTAACGCCATGACGCTCGCCACCGCGACGCGCGACGGCCGGCCCTCCGCCCGCACGGTGTTGCTCAAGGGCGTGGATGGTCGCGGCTTCGTTTTCTTCACCAACTACGAGAGCCGCAAAGGTCGTGAACTCGCCGAGAATCCCCGGGCCACGCTGCTCTTGCCGTGGCTCGCACTGGAGCGCCAGGTCGTCATCGATGGCGTCGTTAGCAAAATCACCCGCGAGGAAAGCGCCGCGTATTTTCATAGCCGTCCTCGCGCCAGCCAGCTCGGTGCCTGGGTTTCGCCCCAAAGCTCCATCATCACGGGTCGCACCGTGCTCGAAGACGCGATGAAGGTTCTGGAAAAGAAACACGCGGGAGGCGAAATTCCCGTTCCGCCCGCGTGGGGCGGCTATCGTCTCACCCCGGAGACCGTGGAGTTCTGGCAGGGTCGCCGCAGTCGCCTGCACGATCGCCTGCGCTACCGTCGCGAAGCCGCGGGCGAGTGGACGATCGAGCGCCTCGCGCCTTAGTCCGCCGTGGCTGTTACGAAAAAACCTGCACGCCCCCGCGCGCCGGCCCGCCCGTCGGACCGGTTGCTCGCCGCCGCGCTCGCCACCTTGGGCGAAGGCGTGCTCATCACGGATGGTCGCTGGGGCCGGGGCGGCTTCGATATTGTTTTTGTTAACACCAGCATCTGCACGATGACCGGCTGGTCGGCTGCCGAGTTGAAGGGACGCCCCCACAGTTTTATCCACGCCGATCATCGCCATCTCGCCGACCTGCGCAGCTGGCAGGCCAAGGCCACGCCCGAGCCGACGTTCACCGGCGAAGGCTATTTGAAGTGCCGCGACGGCAGTCAGCTCTACACCACGTGGACGTTCAGCCTTGTGGCCGGCGCGCGTGGCAAAACCCATGTCGCCGTCACCTACCGCGACATGACCGCCAAGCGTCGCCTTCAGGAAGCGTTGATCCATTCGCAACGCTTGGAGGCGGTCAATCGCCTCGCCGGCGGCGTTGCCCACGACTTCAACAACCTCCTCTCCGTCATTAACGGCTACTGCGAAATCCTCGGCAGCAAACCCACCGCACGCCGCGAGGCCGCCCGGGAGATTGGAGAGATTCACCGCGCCGGGCTGCAGGCCGCCGGACTCGTTCGCCAACTCCTCGCCTTCAGCCGTCGCCAGACGATGGACCCGAAGATCGTCAGCCTTAACCAGCTCATCCGCGACAACGCCGGTATTTTCGCCAAGCTCATCGGCCCCGGCAAATCCATCGCCCTGGCCCTCGACGCCACCACCGACCACGTGCTCGTCGATCCGTCGCAGCTTCAGCAGGTGTTGCTCAACCTCACCCTAAACGCCCGCGACGCGCTTTCGACCGGCGGCTGCGTTACCATCAGCACGATCAACCGCGAGATCAGCACCCGCCTCGCCTCCCGCGTCGGTGACACGCCGCCCGGTCGCTACCTCCAACTCTGCGTGCAAGACAACGGCCGAGGCATGGACGAGCATACCCAGGCGCAGCTCTTCGAGCCCTTCTTCACCACCAAAGATCACGGCCAAGGCACCGGCCTCGGCCTGGCTCTCGTTTACGGCGTGGTTCAGCAAAGCGGAGGCTACATCAGTGTGCGCAGCGCTCCCGGCCTCGGTTCCACCTTCGAGATTCTCCTCCCCGAAGTCAGCGAGGCCGCCGACCCGCAGCCGACCTCGCTCGGGCCGCTCCCCTCCACTCGCGGCCACGAAACCGTCCTCATCGCCGAAGCCGACCCGGTTGTCTGCAAGATGGTCGCCGGCATCCTCACCACCGACGGTTACAACGTCCTCGCCAGCGGCTCACCGGCAGAGGCGCTGCAACTCGCCCGCCGCCACAAAGCGCCCATCAATCTGATCATCGGCAACGTGCAGCACACCGACGCCACCAAACTCGCCCGGGCGCTCTACGCCGCCAACCCGCACCTGCGCGTGCTCGCGACCGACAGCGTGCCCGGGCCGACCCTCGCGTGGCTCCCGCGCCAAGTCCAAGCCAGCCTCGCCAAGCCCTACGCCCTCAGCAGGCTGCTGCACACCGTGCGCGCCCTCCTCGACGGAAAAGCGCCGGCGAAAACAGTCCCCGCGAGCAAGGCCCGCCCCAACAATCGTTCTCGTTCTCTTACTCATTCTCGTTCTCGTCCGAACACGTAACCGAGAAAGAGAACGAGTAAGAGAACGAGAACGAGAACGAGTTCAGCCCCCGTCCCCCCTTTACCGCCCCTCCCCAATGAAAATCCTCCTCACCGGAGCTTCCGGACTCGTCGGCAGCGCCTTCGCGCAATCCGCCACCCGCCGCGGCCACCACGTTATCGGCCTCGTCGGCACCTTCACCGGCGACATCCCCGGTCTCGCCGTCAAACGCGTCGCGGACCTCACCGACGAAGCCGCGCTCACCGCCACGGCCCTCGAACTCTTCCCCGACGCCATCGTCAACTGCGCCGCCATCTCCGAGCCCGCCCAATGCGACGCCGATCCGGCTCGCGCCCAGGCCCTCAATGTTGCTCTGCCCGCGCTCCTTGCCCGCCTGGCCAATCACCTCAGCGCCCGCTTGATTCACCTCTCGTCCGAACAGGTATTCGACGGAACCAGCTCCGCCGCCTACACGGTCAAGAGCCCGCTTAATCCGATCAACCTCTACGCCCGCCAGAAGGTCGAAAGCGAACGTCTCGTCCACACCGCCGCCCCCGATTTTGCCATCACGTTGCGCGCTCCGCTCCTCACCGGCAACAGCCTCGGCGGACGGCGTAGCCTGCACGAACGCCTCTTCGCCGACTGGTCGGCCGGCAAGACGCCCAAGGTCTACACCGACGAAGTCCGCCAGCCCTGCACTGCCGCCAACCTGGCCGAAATCATGGTCGAGCTCTTGGAGCGCAACGATGTTCGCGGCGTATTTCACTGGGCAGGAGCCGACGCGCTTTCCCGCCACGAACTCGCCCGCCGCATCCGCGCGCATTTCAAGCTGAGCGAAGCGTCCGCACCGCTGGAAACCGTCACGCGCGCCGCCGATCCGCGCGCCGCATCGAAGCGCCAAGCCAGCCTCGTCCTTGACCTGAAGCCGCTGGCCGGAGTCGTGAAGACGCCCATCGAGACCTTCGACGCGCAGCTAGACCAGTTCATCATCCCGCCCGCGTTTCGCGCGTGGTATTTCAGCGCGTAACCCCCCCTCACCCTCGTTCTCCAACTCGTTCTCTTTTATCTTAATCTTTCTCTTTCCTCAGCCCTCCCCGGTGCCGATCTCCGGCCGCCGACCTCGACCTCGGCAGAGAGAAAGAGAACGATTCTAAGCCGCCATGCAGCTCGACCTCCTTCCCAACCGCACCGCCGGCGCGGCCGAAAACATGGCGGCTGATTTTCTCCTGCTGCAACGTTACCCCGAAGCCGCCCACGCCCGCTTCCGCCATTACGATTGGCGTGGTCCCGCCTTCACCTTCGGCTACAGCCAGAAGATCGCCTACGTCCGCGAGCAACTCGCCGCGCTGGCTCCGGATGAACACATCGACCTCACCCGACGTCCCACTGGCGGAGGCGTGGTCGATCATCGCGAAGACTGGACCTTTGCCCTGGTGATTCCACGCGGCCACGCCCTCTACGACGCCCGCGCCACCGAGAGCTATCGCCAAGTCCACGCCGACCTCGTCGCCGCGCTCGTCGCGCAAGGCCAGCCCGTCATCCTTAAGGAAAGCTGCGACGGCAGTTCCGAATGTAGGAGCCTGCTTGCAGGCGATTCCGGGGACGACACGACGGCGGCCGATCCATCGCCTGCAAGCAGGCTCCTACACTCCAATCCGCGCAAGGCCTCCGCCCCGGCCGGCCCCACCGTGTGTTTCATCCGCCCCGAACTCTACGACGTCTTGCACGCCGACACAGGCGCGAAGGTCGCCGGCGCCGCGCAGAAACGCACCAAGCACGGCCTGCTTTTCCAAGGCAGCATCGCCAAATCCGTCCTCGGCCCGGTGGACTGGGACGCCTTCGAGTCCGCCTTCACCGACCGCCTTGCCGCCACGTTGGGCGCGGAGAGCGTGGCCACGCCTTGGCCCGAATTTGCCGAGGGCGAACACGACGGGCTGACCGAGCAATACGCCTCCCCGGAGTGGATCGGTTATCGGTGAAGCCGCTTCGCGCGAAGCCACCTCACCGCGTGCGGACGCCATAATTTTGAAGTAAGCGCCGCTCATTCCCGCTGCGTGTTAACGCGAATGCAGCGGGTCTTCGCGACCGTGATGAGGAGGATGCGGCGACGTTTTCAGCAGGAGAAAAGCAGTGTGCTCCGACACACACATCATCGACGAAATCGGAGCACCTTGCGCAAAAAAATTATCAAAGAGTCCGCCTCGACGCGAAAATCCGAATGAGATTCATGCCGAAAAAAACGAGCCCTCGCCTCATTTTCAGAGGAGAAATCATAAACGTAGTTATAACACCGATACAGAAAAATCCGCGACGTCCGACATGGCCAAAAACCGGACATCCTGCTCATTGGACACTTGCAATTCTTTACGGCTCACTGATGCTGTCGCTGCGCGGCGCATAGTGCGCCAAACGTCTGAAGAGCATTCTTCAGGCGTCATACCAGAACCAAACATCCATACAGGAACATCCCATGGCCAAAGCCAAAAAGACCGTTAAGAAAGTTGCCGCTAAGAAGCCCGTTGCCGCCAAGAAGCCGGTCGCCAAGAAGGCCGTCGTCAAGAAGGCCGCCGCTAAGAAGGTTGCCGCCAAGAAGAAGTAACGAGCTCACGCTCGCTCCTTTTTAAAGGCCAACAGCCGCCCGGTTTTCCGGGCGGCTGTTTTATTTTAGAAGGTCGTTTCTCCGAGGAGAAACGACCTTCGTCGTGTCCGGCAGGCCGCTATCAGTTCATCCAATAGCCGCCGCCTTTTTCTTTGCCGCCGACGCCGACCGCCTCGAGTTCTTCCTCGGCATGCTCGTCGGGGACTTCCTCCAGCGGAGCGAACCGCTCGGACGAAAAACCCAGCTCTTGCTGACCCGCATGGAACGGATCGGGCGGGTTCTTCAGCTCGACCAGCAGCAGGCCGACGGTCGCGCTATCGCCGCCCTTGACGACCTTTTCACGACCGAGAAACACCTCGCGAATCGTGTAGGTGTTACCCTTGACCGGGAGTTGCTTGTAGATCGCGCGGATAACCGCAGTGAAGCTATCGTTTGTGCAGACGACTTTCTGTCCGTTGACCATAATGAAGGAATGTAGATAGAAATTTGAAATCTGGAACTCAGGAAATCAGGAAAGAAACCGTCCTGTTTCCGAGGGCCTTGATCGGTTCCTGATTTCCTGAGCTCCAGATAAGTTGCCTTACTCGATGCGGCCTTCGTCGAAGTCGATCAGGTCGGGGACGCTGATGATCTGGTCCACGCGATCGGCGCAGCCCATGTTGGTGAGCGCCTCCTTTAAAAATTCACGGCCGGCAACGGTCATCCCCTTCTGAACCAGCTCCCGGTTCCATTTGATGGCGCGCACATCGGCGGGAAGCAGAGCCTTCAGGCCCGCCTCGATCTCGTCCGCGCTCGTCGCCTCAAAGACGATCTTCTCCACCGCAGCCGGGTCGATGCCGAGGTGCATGCTGAGAAACCGATCCAGCCCGCGCTTGTAGTTCTTCGCATAGCTGGCGGGGAGCGCGCCGTGGGCCTTCACATAGGCGCATTTCGCGAGGAAGCGCGGCAGGTAGAGCAATCCCGTGGCGGGATGCGGCTGATAGGGCGACGGCAGGCAGGTGAGCACTTCTCCGGTGGAGCCGGGAATGGGTTTGGACGGCATGGCGCCCCACTGCACCCGAGAGCAGCGAGGAAGAAAACCTCTTTCTGCACCGCCCGCGCGCGGCTGGCGTTACTGCCAACCCAAGACGAAACGAGTGAAGTAAGTCGTATCGAGCTTCTGCACGCCTTCGCCTGGCTGGCTGGCGTAATCGTTGGTCACGCCGAGGCGCAACTTCCAACGGGGACTGGCCAGCGGAACCTCGAAATACGATTCGTGCACGACGCGGTAGTTCGAAAAATCATTAAAGGACGGCATATAGGTGAGGTCATTTATGAGCTTCGCGTTGTGAAACGTGTAGGCATGGTGCAGGCCCAAATCCAAACCGAAGCTCTTCACGTCCTCGGATACGGGATTCGCGTAACCCTCATAGCGGAACGCCAAACCGGCGCGGCCCGTGAGGATGTGCTCAGGCTGCTTAACGAAGTCGTAGCCCATACCCGTCGCGGCAATATTGTAGAGCTCGATGTCTTTCACCCGGTCGAAGCCGGCCTCGTCACGCACATACCACGATTTGCGACCAGAGAAATTGTTGGCGAAGTCCATACCGGCCTTGAACTGGTCGGCCGAGATCGCGCCGTCGGTCTCTTGGCGGTTGTAAGCCGTGTAGAACTGAAGACTGTCCGTAGCACCGACGCGTTTGGCGCGTGCACCGATGGCCACTCCAGACTGCTCCTTGTTGCCCGACTTTCCCGTGACATCCCCGGTAGCCTCGTAGGACCACTTTGCCGCGGAGGGATCGGCCTCCCCGGTTTTCCACGTGGCGGTAACTTTTTCGATCGACGTGGTGATGACACCATCTTCGCCGCTGATCTGGATTTTTCCGTCCGCCGTCGGCGTAACCACGCCCGCCATCACCGTGCCGCGCGTGAGGCGAACGAACCGCGGCTCGTCGGTCTTAAGGCTGGTAACTTCCTTCTGCTTGATCGTGAGGTCGCCCGCGTAATCGGTGCTCAACGTGATCGCCACGCCATCCATCTTGGTGATCTTGCCCACGAGGCGGGCCCCGCTCTTGGTCTCGACGATGTCCGCGCTGGCGATGGTTGAAACGGCCGCGAAGAACGCCGCGACGGCGAGAGGAAGCAGGGAGCCCTTTTGCATGTGGAAACGATTATCTAGGCGATTTTGACCCAACCGCGTCAAACCCGGAGACAGGCTTTTCCCTCTGAACGCCCGCCAATCGGGAAAGGCGCTCGACAGACCAAAGGCGGGCGCGTTGCTTCGCCAGAGAATGTCCGCCGACTCCACGCAACGCCCTTCCCTCATTCTTGCCGACCGCTGGCAGGACTACCAACTGCTCGACTGCGGCGATGGCATGAAACAGGAGCGCTGGGGCGACGTCGTCCTCGTGCGCCCCGATCCGCAAATTATCTGGCCCAAGCGCAGCGGCCCCGAGTGGACCAAGTGGGATGGTTTCTACCACCGCAGTGAGAAAGGCGGCGGTCGCTGGGAAAACCGCAAGCCCCTCCCCGATTCCTGGAACATCCGCTATCAGTCGCTCGACCTCACGTTCCGCATCCATCCCACGTCCTTCAAACACACCGGCCTGTTCCCTGAGCAGGCGGTCAACTGGGAGTGGTTCAGCGCCAAAATCAAAGCCGCCCGCGCTGCCGGCCGTGAGGTCAACGTCCTTAACCTCTTCGGCTACACCGGTGCCGCCACCTGCGCCGCCGCCAAGGCCGGCGCCAGCGTCACCCACATCGACGCCGCCGAAGGCATGGTGAAATGGTGCAAGGAAAACGCCGCGCTCTCCGGCCTCTCCGCCGCGCCCGTCCGCTACATCGTCGATGACTGCCTCAAGTTCGTCCGCCGCGAGCTCAAGCGCGGCAAACGCTACGATGCCATCATCATGGACCCGCCCACCTACGGACGCGGAGCCACCGGTGAGATGTGGCGCCTTGAGGATCATCTCTGGCCCCTCCTCAAAGAGTGCCGCGAACTCCTCACGGACAAGCCGCTCTTCTTCTTGATCAACGCCTACACCGCCCGCCTTTCGCCCACGGTCGTCGTCAACCTCCTCACCGAGTTGATGGCCGGCCGCAGCGGCACGATCACCGGTGGCGAAGTCGGCCTCCCGATCAAAGCCGACGGCAAGGTTCTACCCTGCGGCATCTACGGCCGCTGGGAGGCGTAGTCGTCGTCATCGGAGTTTCCATGAAGCGCCTCGCCGCCCTCCTTCTGCTCACGCCCGTGGTGTGCTGGGGAGGCGACCTCCCGGTCGCGTCCGTGCCCGTCGCGCCCGCCGATTCCACCGATCCCGCCAACGCCGCGGCACCCGTGGAAGCGGTTACCCCACCCGTCGTGCATGAACGCCTGCGCTTCGGCTCGTTCACGCTCTACACGGAGAACGACAAGTATTTCGCCGGCACCGATCAGCATTATACCAACGGGTTTAAACTCTCCGCGCTGTCCACCGACCTGCGCAGTTTCACCGATGAGTCTGTGCCCGCCGTTGCGCGTGGACTGGCCCGACTCTTGGGAAACCTCGTTCCGCCCGACCACCCCTACAAACTCGGACTCTCCTTCGGCCAAAACATCTACACGCCCACCGACACGCAGACGTCCGACTACATCCCCTCCGACCGCCCCTACGCCGCCTGGCTCTACGGAGGCGTAGCATTTCAGGTTTACCATCCGCCCACCGAGGTTGGCGGCACGGCGCGCCTCGATGTGTTTGAAATTACCGCTGGCGTCGTCGGCCCCGCCGCCCTCGGGCGCGAAGTCCAAAACGGCATCCACTCCCTCATCGACGTCGAGCAAGCCGAAGGCTGGGACAACCAGATTCGCAATGAATTCGGCGCTAATTTCATCTACGAACGCAGCTACCGCTATTCCTCTCAAAACGCCCGCACGAGTTGGGGCACGGATCTCATTCCCCACGCCGGCTTCAGCCTCGGAAACATCTTCACCTACGCGAACGCCGGCTTCGAATTGCGCACCGGCTATCGCCTGCCGTCCGACTTCGGCACCAACCTCATTCGCCCCTCAGGCGACAGCAATGGTCTGCGTCGTTCGCCCTTCAATATCTTCCTCTTCGCCGCCACCGACGGCCGCGCTGTGGGGCGCGACATCACACTCGACGGAAACACCTTTCGCGACAGCCCCTCGATCGACAAAAAACCCTTCGTCGCCGACGTCTATGCTGGTCTCAGTTTAGGAACCACCCACTGGCAACTCACCTACGCGCAAGCCTACCGCACGCGCGAGTTTGAAGACCAGGACACCCGCTCCGTCTTCGGTTCCCTGAGCGTCTCGTTCTTCTACTGACGCCCACTCCGCCACCTCGTTCTCTTTCTCTTAATCTTTATCTTTCGTCAGGGGCTCGGAGAAGAGAGAACGATAAAGATTAAGAGAAAGAAGAAAGATTCAGTCCCCTCTTCCACCATGAGCCTCGCCGACACCTACTACGCCACCGCCACCGAAATGCTCGCACGCGCCCGCGAGAAAAACATGCCGGTCATCCGCACCGTCGCCCCGATCATTGGCGAAGCCATCGCGGCAGGTGGCGTGCTCCACACCTTCGGCAGCGGACACTCCGAGTTGATCGGACGCGAAATCATCGGCCGCGCCGGCGGACTCATGCCCGTCACCGGCCTGATCGACCCCGGCTACGGCTTTTCGGAAAACGTCGTCGGCTACGGCACCCGACTCGCCGAGCGTTACGACAACCACTACCACTTCCGCGGGGGCGAAAGCATTATCGTCATCTCCAACTCCGGTAAAAACGCGTCGCCCATCGAAGTCGCGCTCTACGCAAAAACCAAGGGCGTCAACGTGATCGCCCTCACCTCACTCGCGATGAGTTCCACCGCGAAGACCGTGCATCCCGGCGGCCAGAATCTTCACGCCATCGCCGACTACACCTTGGACAACCTCGGCGTGACAGGGGACGCGATCACAGAGGTCACCCCCGGGCGTTTCGCCGGTCCCACCTCGACGCTCATCGGCGCAACGTTGCTCAACCTCCTCACGCTGGAAGTCCTCGATTGGCTCCAGACTCACGGCCACCCGCTCCCGCTCGTCACGAGCCAGAACATCCCCGGCGGCATGGAGGCCAACATCGAGTTGGCCAAACAATACCGCAACCGCCTGAGCAAGTTGATCGGATAAGGCCCTCACCGGATTTTTATCTGGAAATCAGGAAAGCAGGAACGAACCGGGAAACATCATATCGAACCGGGCAACAGATTGATGCCCGTCCCTGCGTTCCAGCTTTCCACATTAATTAATCAGCCGTCTTCCGTTCCTGATTTCCTGAGTTCCAGATTCATTCCGAATTCCGTTCAATCCTCAGTTCCCCTTACCCCATGAAAATCGGCGTCGACGGCGGTGGCACCAAGACCGAGCTCATCCTTATTAACGACGACGGTGAAGTCGTCGCCCGCCGCCTGACGGGAGGCTGCAACCCCAGCGTGGCCGGCCCCGAAGCCGCCCGCATCACGCTGGAAGAAGCGCTCGCCACTCTCGCGGCACATTTCCCCGTCTCGCACACACTCCTCTGCATGGCCGGCGCGCCCGCCTTCTGGCGCGAGACCGCCGAAGCGCTCACCGATGGCGAACTTTTTGGCAAAGTCTCCGCGCTGGACGACTCGCGACCGGTGCTCGAACTCGCGACGGGCGGGCGCCCCGGCCTCGTTATCCACGCCGGCACCGGCTCCTTCATCGCCGCGCAAGGTCCCGATGGCGCACTCCACTACGCCGGCGGCACCGGCTGGCGTTTCGGCGATCCCGGCAGCGGCTACGACCTGGGGCGCCGCGCCATCAGCAAGGCCCTCTTGGAACTGCAAGGCTGGCAGCTTCCCTCCAGCCTTTCGACCTTGTTGCGGGATCACACCAGCCACCAACACGCCGCCGCGATCACCCGTTATTTCTACCAGCACGACGAGCCCAACAAGCAGATCGCAGCGCTCGCTCCCGCGCTGCTCCGCCTCGCCGCCGAAGGCGACCCGGCCGCGCACCAGATTGTCGCCGAGTCCATCACGGCACTGCTCCAACTCGCCGAAGACGTGATCGCCAAGCTGTTTCCCGGCTGGAACCGCGACACGCTGCGCGCCGGTGTGAGCGGCCCGATTCTCACTCACGCCGCCGTCCGCCCGCTCTTGGCGACGCGCAGTTCCCTCCACCTCCGCCCGGTTGACGACGTCCCCATCGAAGGCGTCCGCCGCCTCCTGCTGCGCCTGCCAGCCTCCTGACCGCAGAGCTACGTCCCCGCCGCCTGCCTGAATGCGGCCTGCTTTATAACGGACTCTGACAGGGCCTATTACCCGAGCTTGCCCCGGTTGCGTCCGCTCGCACGCTCGCAAGCCATGTCCCTCACCCCCACTCGTGAAGACACGATCCACAGCGAGGCTTTTCTAAGCTCGCTGATGCGTCGTCAGCTTCGTCTCTCGATCGGCTGCGCCGCAGCCTTTCTTGTCGCCCTGCTCGGACTCCCGCTTGCCAACTACTTTGCCCCGGAAACCATGGCGCTGCGTGTCGGCGGATTCACGCTCACTTGGCTAATCCTCGGCGTATTGTTCTTCCCCTACGTCTGGCTCATCTCCGGCTTTTTCATCAAACGTTCGCTCAAGTTGGAGGCCGATGAGGCCAAGGAGGTCATGAGCAAATGAGCACGCCCTTCGCGTTTTTCGGCGGCGTCGATCCGTGGATCTTCGCCTTCTCGTTCGTCACCGTCGCCCTCACGATCTGGATGGGCTTCCGCTCGGCAAAGACCTCCAAAACGGCCAGTGATTTCTTCGTCGCCGGACGCTCCGTGTCCGTGGGATGGAACGCCTCCGCCATCTCCGGCGAATACCTTTCGGCCGCCTCCTTCATGGGAGTCGCCGGCATGGTCATGGCGGTCGGTTACGACGCGCTTTGGTATCCGGTGTGTTATGCGTGCGGTTACCTTTTTCTGCTGCTGTTCATCGCCGGACCGCTGCGTCGTTTCGGTGCCTACACGATTCCGGACTTCGCTGAAGGCCGCTATGACTCGCCGCTGTTCCGCAAGATCGCCGTCGTCTTCGTGTTGTTCATCGGCCTGTTCTATACGTTGCCACAAATGAAAGGCGCGGGAACCACGCTCGCCTACATCTTTCCCGGCCTGCCCTACTGGGTCGGCGTCGCGGTAGTCGGTGCGGTCATCACGCTCAACGTCGCCCTCGGTGGCATGAAAGGCATCACGCTCGTGCAGGCCATGCAGTATTGGATGAAGATGTTCGCGATCAGCGTGCCCGTCTTCGTGCTGATGGCCGTGTTCGGAGGTTATGGGAAAAACCTCAACGCGAACGACGGCCACTCGCTCTCCGGCGCGATGAACCCGGTTGCCATCGAGCAAACGGCAGAGATCACCCGCAAGCCGCTCCCCGAAAAAGCGCCCAAGGACTCCGCCTGGCTCTCGCCGTTCGGCCCGCTCACGACCAAGGCCGCGAAGGCCGCCGGCCTTTCCGCCGAGGAGAGCAAGCCGCTGTCGCTCGTTTACACCTACTCGTTGATCATCGCGCTCGTGTGCGGCACCGCCGGCCTGCCGCACATCCTCGTGCGATTCTACACCAATCCGGACGGCGTCGCCGCCAAGCGCACCACGATGTGGGTGATGATCCTGATCGGCGTCTTCTACGTGTTCCCGCCCGTCATGGGCGTGATCGGTCGCAACCTGTTGCCGGAGCTCTATGCGGCCACCGGCGCGAAAGGCACCGACAAGATCGTGCTCGAACTGCCGCGCATCATCAACGAGCGCTACGGCGTGTGGGGCTCGGTGCTGAGCGGTATCGCCTGCGCCGGCGCCTTCGCGGCGTTTATGAGCACGTTCTCCGGCCTGCTCGTCTCGATGACGGGCGCGCTCGCGCACGACGTTTATGGCCGCATGTTGCGCCCTCACGCCACGCCCGCCGAGCGCATGAGGATGTTTAAATTCGCCGCCATCGCCATCGGCGGCGTGTCGGTGTTGCTCGGCTCACAAGTCGAACAGCTTCAAATCAACTTCATGGTCGGCCAGGCCTTCGCCATCGCCGCCGCGAGTTATTTCCCGCTGCTCTTCATGAGCGTGTGGTGGCGCGGCATGACGATGAAAGGCGCCGCGACCGGCATGCTGACCGGCGGCGTCGCCGCGCTCATTTGCACGACGATCATCAACCTGAGCGACCTGAAGGTGGTGGACCTTAAAGCCTTCTGGGCAGGCCATCCCTTGCTGCGCATCCTCTGCGAGCAGCCCGCCATCTGGTGCGTGCCGCTGGCGATCACCCTGATGATCGTGGTCTCCAAAGCCACGTCCAAGGATGTGCCGAAGGACATCCGCATGAAGATGCTCGTCCTCCACGCGCCCGAACAGCTCGGCCTGAAGAACGAATATATTCAGGAGCACCACGCAGCCGGCGCGGGGCACTAAAAGTTAATGTATTCAGCATTCTGAGACCCGGTATTTTGCAGCTTTAACGTAAGGGTGACGGTCGTCGCGTCTCCATCGATCGGCGCGAGATCCACATCGAGTTTCTCGACCTCCACGGTGTGAGGCGGCGCCGCCGGACGAGGCATGTGGTTCCGGTCGCGCACACTGCTGCGGCGTCCGCCTCCAAAGAAATCACCCCGTTTTCGCGCCACCGGATCGTTGCTTTCCGCTGAACCCGACACACCGAAGAACGCGTTTTCGAGCCGCGTGAGTTTGTCGTCGGGCAACACGAGATCATCGAACACCAGCCATGCATAATAATCCGAGAGCAGCGGGTAATAGATGCCGTTTTTGTAGCTGCGATGATTAGCCAACGCCCGCCGCAGATTGACGCGACTAGCTGGATAAGTGAGCGGTCCATCCGTGATCGCCGGCGCGTAAACGTAGTCGAGCGCAGCATTCAGCGCGGCTTTGTCGGCCAGCCCACGCACCGTGAAGAATGCCGGCAGCAACAGAAAACACGACCCACCAACTAGCAGACGGAGACCGTGTGAACCGCGCCGAGCTTTGTTTAGCAACCCGAGGTGAAGGATCAGCAACACGGTTGGCGTGAGCACGAGAAACCCCGCGCCAAAGAAGACCACCGCGATGATCGAAAGCGGCAGGAACGGCAAAAACACCACGAAGAAGTAGAGCGTAAACGGAAGTGTTGCGCAGAGCAGCCCGAGGCTCAGCAGCGGACGCCGTGCATGCCACCACGAGGCGAGCAGGAGGATCGCGGCGTTGGCGACGGTAAGCGCATAAACCTCCCACGCCTGAAAGTCGTTGGGAAATTCCATCTTCCGATTAAGCAGCAAGCCGCCGATCGGTAGCACGAGGGCGAAAGCCACAATGGCGATGCGCTCCACCGCAGGGTTCCAAGCGATCGATATCGCGCAGTCCCACCGCGAGGCATCGGATGATCGCCACGAACATTAGCAGCCCAAGTCCGATCACGAGAACCGCCATGAGGTAAGGCCCCACGTGATTAAACCCGCGGATGCCCACGAGCGCTTGGAACAGGACGTAGAGCAACGTCGGCGCGGCGACGGCCAGAACGAGATTGAAAACGAGCGCACGCCCCCGGCCTTTCGGGGGGCGCGCGCAGGCCAGCCGCAACATCCCCCAGAACAACGCCGGCATTGCGAAGGCGAACTGGTTGTAGAGAAGCCGCTGAGGCGGGTAGATCCAATCCGTCACCGTGCGCGGCAACACGTCGTTGAGCATGCTCAGCACCAGCCAGAGATACGCGACTTGCACCGCGATGGCGGGCAGTCCCCACCAGGCCGCTTGCGTGCCGGAGGAGTCCGGCTGGCGACGCGTGCGACGCCGGACTTCGGCAAAGATCCCGAGGCCGGCGAGCAAGTTGAACAACCCGGCGAGCCCCAGCACGTGCGCGTGACCGCGTTGGGTGGCATCCATGCTGCCTTCGATGAGCCAGTAGCCCTGCAAGTTGAGCATGCGCAGCACGAGGACCGGCAACGCCCAGAGCCACAGGATGCGGCGGGCCCAAGCAAGGCGGCGGGCAGCAGCGGCCGGACTGGCTTCAGTTCAAGCGCGGGCGGAGGAGTTTCGAGAGCGTCCATAGAATTCGAGAAGAAGGTTAAGCGCGATGAGTGCGGGCAGGAAAACGGCCACGCCCGTGAGCATGTGTAGGAAAGAACCATAGGCCGCCGGCATCCGTTCGATGACCCAGCGATGCGCGTGCGCCACGGCGACGATGCGCAGTGCGTTAACGAAGAGCGTGAGCGGAACCGCAGCGACCAGTGCGCCCGCCGCCGCGAGCGGAAGAAGCGCAGGCCGGCGCACACGTTGCGCGAAATGCCAGCCAAGCAATGCTGCCGTCATTAGGGAAAAATCAGTGGCGCTGCACGCCTCGGTCACGATCACCGGCTGACCCGCGAACGGCAGCAACCAGCCTTCATCCCCCCTCGTCGCCGCCACTCCAAAAATCAGTCCCGCCAGCCGGGCGGCCCCGCCCATGAACACGTCCCGCGTTGGCCAAGATGCCCAATTCAGAGCCGCCGCTCCACTGACCACCGCGCTCAACGCCACGACAATCGGGCCGGCCGGGGCAGCCTGTGCCTTTCGCTGGATCATGTTATGAAAAGTGAGCTCTCCTGCCTTCATGGGTTCAACGCTACACCGGTTGCATGATGCCTGTATGAAGCGGAGATGAAGTCTTGGTGAAAAACGCCTGCGGTCAAAAGCCGAGCCGAAAGGCCGGACTTTACTCCTCGTGGAATCCGGAGCTTTCACCCGCCATGCTTGATTATCGGCCCCCACGAAGATAATCTACATGTCATACAATCAGAGGTTCGCGCACTCGATCGTCCGAACCTTTTCGCCCCCGCCCCTCCGGCAGGCGCCCTGCATGGCCCAACATGTCGACGACTGCTCAACAGCATATGCTCATGTCATGGACCCCCGCCCACAAAACCAAGTGATGCAGCCTCTGTTGGCCCGCGCCGGGCAACGCACGCTGCCACAGCCGGCAAACGGCGATGAACACATCCCTCGCAAATCTTAAGCGCGACTTGTTGATAAAGTTGTTGGTGTTGCTCGCCCTGCTCGCCGCACTGTTGCTGTATTCTCAATACACGGTGCTCAGGGTGATTCAAGCGGGCCAACAGGAGGTGGCGGTCATCAATGCCATCGGTCGTCAGCGCATGTTGGTCCAGCAATTCGTCGGACAAGTGAACCTCGCGCTGGTGGGCCTTTCGGTCGCCGACCGGCCCCTGCTCTCGGAGCAGCGAAAACTCAGCGCCGATGTGTCCTCCGAATTTGATCACAACCTTCAGGCTCTCTTGCACGGCGGCACCCTCGACATGGTTACTTCCGAAGGGAATATCCCGCCCGTGAAGGCTCCTGATGCGCGTGCCGGCCTGGAGAAAATCGCCGAGCTTTGGTCAGAAGTGAAACGCATGTCGGTCAACGTTCTGAGCTCCGAGCAAAGCCAGCTCCGAAACCATCCCGACCTCGCCCTTATGCAGTCCGTCGCCACGCAGCTGGTGGCGACCGTGGACACGACGATCACCCTCATGCATCGGCATGAAGTCCAACGAGCGACTCAACTCAAACGCTTCCAAAGAGGAATGCTCTTGGGCGGAATCGGCGTGTTTGCGCTCATCGCAGCGTTTGTGAATTTCCGCATCATCCGCCCCCTTGCGGACACGATCGGGAAACTTGATCAGAGCGAAGAGCAGCACCGGAATCTCTACGATACCGCGCCCGTCTGCCTGTGGCAGGCCGAACTCTCCGCGGGTCGCCTGCTGAAGGCCAATGCGGCCATGTCCTGCCTGCTCGAACCCGTGACAGGAAGCGACGACGACGAAAAATCCATCTCCTCGATTTTGCCGGGCGAAGTCGCCACCGCATTCAAATCGGCGCTCGAAAGTCGCGGTGAGGTCAGGGATTTCGAAACCACTCTGCCGTCTGCGAACGGCGAAAGAAAATCGCTGCTCATCTCGGCTCGCCTTTACCGGGACAAGGGATTCGCCGAAGGCACCGTCATCGATATCACCGAGCGCAAACGCGCCGAGGAGGCCTTGCGGCTTTCGGAGGAAAACGCCCGGCTGCTGTTTGAAACCACCCTGCAAGGCGTGGTCTTCCAAGACACCGACGAGCGGATCATCTCGATGAATCCGTCCGCCGCCCGCATTCTCGGCAAAACACCGGAGGAGCTGTTGGGCCGCTCCACCTCATCGGTGTATAAAGAGGAACACATCGTGAAAGAGGACGGCTCGCCCTTCCCCGCGTCCGAGTATCCATTCAAAGTAGCCCGGGCCACCGGTCACGAGGCGAGGAATGTGGTCATGGGCGTATACAACCCCCGAGAACACGATTACCGCTGGCTCGATGTGCGGGCGGTTCCGCTTTTCCGGGCCGGCACGAAAACCGTGTATCAGGTTTACACCATCTTCGACGACATCACCGATCGCTCTCGAAACGAACGCCACATCCGACGGCAAACCGCTATTCTCACCGGCATCACCCGGATCTTTCGCGAAACCCTGCCCCACGTCACCGACGACGATGTAGCCGCCTGCTTCCTTCATGTGATCCGCGACCTTACGGCCAGCCCGATCGGCTTTGTGAACGAAACCAAAGCTCAGGACGGTCGGGCGTGCATCACGATGGATCGATCCCTGCAGGCGCACGGCGACCTGGGCCGGGCCGATGCGCTCGCAGCGCTGCAAGCTCCAGCGGCCATCGATCTTCAAAAATCGTTGTCCACGGGTCGCTGCGAGTTCACGAATCAGCCCGGGTCGGAGCACCCGGACAACTGCGCAATCAAACGTCTCCTGTGCGTCCCCTTGCGGGAAGGAGGGACGATCATCGGACTCATCGGCCTGGCCAACAAACCCACCGATTACACGGAGGACGACTGTCGCGCCGTCGAGGCGATCGCGCCAGCGTTCGTCGAGGTGCTGAAGCGCAAGCGATCGGAGCAGGCCGTCCTGACTCTTAATGATCAACTCGCCGGACGAGCGCTCGCATTGGAACGGGCCAACAAGGAGCTGCAAGCGTTCAGCTACTCCGTTTCCCATGATTTACGGGCACCCTTGCGCAGCCTCGATGGCTTCAGCCGCGCGCTGCTTGAAGACAATGAGGCCCAGCTTGACGAGGACGGGAAGGATTACCTGGACCGCATCCGCAAAGCCAGCCAGCGAATGGGCCAGCTCATCGACGACCTGCTGCACCTCGCCCAAGTCTCCCGCAGCGAGCTGCGCTGCACGCCGGTCAACCTGAGCACCATCGCCCTCGCCGTGGCGGAAGCACTGTGCACCGCCAATCCTGAACGGAAAATCGAATTCATAATCGAGCCGGATCTGATCGCGAGCGGCGATGCCCACCTACTGCAAATCGTCATGGAAAACCTCTTCGGGAATGCGTGCAAATTCTCCGGACTTAAGCCCGTCGCCACGATCAAGTTCGGCCGGACCACCCGCGACGGTCGGCCGACCTATTTCGTGTGCGACAACGGTGTCGGCTTTGACATGACTTACGCGCAGAAACTCTTTGGCGCGTTCCAGCGATTCCACTCTTCCTCGGAGTTTCCCGGCACTGGCATCGGTCTCGCCACGGTGCAGCGAATTATCCATCGGCACGGCGGCAGCGTGGCCGCCGAAAGCCAGCCCGACCAAGGCGCCACTTTTTACTTCACGCTCCCCGACCAACCCCCGCCATCATCATGAACAAAAAACCCATCCTCCTGGTTGAAGACAATGGCGACGACGTGCGACTCACCAAGCGCGCCCTCAAGAAGAACAACATCCTCAACGAGCTGATCGTGGTAAGGGATGGCGTCGAGGCATTGGCCTATCTCCGAGCGGCCGTTGACCCTCAGGAGCCCCGACCCCATGGTCTGCCGACTCTGATCCTGCTCGATTTGAACCTGCCCAAGCTGGACGGCTTGGAGGTCCTCAAACAACTCCGCGCCGACCCCAGAATGCGCCGCCAGCCGGTGGTGATTCTCACATCGTCCAAGGAAGAACAGGACATCATCAAAAGCTACGATCTCGGGGCCAACAGCTACATCCAGAAGCCCGTGGACTTCGAGCAGTTCAGCGCAGCCATCAACCAGCTTCAGCTTTACTGGATGGTTTTGAACGAGCCCCCGCCCACGCCAGGCACTCTGTCATGAAATCCCCCCTACAAGTCCTGCTGGTCGAAGACTCGGACGACGACGCACAACTGCTGATCCGCGAACTCACACGCGGAGGCTACCAGGTTTCCGCGAAACGCGTGGAGACGGCCGAAGCCCTGCACTCCGCGCTCGCCGAGGAGGGATGGCAGGTGGTGCTGTGCGATTTCACCCTGCCGCACTTTAACGGAACGGAGGCGTTGCGCATCGTGAAGAAGAGCGCCTTGGACATCCCCTTCATCTATGTGTCCGGCACCATAGGCGAGGACATTGCCGTGGAAGCGATGAAAGCCGGTGCCCACGATTATGTCGTTAAACACAGCCTCGCCCGGCTGGTTCCCGCCATCGAACGCGAGCTGCGCGAAGCCCAGGTTCGCCGACAGGGGCGCGAGGCCGAGACGCAGATGCGCATGTCCGAGCACAAATACCGGCACCTCTTCAGAAGCATGCGTGACGCCGCACTGCTGATCGCCGAGGAAACCGACAAGATCATCGATGCAAACGAGCAAGCCGAAGTATTGCTGGGCCGCAGCCGGAAGGAGCTCCTTGGGATGAACCACACCCAGCTTTATCCATCTCCCGGCCCCACCGCCGCACTCGCCGGAGACTCCCCCCTTGGCTGTGAAACCGAAATCCGACGGAACGACGGTCAGATTGTCCCCGTCGATGTGTGCTCCTCGCGAATCGAGCTCTATGAACGCCCATTCAAGCTCACGCTTTTCCGCGACATCACCGAACGCAAACGCGCCGAAGAGGCGCTGACCCTCTTCCGCGCGCTCATCGACCAGGCCAATGACGCCATCGAGGTCATTGACCCGGAGACCGTCCGGTTTCTCGACGTGAACGAAAAAGCCTGCCAGTCCCTCGGCT
>CBRAFO010000056.1:0-23910 GCA_967755175.1 uncultured Opitutaceae bacterium | reverse complement strand
TTAAATCTTGGCGCCTTTGGCTGGCGATCTCCTCGGGTGGGTGGGTGCTTGCGGGCGTGGATCGATCCTGGCGCGCATGCTCGCTCCCACATCCCAAGCATCGCCGGCAAGCAGGCGGCTACATTTACACCATCGGATTACGGGCCAAGGCGCCGCACGCGTGAAGCAGGCGGCGGAGTGACGGGTTCAGCCAAGTTGGCCGGTTCGAAAAGCACACCGGAAAAATCCAGGCCCAGCGCCGCACCCGTGACGACAAATTGCGTCTTGTTGCGCGTAGCCTCGTCTCGCACATCGATCACTTTCACCATCCACTGGTCGTCGACTTTTTTAAGGTCGAGCACGGTAATGGACTTGAGCACGCGCTCCTCGGAGCCGATTTGCTGGGCCTGCACCAACGCACCGAATTGCGTGTCTAAAAACACTCGCACGCCGGACAGCTCGGGCTTACGCGCTACGATGTCATCGGACGGATAAAGCAGAAACACATGCGCGGGACGGCCACGCACCGGAGCCACACCCTCGAACACAAAGTCGCTCCAATATAGAAACGGCATCTGCAGGTCGAAAGCAGTGAGATCGGTGCCTGCCAGCGGCTCAAACAAGGCCGCAGCATCGAGCTCACCCTTCGAGGTCATCGACATGCCGGACGGCGGCGTGACCCAGACTGCGCCCTGAGGACCGTTTTGCACCAGCAGACGTCGCGCGGGCGCACCGTCGACTGCGGGCAACTCGACGCGGGAAACGGGGCCTCGGTCATTGCGACTCCCCCAGAGACGACCACCCGTTACCACGCGGGTTTCACCGCGGCGTGGTAGGACGCGCAGATCAAATTCAAGGTAGTAATCGCCCGAGATTCCCTGCTGACGAAAGTCCTCCAGTATCTTTCGTCCCTCGACCTGATTCGGCTCCTTAAATTGGACGTAACGAGCTGGAGGGCGGTAGCGGTGGGACTGGGCCCATGCTTCGTTCGGAAGGGCTGCCCAAAAAACAACAAGGCAGGCGAGCATCCAGCCCGCCTGCCTTGAGAGAATCGTCCGAAGGGACGCGAGTTCCACGCGGATCAGTGTTTAGCAGCTTCGGCCGGGGCGGCGGGAGCAGTGGTGGGCAAAGTCACGGACGGGGTGGCGGTGGTGGCAGGAGCGGTCGAAGCGGGAGCAGCCGGAGCGGCGGCGGGCACTTTGATGACCGGCAGCTGGCCCTCGGTGCTCTTCGCATGCTTGGACATATAGATGTGGCCCAAGTAGAGACCGAACGTGAGAACGAAAAAGAGGATGGCGGCGTTGATCGTAGCCTTGGTCAACACGTTGCCGGTATCGGCGCCAAAGGCGGCCTCAGTGGCTCCACCGCCAAGGGTGGCACCCATTCCGCCGTCGGTCTTGGCCTTCTGAGCCAGCACCACAAGGACGAGAAACACAGAGACCAAAATGAGGACGAACGTGAAAATGCCGATGAGGATGGACATGATGTAAAGGGTCAGAGAGCCGCAGGCTGGGTTGCTTGTCAACCGCGAGAAGGCGAATGCCGCCAAGCACTAAAATTTGTCCTATCTCGCCACATCTCCCACCTCGTTCAGATCTGATAATCCCCCGGTTTATCGTGGTCGCCCGCGCGGCTCGGCCCCGAATCCTCTGCCCCTGCCCCCGTCGAGTTGTCGCGATTGCGATCGTAAAAAATACGCACACCGGCCGACGGCGCAGAACCAGCCTGCTGGAGCAACTGGGATGCGCGCAACAGCGCGCGTTTGGTGCTCATCGTGAGATTGGCCTCCGCCGGGAAGATATTGTCCCGGCCGATCTGCTTCCGCGCCCCACTCTTCCGCAGCACCCGCTCCACGTCCGGATTGATGCCGCTGACCAGCAGATGCCGCCCTGTCTGCACCAAGTAATCATGCAGCTGCAGCAACGACATGACCGAGGTCGCGTCGAGGTGGCGGGCGTTCTTCATGCGCAAGATGACGACCTTGATCCCGCCGTCTCCGGCCAGCAGTCGCACTTGTTCTTGGAAAAGATCGGCCGCGCCGAAAAACAACTCGCCCTCAACGTGCACGATTGAAATCGCCGCGTTGCCACGTTGTTCGGAGCCATCGAGCTCCGAAAGCTGCCCCTGCTCATTGAAGCCGTATTCCACCAGCGAAGGCGCGCTCGCCTTGCGCAAAAACAACGCGAGGGAAAGGCCCACGCCCACGTAAATCGCGATGTCGAGCTTGAGGAAAAACGTCGCGAGTAATGTCACCGCAAAGACGAACGCATCGGACCGGGTCGAGCGCCAGGCGATGCGGATCTGCTCGCGATTGATCATCTTGAAGCCGATGCGAATCAGGTGTGCCGCCAGGCTCGGGACGGGGATGTAGTTAATCAACGGCGCCACAAAAAAGAGCGCCCCCAGAACGATCACACTGCTCAGCAACGCGGAGACCTGCGTCTGTGCGCCACTATGGAGATTCGCGGTCGAGCGCGCGAACGACGCCGACCCGGGCATCGCGCCGAACAAGCTGTTGGCTATGTTGGCTGACCCCATCGACACCAGCTCCTGATTGGCGTCGAGGCGCTGGCCCGACTTCGCCGCCAGCGTCTTGGAAATCGAGACCGCTTCCAGCATGCCCAAGATCGCAATAGCCAGCGCCGTGCTAATCAGCGGAGGCACGACCGCCCAATCGGCGCGGCCGAAAGGCATACCAATAAAAGACGGTAACGCCGCCGTCAGCGCGCCCTCATCACCGATTGTGCGAATGCCGAGTTCCTTCAACCCGAAGTGCTGCGTAAGCAAGGAAAGGAAAACCAAGCCGATCAACTCGGCCGGCAACTTTTCTGAAAAACGCTCGACCACCCAAAAGATCAGGAGCGTCACCACGCCCATGCACACCGGGAATGGGTTAAAATCGAAATGCACGATGTGCGCCGAAGCGGCCCTCACCGTATCAAAAAGACCACCGTGCTTCGCCGCCGCGCCCATTAGGTTGGGCACCTGTCCCGCGACCAATAGCAGGCCGATACCCGTGCCGTAGGCGATAATCACCGAACGCGAAATAAACTGAGTCAGCTTGCCCATCTGCGCCAGGCCGGCGACCACCTGAAACACCCCGATGAGCAACGCCAGCACCAGAGCCATTTCGGCCGGCGTGAGGCTCCCGCCGCTCATCGAATACAGCGTCGCTGCGAGAATGATACTGATCGAGTTGGTTGGCCCGAACACCACGTGCCGCGACGAGCTGAACAGCGCGCATACGAAGCCGCCCACGATCACCGACATAATCACCATGATCGCCGGCAACCCGGCGATGAGCGCGAACCCGATCGCCTGCGGAATCGACACGAGCGATACCGTCGCGCCGGCCAAAAAGTCCGCCTTGAGCTTGGCCCATGTGTAATAGGGCAGCTCCTCCGCAAGCGGGAACCGTTGGCGCAACCAAGCGCTGGAAAAGCGCCGGATATGGCCAACAGTCTCGGCCGCGTTGCTCGTTTTAAACATTACGCCAGACTACGCCTCCACCCCGAGTTTTTCCAGAATGCGCTGCAAATCATCGTTACCCACATAGGCGATGACGATCTTGCCCTTCTTGGGCGTGTGCTGAAGAGCCACACGTGCTCCGAGATGCGAAGTGAGCTTTTTCTCGATGCCGGTGATCGCAGCGCTATCGGTCGCGCTGAGCTTGCGGGCGGCGGGTGCCTGGGCCGAAGGAGCGGGTGCGCCGGCCTTCTTGGCCTGCACCAGTTTTTCGGTCGCGCGGACGCTCAGCCCTTCCTCGATGACGCGACGGGCGATCACCGCGCGCTGCGCAGGGTCTTCGATGCCGAGGAGCACCTTGGCATGGCCGACGGAGAGAATACCCTTGGAAACGTAACCTTGGAGTTCGCTGTCCAGCGAGAGCAGGCGGAGGGCATTGGCGACGGTCGCGCGCCCTTTACCAACGCGCTCGGAAGCAGCTTCCTGCGTGAGATCAAAATCACGGATGAGGCTCGCATAGCCGTAGGCCTCTTCGAGTGGGTTCAGGCCTTCGCGCTGGAGATTCTCGATGAGGCCAAGAGCGGCTGACGAGGCGTTGCTGGCTTCGACGAGACGCGCCGGGATGGTCTTGATTTTGAGCAGTTGGAACGCGCGCCAACGGCGTTCGCCGGCGATCAGTTCAAACTTGTCGCCGGCCTTGCGCACCACGACCGGTTGCAACAAGCCCTCGCTACGAATGCTCTCGGCCAACTCGGAAAGCTGCGCGGGAGAAATCTCGCGGCGTGCTTGATACGGGCTCGGCACGATGATGCTGACGGCGATCTCGGCAAAGCCGGGCGCGGCGGGAGCGGCCGGAGCCACCGGGGCGGGTGCAGGGACGGGAGCGGAGGGTTTAGCCGGAGAAGCCGCGGCGATAAGACCGCCGAGACCACGACCGAGACGAGATTTAGAAACTGCGCACATTGGAATTATTTTCCTCCGGGAATGAAGAGCGTGTCGCCCACGCGAACCTTGGTCGGATCAGCGATTTTATTGGCGTTGATGATATCGGAAAGTTTACCGCCGGTTTTGCGGGCGATGATCGAAAGCGAGTCTCCCTTTTGCACCGTGTAGCTGATGCCCTCGGAGGGAAAATTAGTGCTGAACGAAGTCGGCGCAGCGGCGCGCTGATTGGCCCCTTTGGCTATGGATTCGAGGGCAACGTTGGTCGCGTCTCCCAGTTTTTTGATCTGGGCGGCGGCGCTCGCGGCGGTGGCCGCGTCGCCGGCCTTGATGGCGCGGTCGAGGTTGGCCACGGCGTCGTTGAGCTGCTGCACGGTGGCGTAAGCCTCGGTCTGATTCTGCGCCGTGCTGGCGAACTGTTTACGCAGGGCTTCGTTGTCCCGTTCCAAGTCCTCAACTTTGAGTGAAAGCGAGCCGACCTTCTGGGTGAGAAGGCGAACGTCCTCGCGCATGTTGGCCAGTTCGGCGCCCACCGATTGCTGGGCGTGCGCCGTAAGAGAGATCAGGGCGAGGCCGGCGCCCCAGAGGAAAGGTTTAAACATGAACGGGGACTTTGCGGAAAAGTTTTGGCGAAAACAAGTGCGAGGGTTGAGACAAAGTAGACACGGTGGCCTGCCGCGTTACGTCCCCGAAAAACGCGGCAGCCGGCCGCGTCTACTTTATTTCAGCCCAAGCTGCGCACCGGCTTGTAGGGAAAAGGCGTTGCCGCGACCAACGGCGGGAGCGGATACGAAGGCAACACCGTCCCAACCGCCACGGGCGAGCCGCGCAGAAACTCAGGAGCGGCCAGCATCTTGCCGCCCGGCTTTTGCAAGCGCAGGCATCGCAACACACCGCTCCCTGTCGCTACGAGTAAACCTTCAGAATCCGCCCCAAGGACGGTCCCGGCCCCAGCCAGTTTGTCACTTATTAAGTGACAAACTGGCTGGGTGGCGGATGTCTCGGCGACGACTTCGGCCAGACCGATTTTAACTGATTGGCCGGCAATCTCGACCGAGCAGGCAGGCCAGGGGAAAAGGCCGTTGATGCGTGCGGCTAACACGGCGGCGAGAGCGAAGAAATCGAGGCGGCCGTCTTCTTTGACGAGACGGCGGCAGAACGTCGCAGCAGTATGATCCTGCTCAATAAACGCCAGTTGGCCGGCCGCCAGCAACGGCAGCGCACGGGTCATCAAGGGCACGCAGGCGGCGGAGAGTTTTTGCTCCACGTCCACAGCGGTTTCACGCGGGCCGATGGACACGCGCTCAACATCCGCAATCGGTCCGGCGTCAAGCTGGCGCACGATACGCATGAGCGACACGCCGGTCTCGCGCTCGCCGCTGGCGATGGCCGTCTGAATCGGCGAAGCACCACGATATTTCGGAAGCAGAGAAACGTGCAGGTTCAGCGTGCCGAGTCGCGGCGTATCAATGAAGTCCTGCTTCAAGATGTGGCCGTAGGCCATGACCAGCGATACGTCGGCGGAGAGTGCGGCGAGTTGGGCGCGCACGTCTTCGGCGATTTTCTCCGGCTGGTAAACGGGCAGGTCGTGAGCGAGTGCCCACGTCTTGATTTCGTTAGCCGTGATCTTCTGCCCGCGTCCAACGGGACGGTCGGGCTGCGTGAACACGCCCACGACTCGGGCCATCGCACTCCCCTCGCCTGCCAACCAGTCGAGCAACGGTAGCGCAATCGGGTCGGAGCCAAGGAAAACGATTCGGAGCGGCACGGGCATAAAAGGAAGTAGCCGCGAGCGTAAGCGAGTGGTGGACGGTTGTTCACCGATCCACTCGCTCACGCTCGCGGCTACGATTTACTTCAGCGTCTTGATCCACTTGCCCACCGTGGCGGCGAGCTCGGCGAAGGCAGAGTCGGTCGAGGGCTTTGCGAGGCCATCAAAAATGCCCCAATGCTCCACATGCGTGACGGACTTGCCCGGCTCCAGCTTCACCAGCGGGCTGAGCGTCTCCAACTCGATCATCTTGCCGTTGGTGAACACCTCAAACGGGCATCCACGGTCCGGATACGTCGCGCCTTTGATGACGGGAGCGTATTTGACGAAGGTGACTCCATCCACCCAGTAAGCGGACCAGCCGAGGTAATCGGTGATGCCGAACTTTTGGGCGATCTTGGCCTTCGGCACGTCGATGCCGATGTAGTCGCGGTGCAGGTCCCACACGGACAACGAGAGATCGGTGTAAGTCCAAGGAACGAAGGAATACGAGGGCAACAGATCGCCGTCGGCATGGTCGCCCTTGGGGAGCAACGGGAGAACGGCGTAACCGCCGCTGCGGAACATCGTGAGCGCCCAGGCGGCGGTCTCGACAGCCCAGAGTCCCTGGTTGGTGAGCGCGTGGGTGACCTTGACCGTGCGGTCATCGAGCACTTCCAGCTTCATGGCCTTTTGCAGACCGGTTTTTTCCTCGGTGGGTTGCGCGAGGGCGATGCCGTTCTTGAGCGGCTTGACGGCCAGCGGAGCATCATCGGGCTGGTAGGTGCGCACGATGTCCTCGGGGGAATGCCAGAGGCGGTGACCGCCGCGCAGATAGTAACCGTGATAACGCTCTTCGTTCTCCGGGAATTGGAGGAAGAGGTTGCCTGCCTTTTGGCCGGCAAGGGAACGGATCGAAACGACGCGAGGGCCAACTTCGGTCGTTACGGCCAGCTCAAACGCCGGAGTGGACAACACCACGGCTTCGCCACCGCGGTAATCAGTCTTCGAGTGTTTCATGGGTAAAGTCTTCATCCGCGGCCGCCTCTTCACCTTCTTTCCACTTGGGAACGTGCGCCTCGGGGTGCTCTTCCTTAAAGATCAAGCCGGCTTTCTTCGCCTTGCCTGAATAAGCGGTGCCCGGCTCGTGCTTCTCTTTGCCAACGAGCTCGAAGTAGATCGGGCAGCCGTTCAACTCGAACGCATCGACCAGGCCGGCCTCCAAATAACGACGATATTGCTCGGTGAGCTTCTCTTCGCGGTTGCAGAAAATCTTGATGCGGAACGGACGGGTGCCCGTCTGCAACGCGTAGTAGGCGCGGAAGCGTTTGCCACCGATCGCGGGCGGCGGCGTGCGCTCGGTGAGGAAGGTGATGGTCTTATTGAGCTTCGCCGTGGGGATCTTTGTATCGAGGATACGGTTGAGCTTCACCGCGGCGTTCAGCATGCGGTCCACTTCGTAACCCGACATGGCGGACGCGAAAATCACCGGCGCGCCCGGCGTGAAGAAGAGGCTGTCAAAAATGGAGCGCTCATACTTCTTGCGGTAGTCGCGTTCGCTGTCGAAGCCGTGGATCGCGGCCTCGGGAGCGCAACCCGGGTCTTCGCCTTTCTTGAACGCGCTGCGCACGACGTCCCACTTGTTGACCACGATGACGATGGGCTTGCGCTCCTTCACGGCCTCGCCGGCGATGGCCTTGTCCTGCTGCGTCACACCGTCGATCGCGTCGAGCACGAGGAACACCACGTCGGTTTCCTTGATCGCGTCGAGCGAACGGAGGCGGGAGAAATATTCCACAGGTGAAGCGAGCTTCGTCTGCGTCTTGATACCCGCCGTGTCGATGAGGCGGAAGGGATACATCTTGCCGTTGCGGCCCTTGAATTCGAAGGGCAACGAGATGGCGTCGCGCGTGGTGCCAGGGACGTCGCTCACGATGAGGCGGTCGCTCCGGAGGAGACGGTTGCTCAACGAGGATTTGCCGACATTCGGGCGTCCAATGAAGCACACGCAGAGCGGATCATCCGCAGTCTTGGGACCGGCTTCGGGCGCGTCCGGCACGGTGCCAATGCGCTTAAGAATCTCCTCGCGGAGGTAGCTCTCCCCACGACCGTGTTCGGCCGAAACGCGGAGCGGTTCACCCAAGCCGAGGCGGTAGGCTTCAGCGAGGTCCACCTTGTCGTCATCGAAGTCAGCTTTGTTGACCACGAGAAGGACGTCCTTCTTCGATTTGCGCAGCATGCGCGCGATGTTCACGTCGAGGGCGGTGAGGCCTTCGAGGCCGTCGATCACGAAGAGAATCAACTGGGCGGTATCGATGGCGAAATCGACCTGTAGCTCAGACGCCTTGGTGAGTGCGGCGAGCGTGACGTCGTTGTCCTTAAAGCCAAGACCACCGGTATCGAGCAGCGTGAACTGGCCATCCTCGATGTCGGCCGAGATGACGTCACGAGTAACGCCGGGCTGATCGTGGACGATGGAGATGCGCTTCCGCGCGAGCCGGTTAAACAGGCGGCTCTTGCCGACATTGGGTCGGCCGACGATGACGACGGTGCGGTTCATAAATAGATAAGCCGGGAGAGATACAGCGGCAGGCGGCGCTAGCCCAGCCTAATAAATCAATGCATGCAGGAAGCAAAAGTCACCAATGAGAACGCCTTCAGTTACTGCTTCCCTGAACTTCCTTAAATCCCGGTGGCAACGTGAACAACGCGCCATCGAGCACCTCGGGGGTGATCCGTGTGGCAGTCAGAGCGATCTTCGCCTCCGGCGTGGCGGCATCGATTTTCAGGGGAACGCCCTCGATTTGTTTAAGAAGCGCGGTTCCACCGTCCTGACTCCAGTTCATGCGTTGGAGCGCCGCCGTGTTCAGGCCTTTGATCTCGGTGGTCGTCCACACGGAGAAGCGGGACTTGGCTCCGCTATCGTCCGTTTCGACCAGGAAACGCCGGCAGTTATACCCGATGATCTGAGCGGTTTCTGTGGTGCGAACGATCTTGGTTTTGACCGATGAGGCCGCGGTGCCAGCGGACAACTTTTCGTAGGAATGCGCCGGCCGGTTAATGAGGTAGGCCGCGTTTTTGTCGCCGAGGGTCAACACCTCCCGCGAGACCAAGCCGCCTTGGGTTTTCACCAGCGCCCGCGGGCCCTTGACCTGCAACGTAAACCCGGTCGGCAGCACGCTGGTCGCGCCCGAGTCAGGGTTCAGCGTGCCCAGCTCTTTTTCGAGCATGCCGCGCAGCTGCTGGTTCTCTTTCAAGAGAGCCATCATCGTCGGATTTTTAAGCGCACTCTCCGCCATCGCGAGCTGATCGCGCGCCTGCGGATCCGTGAGTTCAATCCGCGCCGACCACGTCATCGTGCCGCTGAAATCCTGGGCACGCACCACGGTGGATACTCCCGTGAAAACCAGCAAAAGCAGAGAGACGAAAAGCTTATTCATAAAGTCGTTGGCCCGCAGAGAGGAACCGCTCCGGCCCAGCGTGGCAACGATTCCCCTCGCCCCTGAGGCACGCGCGATTCACTCCGCCCTGTGTTAACAAAAACACCCCGCTCGGTGTAAACCGAAGCGGAGTGCGGTGCAGGAGGGCGGAGCGTAGAGCGTGAACTTACTTCTTCGCGCCTTGCACGAACCGCTCGACGCGGTCGCACGCAACGATGAGCTGCTCATAACTCGTAGCGAAACACGCACGCACATGGCCGGTGCCGTTGACGCCAAATGCCGTGCCGGGAACGACCGCGACCTTCTGCTCTTTGAGCAGACCGACCGCGAAATCCTTCTCCGTCATCCCGATTCCTTGCGTGCTCGGGAACGCGTAGAAACTACCGCGCGGCGAGTGGCACGTGAGTCCGATCTCGTTGAAGCGGCGCACAACGAGGTCGCGACGACGGTGATACTGGTCGCGCATTTCGCACACGTTTTCCCAACCGTTGTTGAGGGCTTCGAGCGCGCCTTCTTGCGCGATGATCGAAGCGCACATCATGGCGTATTGATGAACCTTCATCATCGCGTCGATGAGCTCGGCCGGTCCGCAGGCATAGCCGATGCGCCAGCCGGTCATCGCGAACGCTTTCGAAAAGCCGTGCAGGAAAATCGTGCGTTCCTGCATGCCAGGCAGGCTGGCGATGCTGGTATGCGTGCCGTCGAACGTGAGCTCCGAGTAGATCTCGTCGCTCAACACCAACAGATCCTTCTCGCGGCAGAACGCGGCGATGGCCTCCAGTTGCACGCGGTCGCAGGTGCCACCCGTGGGATTGCACGGGAGGTTAAGCATGAGGATCTTACAGCCAGGAACCCACGCGGCGCGCAAGGCTTCGGCGGTGAGAGCAAAGTTATCCTTCGCGTAGGTCGGCACTGCCACACCTTCACCGTGCACGAGCGTGATGCTCGGGTGATAGGAAACGTAACAGGGCTGGTGATACATCACCTTGTCGCCCGGGTTACAGAACGCGCGGAAACACAGGTCGAGCGCCTCGGAGACGCCCACCGTGATGATGATCTGGTCGTCGGGACGATAGTTCACCCCGAAGTGCTCGGTCACGTAGGTCGAAACCGCGCGACGCAGCTCGATCATGCCGAGGTTGGACGTGTAGTAAGTCTTGCCCTCTTCGAGCGCGGTGATGGCTGCCTTGCGGACGTGCCATGGTGTCACGAAGTCGGGTTCGCCGACGCCGAGCGAGATCACGTCCTGGCCCTTCATCTTGGCCACGAGTTCAAAGAAATCACGAATGCCGCTCCTCGGTAGCGTCGCCACATGGCTCGCCACCCAGCGGTTGCTGGTAATGCTCATGGGAGTGGTCGCTTAAGGGCTGACGTTGAGGCGATCGCTCGAACCCTCGCCGCCGTCGAGCAGGAAGCCGCCTTCCTTATAAGAACGCAGCAGGAAATGGGTGCTCGTGGAGAGCACGCCGCCGAGGGTGGAAAGTTTTTCCGACACGAAGGCCGCAGCCTTCTGCAAGGTGGGAGCGCTGACGAAGACCAACAGATCGTAGCCGCCCGACATCAGGTAGCACGACTCAACCTCTTCGAATTTCGCGAGGCGCTCGGCCAGGCGATTGAAGCCGCCGCCGCGTTCGGGGGTGAGCTTCACCTCGATGACGGCGCGCACCGCTGCGCCCGCTGCTTCCTCGCGCGAAAGATCGAGCACCGGACGCCAGCCGAGGAAGATTTTATCTTTTTTCAGCTGCTCCAGGTGCTGTTCGACATCGGTGACCGAGAGGCCCGCAACTTGCGCCATCTGCGCAGTCGTGAGCCTACCACCTTCGAGCAACAGCTTGAGAACAGGGTTCATGGAAAAACATCTTCATAGTTCCGCCCGCACCGACGCCACACATTTTTTATCCCGCTCGTTTTCCCTCCAAAACTCACGAGCCGTCGCGAGATTTTGCGATTCACTGCGCATCCCCTGTCCAATCACACGCGACCATCCCCCGTGGCACCTGCGATGCTAAGTTCATGGTCCGATGAGCGATTGTCGCAAATGTCAGGAAAACGTATCCGCCTCTCCCGGCCCGGCGGAGTCGTGCGATGCCTCCGGCGTGCTCCCGTTTTCCTGCCGCGTCGTTTCCGAACTCACCCTGCTGCAAGATCTCTCCTCTGCCTTGAGCCGGGGATACGAACTCGACCAGACGCTTGATCAACTTTTCCAGCGTCTCGAAGCCGTGCGCGGACTGAGCCGGGGACTGCTCACCGTGGTTAACCGCGAGACGGGCCAACTCATTGCCGAAAGCTCCTGCCATTACCCGCTCGCCGACCATGCCCTGATCGTCGGTCCTCTCGGCTCTGCGACCTCGGGCACCGGGCTGATCGGCCGGACCGCCGCCAGCCGGGCGCCGTTGATGGTGCGCGACATCGCCACCCTCGCACCTTCGCTGCTCACCGCGTGGGAAAAGGAGTGGCTCGCCTCCGTCCCGCAGCCCACCGCCCTCCTGATCGTGCCCATCCAGCATGGCACCGAGACGGTGGGCGCACTGGCCTTTTTCCGCCAGCCCTCCCCCGACACCGCACTCGAATCAGACCTTCGTCTTCTCACGCTCGTGGCCGGTCAGGTTGGCCTCGCCGTGCGCTTCCGGCAGATCGCCAAAGAGCGCCTCGACACCCTTCGTGCCGAGAACGCCCGGCTCCACGCCCAGATCAAAAACAGTCTCATACCGGAGGGCATGATTGGTAAATCCTCCGCCATGCGCATGGTGTATTTCCACGTGGACCAAGTCGCCGACGGCAAGACCACCGTCCTGATTCGCGGCGAGACCGGCGTCGGCAAGGAGCGTATCGCGCAGGCTCTCTGGCAAGGCGGCTCCCGCAAAAACAAACCCTTTGTCCGCGTCAACTGCGCGGCGCTTCCCGAGAGCATTATCGAGAGCGAATTGTTCGGCCACGAAAAGGGCGCGTTCACCGGCGCGCTCGCGCTGCGCAAGGGCCGCTTCGAACTCGCCCACACCGGCACGCTCTTCCTCGACGAGTTTGGCGAGATCTCGCTCGCCACCCAGGCCAAGCTCCTGCGCGTCCTCCAAGAAGGCGTGTTCGAGCGCGTCGGCGGCACTATGCCGATCAAGGTCGATGTGCGCGTTATCACCGCGACCAACCGCAACCTCGAAGAGATGACCGAGCAGGGGAAGTTTCGCCTCGATCTCTACTACCGCATCAACGTCTTCCCGATCTACATCCCGCCGTTGCGCGAGCGACGCAGTGACCTCTTGGAGCTGGCCGACTTCTTCCTCGAAAAATACTCCATCCAGAACCGCAAACGCGTCGCCCGCATTTCCACCCCGGCGATCGATATGCTGATGGCCTACCACTGGCCGGGAAATGTCCGCGAACTGGAAAACATCATCGAGCGCGCCGTGCTGCTCACCCAAGACGGCGTCATCCACGGGTTTCATCTGCCTCCCTCGCTTCAAACCGGCGAAGCCTCGAACACGTCGTCCCGCCTCACGCTCCAAGAAACCCTCGACGCCGTCGAAAAGGAAATGCTCACCGAAGCCCTCAAGGCCCATCGCGGTTTCATGGCCAAGGCAGCCCGCCAACTCGGCCTCACCGAGCGCACGATCGGCCTGCGCGTCAAAGCGCACGGCATCGATCCGCGGCGTTTCCGCGATCCCGACTCCGCCGATGCCCGCTAATAAATCATTCCCACGCTCTCGCCGGCTCGGCTCGCTTACGTTTGCGTTCGCCGCTTTCGGACTGCTCGCCTGCCTTCCGCGTCACGCCACCGAGCTTCGCGCCGTCGAGGTCCCTGTCACTGAGCTCACCGTCGCCGCCGCCGCCGATCTCAAGTTCGCACTCGCTGACCTGCTCGTCGGGTTTCGCCAAATCCATCCCGGAATCACGGTGAAGGTTGCCTACGGCTCCTCTGGAAATTTCCACGCGCAAATCCGGAACGGAGCGCCCTACGACCTCTACTTCTCCGCCGATATCGCCTACCCCCGCCAGCTCGCCGAAGCCGGGCTCGCTCTCGACGGCGACGTGTTTCGTTACGCCATCGGCCGCCTGGTCGTCTGGGTGCCAGCCGACTCGCCCATCGATGTCGTGCGACTTCATGAAGGCGCGCTGCTTGCTCCGTCCGCCCGCAAGGTCGCCATCGCCAATCCACGTCACGCGCCCTACGGAGCCGCCGCCGTGGCCGCCCTCAAAAAACTCGGCGTGCTCGACCGCGTCAGCCCCCGTTTCGTGCTCGGTGACAACATCGCTCAAACCGCGCAGTTCGTGCAAACCGGCGCCGCCGATATCGGCGTGATCTCCCTCTCCCTCGCGGTTTCCGCTCCCCTGCGTGAGTCTGGCCGTTACTGGGAAATCCCCGCCGACGCCTTCCCTCGCATGGACCAAGGCGGCTTGATCCTCCGCTCCACCCGCAGCCCCGACGAGGCCCGTGCGTTGCGCGACTACATCCTCGGCCCGGCCGGGCGCGAGTTGCTCCGGCGCTACGGTTTTTTCCTTCCCGATTCGTGATCCCATGGACTGGCAAGCCCTCTTCCTCAGCTTGCGCCTCTCCGCCTGCACCACGGGGATACTCCTCGTGCTCGGCCTGCCGCTCGCCTGCTGGCTAGCCCGCACGCGCTGGCGCGGGAAATTCATCGTGGAAGCCGTGGTCGCGCTGCCGGTGGTTTTGCCGCCGACGGTGCTGGGCTTCTACACTCTCGCCGCCATCGGTCCGCACAGTCCTCTGGGCCGTTTCTACGAGAGCGTTTTCAATCATCGGCTGCCCTTTACGTTTCAAGGCCTGCTGTTCGCGTCGGTCCTCTACAGCCTGCCCTTCGCGGTCCAGCCCTTCACGAGCGGTTTCGCCACCGTGGATCGCCGTCTCGTCCACGCCTCGTGGTGCCTCGGTGTCGGACGCCTCCGCACTTTCTTCCGCATTACCCTGCCGCTCGCGTGGCCGGGCATTCTTACCGGCATCGTGCTCAGCTTCGCCCACACCATCGGCGAGTTTGGCGTCGTCCTCATGATCGGCGGCAACATCCCCGGCGCCACGCGCACCGTCTCCATCGCCATCTTCGACGACGTGCAGGCCCTCGACTACGCCTCGGCGAACCACACCTCTCTGGTGCTGCTCGTGTTTTCGTTTCTTGCGCTCGCCGCCACCTATGCCCGGCAACGTCGCCCCGCGTCGGCCCCCTCCCGCCATGATCATCCTTGAACGCATCTGTCGGCGGACCTGCGGCGACTTCAGCCTTGAGGTTGATCTCCGCCTTCCCGGCCCGGTCACGGGTCTCTTCGGATCCTCCGGCGCAGGCAAAACCACGCTGGTGGAATTGCTCGCGGGACTGAGACGCCCCCACACCGGACGCCTCCTCCTAGACGGCACCGTGCTCGACGATACCGCCGCGCGCGTCCACGTCCGACCCGAATTCCGGCGCATCGGCTATGTCGCGCAGGACACCGCGCTCTTTCCGCATCTCTCGGTCGAAGAAAACCTCCGCTACGGATTTCGGCCCGGCCGGAAGACCGACGATGACAACGACCATCGTTTCTCAATTGATCACATCTGCGACCTGCTCGGCATCGCCCACCTGCGCACCGCGCGCGTGCCCGGGCTCTCCGGTGGAGAACGCCAACGCATCTCTCTCGCCCGCGCCCTGCTATCCTTCCCGCGCCTGCTGCTGCTCGACGAACCGCTCGCCAGCCTCGACGCATCACGCAAGGAGGCCATTTTGCCCTACCTGCGCCGGGTGCGCGACGAGTTCGCGTTACCCATGCTCTACGTCAGCCACGCACCCGAGGAAATGATGGCCCTATGCGACGAAATTCTCGTGCTCGAAGCCGGCCGCGTAGTCTCGCGTGGCGCGCCCGCCGAAATCTTCGAGCCCGTCCCCACTCCGTGTTACCGTCTCCGTCGGCGTGATCAGGTCGTCCTCCCTGATAACTGACATGCCCGGGCTCTCGCTCCAAGATCGCGCCCTCGGCCCCTATCTGGGCCTCGCTATCGGCGACGCGCTCGGCGCGACCGTGGAGTTCATGACCGCCCGTGAAATCGCCGCGACCCAGGGCGTGCACCGCGATCTCACCGGCGGCGGATGGCTCCACCTCAAGCCCGGACGCGTCACCGATGACACCCAAATGGCCCTCGCCCTTGGCGACGCGATTCTCTCCAGCCCCGGCGGCTGGGGTCTCTACGCCACGGCCGATGCGTTCGTCGCTTGGATGCATTCCCACCCGCCCGACATCGGCCAAACCTGTCGGCGCGGACTCCGCCGCTACCTGCTCGACGGCACCCTGCAAGCCCCGCCCTGCGACGACGATGCGGGCAACGGCGCGGTCATGCGCAATCTGCCCGTCATCCTCGCCACGCTCGGCGATCCCACCGCCGCGCACGCCCGCAGCCTCGCCCAAGCCCACATCACGCATAACCACCCGTATTCAGACGCCGCCGTGCTCGTCCTCGGCGACATCACGCGAGCATGGATCTGCGGCGCGGAACTCTCCGCCGGGCTTCGCTCCGCACACGCGTTAGTCGCCGCTTATCCCGCCTTCAAGTTTCGCCCCTGGCCCGGCCGCACCAGCGGTTATGTGGTGGACACCGTGCAAACCGTCTTCGACGCCGTCATCAACACCGACACCTTCGAAGACTGCCTCGTGCTCGCCGTAAACCGCGGTGGCGACGCCGACACCATCGGTGCCCTCTCCGGCCAACTCGCCGGATCGCTCTACGGCGCGAGCGCCATTCCCTCGCGCTGGCTGCGTCGGCTCGATCCCGCCGTCCACGCCGCCATCACGCGCCAAACCCCCGCGCTGCTCGCCCAAGGAGCGGCGACGTCCCCGTCGCCGACCTATCCGCCCCCGAGCCATTCCCCATGACCCCTCCCGCGCTCTTCAGCCACTGCCAGCTCCCGCCCTGGCACCTCGCCGCCCCCGAGTTCCAAGCCGATCCGCAACCGCTCGAACTCGGCGATGTGCGCCTCACCGAACGCCGCCTGTGGCAAGCCCTCGCCGCTCTGCCCGATCCCGCCGCCCGCGCGCGCTATTTTCACGATTACGTGTCGGTCAAATTCAGCCTCCATTCTTGGACCGACTCCGACCAGACCGCCTCGGCACGCACCGCACTCCGTCACAGTTACGTTCATTGCCTCCGCCACTGGGGTGTCGATAGCAACGGTCCTTCCGGAGCGGCGCTCAAGGCGTGGGTCGAGAGCCGCTTCGGACTCCGCCCGACTTACCACGCCGGCAGTCTCGCCTCCGATCCCGCCGCTCGCGCACGTTTCGCCCATGATCGTATGACTGGCGCCGCGCGCACCATGGGACTGTCCCAGCAATTCGACCTGCTCTACACGTTCTGCCAACTGGAGCTCGCCCGCCGTCACCCCGGCGAGCGCTGGATCACGCTCTACCGAGGCACGCACGATCCCGATGAATACACCGTGAGCCCCCGCCCCGACGTCGCCACTGACGAAGCGGCGACGTCCCCGTCGCCGACCTCGGTTCTACCCACCGACATTCTCGTCGAGTTCAACAACCTCAGTTCCTTCACCGCCGACTCGGAGGTCGCGTGGGAATTTGGCTCCTCCATCTGGTCCGTGCGTGTTCCGCTGGCCAAGCTCTTCTGCTTTAGCGGCCTGCTTCCGGCCGAGTTCCTCCAGGGCGAGTCCGAATACCTGGTCCTCGGCGGTCACTACGTCGTCACGCCCCTGCGCGCCTGACGCGTCCTGTAACGGATATTCCGATACGGAAATCCGCCCGAGGTAAGTTTCCCTACGCTTAGGTAGGAATCCGCTTTTTTCGCCTACCAATGCGTAGCTTCCGCAGGCCCCCGCGACGCGATGAAGCGCGCTCATCGAGTATTTTATTTACCTCCATTCCAAATAATAGCGTCACCTCAAAAGTGATTTTTCAGGCCATGGCATCCAAGCCGCTAAAGCCATCCCCAGTTAGCGAATCTAATCTACGAATCACATCACTATGAGAAAAATAGCAATCTACGGAAAGGGCGGCATCGGCAAGTCCACCACCACCCAAAACACCGTCGCCGGTCTCGTCGAGATGGGCCAGAAGGTCATGGTGGTCGGCTGCGACCCCAAGGCCGACTCCACCCGTCTCCTCCTCGGTGGCCTCGCCCAGCGCTCCGTCCTCGATACCCTTCGCGAAGAAGGCGAAGACGTTGAACTCGCCGACATCCGTTCCCCGGGTTTCTGCAACAGCCTCTGCGTCGAGTCGGGCGGTCCCGAACCGGGCGTCGGTTGCGCCGGTCGAGGCATCATCACCTCCATCAACATGCTTGAGCAGCTCGGCGCGTATGATGAGAGCGAAGGACTCGACTACGTGTTTTACGACGTGCTCGGCGACGTCGTCTGCGGCGGTTTCGCCATGCCGATCCGCGAGGGCAAGGCCGAGGAGATCTACATCGTGTGCTCCGGCGAAATGATGGCCATGTATGCCGCCAACAACATCTCCAAGGGCATCCTCAAGTTCGCCAAAAACGGCGCGGTCCGCCTCGGCGGTCTCATCTGCAATTCGCGCAACGTCGATAACGAGCGCGAGATGATCGAGAAGTTCGCCGAGAAACTCGGCACGCACATGATCCACTTCGTGCCGCGTCACAACGACGTGCAGCGCGCCGAGATCAACCGCAAGACGGTCATCGAATGGAACAAGGACTGCGGGCAGGCCGAGGAATACCGCAACCTCGCCCGCGCGATCGCCGCCAACAAGAAGCTGGTCATTCCCAACCCGCTCTCGATCCAGGAACTCGAAGACCTGCTCATGCAATACGGCCTTCTCAACTGAGCCCTTGGAGCGGCGACGTCCCCGTCGCCGATTTCCAACCACGATTACCGGACGGCGACGAGGACGTCGCCGCTCTCCCTCCCATTACCACTACGCCGACTGCCTCACCACATGAGCGACCTACCCGACCACCCGTCCGGCAACTCCGCCGACGACCTGCCCGAGCCCTCCCGCGCGCTCCCCGATCCCGCCGCCGCGCGCGAGGAGATGCTCGGCATCTATCCCGACAAAACCAAAAAGAAGCGCGCCAAGCAGCTTCTCATTAACACCGACCCGGAGAAGCCCGCCGAGATCGGGGCCAACACCCGCACCATCCCGGGCATCATGACCCAGCGCGGTTGCACCTACGCCGGGTGCCGCGGCGTCGTCATCGGCCCCATGCACGATGTCCTCCACATCACGCACGGCCCCATCGGCTGCTCCTTCTACTCCTGGCAGACCCGCCGCAATCTCGCCCGCCCTCAGCCCGGCCAGACGAACTACCTCCAGTATTCGATGACCACCGACATGATGGAGCAGGAGATCATCTTCGGCGGTGAGAAGAAATTGGCCGCCGCCATCCGCGAGGCCTACAAAATCTTCAAACCCAAAGCCATCGCGGTCTACGCCACCTGCCCGGTCGGTCTCATCGGCGACGACATCCACACCGTCTGCCGCCTGGCCAAGGCGGAACTCGGCATCAACGTCTTTGGATTCTCCTGCGAAGGCTACAAAGGCGTCTCCCAGTCCGCCGGTCACCACATCGCCAACAACGGCGTGTTCAAACACATGGTCGGCCTCAACGACGTGCCGGACGAAGGCGAGTTCCGCATCAACGTCCTTGGCGAATACAACATCGGAGGCGACGCCTGGGAGATCGACGCGCTCCTCCGCAAATGCGGTATTCACGTCACGGCGACGCTCTCCGGAGACATCTCCTACGAGCAGGTCACCAAGTGCCACACCGCCGACCTCAACGTCGTCCAGTGTCACCGGTCGATCAACTACATGGCCGAGATGATGGAGACGAAGTTCGGCATCCCTTGGTTCAAGGTGAACTTCATCGGCGCTTCGAGCACCGCCAAGTCCCTCCGCAAGATCGCCAAATACTTCGACTCGAAAAAACTCACCGCTCGCGTCGAGGAAGTCATCGCCCAAGAGATGGCCGCCGTCCGCCCCGTCATCGCCGAGGTCAAGGCCCGTTGTCAGGGCAAAACCGCCGCTCTTTTCGTCGGCGGCTCCCGCGCCCACCACTACCAGGATCTCTTCAAGGACATCGGCATGACCACGGTCGCCGCCGGTTACGAATTCGCCCACCGCGACGACTACGAAGGCCGCGACGTCCTACCCAAGATCAAAGTCGATGCCGACTCCCGCAACATCGAGGAGATCCACGTCGATGCCGACCCCACGCGTTACCGTCCGCGCAAAACCACCGAGCAGAACGAGGCCCTTGCCGCCGGCGGTTTCAACTACCGCGATTACGAAGGCATGGTGCGCGACATGAAAAAGGGCGCGCTCGTGATCGACGACATCTCCCAGCACGAGATGGAAAAGCTCATCGAGCTCTACGAACCCGACGTCATCTGCTCGGGCATCAAGGAGAAATTCTCCATCGAGAAGAACGGCATCCCCTGCAAGCAGCTCCACAGTTACGACATCGGCGGCCCCTACGCCGCGTTCACCGGCGCGGCCAATTTCTACAAGGAAATTGACCGCATGGTGAACACCAAGGTGTGGCAACTCGTCTCCCCGCCTTGGAAGCGCGACACGCAGGTCCCCGCGCGCTTCGTCTGCAATCCCAAGGCGGCCCGCGCCGCCGTCGAAGAGACACCGACTTGGAAAGCCCCCGCCCGCCAAACCGAAGACGCCGAAACCTGATTCCCAAAAGGAGCGGCGACGTCCCCGTCGCCGTCTCCCTATCGGCGGCGAGGACGCCGCCGCTCCCTCCCATCGTAACCACTCACCACCGCCAACTCATCACCCGCCATGCTCAACGGAACCACCGCTGAAGTCGCCGAACGCTCCGCCCTTCGCATCAACGCCGCCAAAACGTGCCAGCCCATCGGCGCCATGTATGCCTCCCTCGGCATCCACGGCTGCATGCCGCACAGCCACGGCTCCCAAGGCTGCTGCTCCTATCACCGCTCGCACCTCACCCGCCATTTCAAAGAACCGGTCATCGCCACGACCAGCTCCTTCACCGAGGGTTCGTCCGTCTTCGGCGGCCTTGCGAACCTCACCCAGGCCCTCCGCAACATCTTCACGATCTACAATCCCGAGATCGTCGCCGTCCACACGACCTGCCTCTCCGAGGTCATCGGTGACGACATCCCGACCATCGTGAAACGGGCCCGCGAAGAAGGCGCGATTCCCGAGGGCAAGCTCGTCATCCACACCAACACGCCGAGCTTCATCGGCTCCCACGTCACCGGGTTCTCCAACATGGTGACTTCGACCCTCAAATACCTCGCCGAACACACCGGCGAGACGAAGAACCGGATCAACATTGTCCCCGGCTTCGTCGAGCCCTCCGACATGCGCGAGCTCAAGCGCCTCACCGCGCTCATGGGTGTCAACGCGGTGATGCTCCCCGACACCTCCGACGTGCTCGATGGTCCGCTCGACGGCGAATACCACATGTATCCGCGCGGCGGCACCCCGGTCGCCGCCATCAAGACTATGGGCGACAGCATGGCCACCCTCGCCCTCGGCCACTTCGCGTCCCACCCAGCCGCCGTGTCGTTGGAAGTGAAACACAACGTCCCCGCCGCCCTGATGGAACTCCCCATCGGCGTCGGCGCCACCGATGCGTTTATCCAGGCCCTGCGCGCCTACAACGCCACGGGAACCGTCCCGCTCGAACTCGAAATCGAGCGTGGCCGCCTGGTGGATATGATGAGCGACATGCAGCAGTATTTTCACGAAAAGCGTGTCGCCGTGGCCGGTGATCCCGACCACGTCATCGCGATCGCCCGCTTCCTGGTGGAACTCGGATCCAAGCCCGTCTTCTGCATCACGGGCAGTCCCGGCAACCACTTCGAACGCCGCCTGCACGAGCTGCTCGATCCGGTGGTGCCCAACGCGAAGATCAAACAATGCGCTGACTTCTTCGAACTCCACCAGTGGATCAAGAACGAGCCCATCGATCTGCTCATCGCCAACACCTACGGCAAATACATCGCCCGCGTGGAAAACATCCCATTCGTCCGCGTCGGCTTCCCGATCCTCGACCGCGTCGGCCACCGGTTCTTCCCCACTGTGGGTTACGCCGGAGCCATCCGCCTGATCGACCTCATGACCAACGCGCTCTTCGACAAAAAAGACCGCGACTGCCCCGAAGAGTGGTTCGAGCTCGTTATGTGATTCCTTGCCCGATGGAGCGGCGGAATTCCTTCCGCCGCTCCATTGCTACCAACCCACTTTTACCGCCTTCCACCCATGTGCCTAAATAACACGTCCTGCGCTCAGCACGCCGCCACCTCCTCGCCCGCCGCCTGCACGTGTGGCGGCCAGGGCCGTAAGAGCGGCATCTTTCACCTTCGACCCGCCACCCTCGCGGACGTCTCCACCTTGGTTGCGCTGATCGGCGAACTCGCCGCCTTCGAAGGCCTCCACCACGAGTGTGAAGTCACCGGACCGTTGCTCGAAAAAAACCTCTTCGGACCGACCACCACCGCCCGCGCCATCATCGCTTTCAACGAAAAAACCGTCGCCGGTTTTGCGGTCTGGTATCCGACCTTTTCAACCTTCCTCGGCCAGCCCGGCAGTTTTCTTGAAGACCTCTACGTTCGCCCGGGCTTCCGCAAACTCGGCCTCGGACGCGAGCTTCTGGCCACCTCGGCCCGTCAGGCCCAAGCCGCCGGTTGCGCACGCTTCGAATGGCGCGCCCTCAAGTGGAACGACACCGCGCTCGCGTTCTACAAATCCCTCGGCGCCGAAGTCCTCTCCGAGTGGATCACCCTCCGCCTCGACGCCTCCAAATTCGCCGCACTCCCCGTAGAAGCGGCGACGTCCCCGTCGCCGACCGCGTCCTAGATTCCCCAACCCGGCGACGAGGACGTCGCCGCTCCATTAACCCGATCCGCCGCCCTCTCCTTCCCACATGTCCTCCGCCGCCGCCCAATCCATCTCGGTTCTCCCCGGGCGCGCGGCATCCATCACCACTGCCGGCACCGGTTCCGCCGCTCCGATAGCTTGCAACCAAGCCAGCCTGGCTGGCTCCGTCACCCAGCGTGCCTGTGCCTTTTGCGGTTCCCGCGTCGTGCTCTACCCGATCGCCGACGCCCTTCACCTGGTCCACGGCCCGATCGGTTGCGCCGCCTACACCTGGGATATCCGTGGCGCTCAATCCTCCGGCCCCCAGCTCTTCCGCAACAGCTTCTCCACCGACCTGTGCGAGATGGACGTCATTTACGGCGGTGAGAAAAAGCTCGGTCACGCCCTTCGCGAACTCATCGCCCGCCACTCGCCCAAGGCCGCCTTCGTTTACTCCACCTGCATCGTCGGAGTGATCGGCGACGATGTCGGCGCCATCTGCAAAGAAGTCGCCCGCGACACCGGCATCCCCGTCATCCCCGTCGCCTCCGAAGGTTTTAAAGGCACCAAAAAAGACGGCTACCGCGCCGCCTGTGATGCGGTTTACAACCTCGTCGGCACCGGCGACACCACGGGCATCCCCGCCGTGAGCCTCAACCTCCTCGGCGACTTCAACATCGCCGGCGAAACCTGGATCATCCGCGGTTATCTGGAACGCATGGGCGTCCACGTCGTCGCCACGCTCACCGGTGACGGACGCGTGGACGCCATCCGTCGTTGCCACGGTGCCGCCCTCAACCTCGTTCAATGCTCCGGCTCCATGACGTCGCTGGCCAAGCGGCTGGAGAAGGAGCACCGCATCCCGTTCCTCCGCGTCTCGTTTTTCGGCATCGAGGACATGTCCGCCGCGCTCTACGCCGTCGCCAAGTTTTTCAATGACCCCGCGTTGATAGAACGCGCCCAGCAAGTCGTGCGTGAAGAACTGGGAAAACTCCTCCCCGAACTCCGCCGCTACAAGACAGCGCTCACCGGGAAAAAAGCCGCCATCTATGTCGGCGGCGCGTTCAAGGCCTTCTCGCTCGTCCGCGCCCTCCGCTCGCTCGGCATGACGACCGCCATCGTGGGAACCCAAACGGGCGACCAGGCTGACTACGAAACGCTCCGGCAAATGTGTGATCCGGGCACCATCATCGTGGATGACTCCAACCCGCTCGAACTCGCCAAGTTCTGCCTCGAACAAGACGTCGATCTCTTCATCGGCGGAGTGAAAGAACGCCCCATCGCCTACAAGCTCGGCATCGGTTTCTGCGACCACAACCACGAGCGAAAAGAAGCCCTCGCCGGCTACGTCGGCATGTTAAATTTCGCCCGCGAGGTCCACGCCAGCGTGATGTCCCCCGTCTGGAAATACACGCCCCGCCGAGCCGCTCGCGCACTCACCGGAGCGGCGGCCGGACCCCGACCCCCCGGAAGTAAAAACCCCGCGAGGGGCGGGGCCGCCCCACCCCCGCCCCTTCGAGATCCCTGACGATAGGCATATCG
>CBRAFO010000055.1:0-24210 GCA_967755175.1 uncultured Opitutaceae bacterium | reverse complement strand
TAGGCGAGGATGATTTCCTCAACGCTGCGGGCGGCGGGGTCGCCCGAGTAGGCGGCTTGCACGTCGGTTTGCACGATCTGGCGCACGGCGGGCAGGCGTCCGAGTAACTGCATGGCGAGCGACGCGGCGCGGGTGGCGGGCTCGGGGTCACGAGCGTGCCGAAGCGACTTTTCGATCGTGTCGGAGAGGCTGGTTTGGATCGACCGGAGTCGGGCCGCCGTGAATGCAGGGACGTCGCTTTTCGTCAGGGATTGCTGCTCGAAAAAACCCGGGAAGAGCAGGTGCATGAAATCGGACGCGAGCCGGTTGACCGCCTCATCGGAAGGCAGGTTGATTCCGTCGAGGTGGTTGATGCCACCTTCGGTTTCATACGAGGCGAGGAGGGCTTTCGTGATGTCGTCCAACGTCATGGATGGCCGGACATTCCACAGGAGCGCCAACCGGGTCAAATCCAGATGCCGGCCCTTGCGCCCGCCGGGTTCCTTCCGTTAGTGCTAATCACCCCATGGCCCTGCTTGCTCAAGGTATCGATTACTTCGGTGCGGACGGTTTTCCGGTCACCGCGCGGCGCGTGCGCACCGAGCCAGGCGGGCGGCCTTCGCATGCCAACGACGTGACCGAGATCGACCACTACCACGACTTTTGCGAACTCGTGCTCGTGCTGAGCGGACGCGGGCGTCACGTGCTCGAAGGCGAGTCGTTTCCCGTGGCGGCGGGCAACGTGTTCGTCGTGCAAGGCCAACAGGTCCACAGCTTCCGCGACCGCGATGGTTTGGTGCTCGTCAACGTCATGTATGATCCGCTTCGCCTGCCGCTGCCGGCGGGCCTGTTGCGCCGTCTGCCCGGCTATAGCGCTCTCTTCATGCTCGAGCCCACCTTCCGCAGTGCGCACCAGTTTTCGAGCCGCCTGCAACTGGACCGTGAAGACCTCGGCACCGCCGAGGCGCTGGCCGAGCGCATCGAGCAGGAATCGGCCGATGCGCGTCCTGGCCACGAGGCGGTTTTGTTGGGGCTGCTGATGGAGCTGATGGTTTTTCTCTCGCGCCGCTACGGCGAAAGCGACGTTCGCGAGAGCCGCGCGCTGCTGGAAATGGGCCAGCTGATCAGCACGCTCGAACAACGTTTCCACGAGCCGTGGACGCTCGCGCAAATGGCCCGCGTGGCGCACCTGTCGCGCACCAGTCTCCTGCGCATCTTTCGCCAAGCCACCGGCAAATCGCCCATCGATTACCTCATCGGCCTGCGCATCGAGGGGGCCAAACGCCTGCTGCGCCAAAGCAATTTGAGCATGACCGACATCGCGCTCGAAGCCGGCTTTGGTGATAGTAACTACTTCGCCCGCCAGTTCCGACTCGTCACCGGACGCACCCCGACCGCCTTCCGCCGCAGCGGACGGGTTTGAGGGAAGTAGTGAGTAGCGAGTAGCGGGTAGTGAGTAGACCGAACCGCGTTGCTCAATCCCGCTCCATGGATCTCTCCTCTCTCAGAACCTACTCGCTACCCGCTACTCGCTACCCACTACTTCTCAAATCTCCGTCCTATTGTGCTAACGAATCCGTCATAATGGTCTTTTTGTGAAGGCGCCGTCTCTCGCTTCCTGATAAGGTTAACCTCTCTTCCCCCCATGCTTCTCCTCGGACTCGATCTCGGCAGCTCCGCTGTCAAAGCCTCTCTCCTTGATGCCGCCACCGGTCGCATCGTTTCCGCCGCGCAGTCGCCGCAGCACGAGATGCCCATCTCCGCGCCGCGCCCCGGCTGGGCCGAGCAGGATCCGGCCATGTGGTGGGAACACACCGCGCTCGCCATCCGCGCCGCCTGCGTCGGACAAGACACCGCTCAAATCGCCGCCATCGGCATCTCCTACCAGATGCACGGCCTCGTCACCCTCGACCAGATGGGGCACCCCGTCCGCCCTGCGATCATCTGGTGCGACAGCCGCGCCGTCGAAATCGGTGCGCAAGCCTTCGCCGAACTCGGCACTGCCGCCTGCCTCGGCCGCCTACTCAACTCTCCCGGCAACTTCACCGCGTCGAAGCTCCGTTGGGTTCAGCAAAACGAGCCCGCCAACTTCGCCCGTATCCGCAAAATCATGCTGCCGGGCGACTACCTCGCCCTCCGCCTGACCGGCGAAGCGCAGACCACCGCGTCCGGCCTCTCCGAAGGCACGCTCTGGGATTTCTCCACCAATTCGCCCGCCGATTTCCTCCTCAACCACTGGGGCCTTGATCGTGCGCTGTTGCCCTCGCTCACCCCGACCTTCGGCAAACAAGCCGGAGTGCTCGCCTCGGTCGCCGCCGAACTCGGCCTGCCCGCCGGCATCCCGGTCGCCTACCGCGCCGGTGACCAGCCCAACAACGCCTTTTCGCTCAACGTCCTAAACCCCGGCGAAATCGCCGCGACCGGCGGCACCTCGGGTGTCGTTTACGGCGTCACCGACAAGCTCGCCTATGATCCGCAGAGCCGCGTCAACGGCTTCGCCCACGTTAACCACACCGCGACCGATCCGCGCATCGGGGTGCTCCTCTGCATCAACGGCACCGGCATTCTCTACGCCTGGTTGCGCCGCACGCTCGGAGGCAATCTCTCCTATCCTGAGCTCAACGCACTCGCCGCCGCCGCGCCCGCCGGCAGCGAAGGTTTGTCCGTGCTGCCCTTCGGCAATGGTGCCGAACGCATGCTGGGCAACCGCCGCATCGGTTCGCAGTGGTCCGGCCTCGATTTCCTCCGCCACACGCCCGGCCACCTCGCCCGCGCTGCGCAGGAAGGCATCGCGTTCTCCTTCAGCCACGGCATCGCCGGCATGAAGGCGACCGGTCTCACGCCTGCGAAGATCCGCGCCGGCGACGCGAATCTCTTTAAGAGCGCCGTCTTCCGCGACACGCTCGCCGCGACGCTCGGCGTCTCGATCGAACTCGTCCGCACCGACGGTGCCGCCGGCGCCGCCCGTGGTGCCGGATTGGGCGCGGGCCTCTACGCGAAGCCCGCCGACGCCTTCGCCGGACTCGAAGTCATCGAAACCATCGAACCCAACCCGGCCCTCGTCGGCCCCTGCCAGGAAGCCGCCGCCCGCTGGGAGGACGCACTCGCCAAGGCGCTCGCCTAAACTTCCAACAACCCTGTCTTAATGTAGGAGCCTGCTTGCAGGCGATGTGAGCCTAACGCCCGCGTTAATCCCCGAATCGCCTGCAAGCAGGCTCCTACATTCCAAGCCTCCGACCTCCGCCCCTTTCTTCCGCCTACTCACTACCCGCTACTCGCTACCCACTACTTTTCCTCAGCCAACCCTCCATCCCATGTCCACTAAAGTCACCACCGGTTCCAAGACCTACTTCCCGAACATCGGCCGCATCGCCTACGAAGGCCCCGAGAGCACCAACCCGCTCGCGTTCCGCTACTATGACGCCAACCGCGTCGTCGCCGGCCGCACCCTCGAAAACTGGATGCGCTACGCCGTTTCCTACTGGCACAGCTTCTGTGGCAACGGCGCCGATCCGTTCGGTGCGCCCACCCGCCCGATGCCCTGGCTCACCGCCGCCGACCCGATCCAGCGCGCCAAGGACAAGGCCGACGCCGCCTTCGAGTTCATCACCAAGATCGGCGCTCCCTACTACTGCTTCCATGACACCGACATCGTGGACGAAGCCGACACCACGCTCGCCGAGTTCGAAAAGCGCGTGCAGACGATCACCGCCTATCTCAAGGAAAAGCAGGCCGCTTCCGGCGTGAAACTCCTCTGGGGCACCGCCAACCTCTTCAGCAATCCGCGCTTCATGAACGGCGCGTCCACCAACCCCGAGTTCGGAATCCTCGCCCGCGCCGGCGGCCAGTTGAAGGGTGCCATCGACGCGACCATCGCCCTCGGCGGCGAAGGCTACGTGTTCTGGGGCGGCCGCGAAGGTTACCTCTCGCTGCTCAACACCGACATGAAGCGCGAACGCGAGCACCTCGGCCGTTTCCTCACCATCGCCCGCGACTACGCCCGCGCCCAAGGTTTCAAAGGCAAGTTCTTCATCGAACCCAAGCCCTGCGAGCCCTCCAAGCACCAGTATGACTTCGACGCCGCGACCGTCATCGGCTTCCTCCGCGAGTTCAACCTCCTCGGCGACTTCGCCCTCAACATCGAGGTCAACCACGCCACGCTCGCCGGCCACACCTTCCCGCACGAGCTGCAAGTTTCCGCCGACGCCGGCCTGCTCGGCAGCGTCGATGCCAACCGTGGCGACGTGCAGAACGGCTGGGACACCGACCAGTTCCCCATCGACCCGCTCGAACTCACCGAAGCCATGATGGTCATCATCAAGGCCGGCGGCTTCACCCACGGCGGTGTCAACTTCGACGCCAAGATCCGCCGCAACTCGACGGACCTCGACGACCTGTTCATCGCCCACGTGTCCGGCATGGACGCCTTCGCCCGCGCCGCCATCGCCGCTGAGAAGATCCTCACCAAGTCCGAGATCCCCGGCCTCGTGAAAGCCCGCTACGCCAGCTTCGACGCCGGCCAGGGCCAGGCTTACGAGCAGGGCAAGCTCACGCTCGCCGACCTGCACAAGATCGCCCACGAGCAAGGCGAGGTTACGCCCAAGAGCGGTAAGCAGGAGCTCTATGAGAGCATCATCCTCCGCCACATCTGATGGATGGAAGTAGCGAGTAGCGGGTAGTGGGTAGCGAGTAGGTCGGACGGCGGAGTTCGTATCCGCGCTGGTTACTTGCTCGCAGCTTGCCCGGCCTGGCTCGTCCGCCCAACCGCCTCATATCAAAACCCGCACCGTGATTGGTGCGGGTTTTGTTTTTTTCACGAATAAGCAGGGAGCGGTTGAGCGAGGATTTTTGGAGGTGGCGACGAGGACGGGCTGGCAGGTTTACCGTTTGCGCGGAGGCGTTGATAGGAGGGCGATCCTACAGGGGGGCTACGGGGACGGGGGCGGATACAAAAAAGCCCCGGCGGAAGAGCCGGGGCTCGGGGCGAGGAGAAGGTAGGGGCCCTTTATAAGGAGGCGTGCCAGCGCTCCAATGCGGCGTGGAGTTCACCGAGGCGCATGGGTTTGCTCACGTAATCATTCATCCCGACCTCCATGCACTTTTCGCGATCGCCCTGCATGGCGCTGGCCGTGAGCGCGATGATGTAAACGGGCGATTTCCAGGGGCAGGCATCGCCGCTGTCGAGTTCGCGTTTACGGATGATGCGCGTCGCCTCAAGGCCATCTACTTCAGGCATCTGATAATCCATGAAAATCAAAGAATAGGGGATTTGCTGAAGTGCCTCGAGGACTTCGATGCCGTTGCCGACCGCGAGGGCGGCGCAGTCGAGGTTTTTTAACATCGCGAGCGCGACCTTCTGGCTTACCGCGTTGTCCTCGGCGAGCAGGATGCGTGCGCCTTTGAGTCTCGCGCGTAGACCTGCCGAGAGCTGCAGCGGCGGTGCGGGGCCACGCCTCGACGGTCCTTGGCGGGTGGTCACCCCGGTTTGCTCGAGCACGGAAATAAAACAATCGAGGAGGTGGGATTGTTTAACGGGTTTGCTGAGGGACGCATCGATGCCGGCGGCCTTCATTTTAAGGTCGGTAGGCGCATGACCCAAGGGCGTCATGGCGATCAGACGCGTGCCGGCGATGGCAGTATCCGCCTTGATTGCGTGAGCGAGCGTGAGGCCGTCCATCTCGGGCATCTCGATGTCGAGGAGTGCAAGGTTGTAAGGATGGCCCTCGGCGGCGGCGGCGCGCAGCACGCCGAGAGCCTCGTGGCCACTCGCGGCGCTGCCCCCCTGGAGTTTCCACGCGACCATTTGGTGGCGTAGGATCTCTCGGCTCGTTGTGTTGTCATCGACGACGAGCACGCGCAGGTCGGACCAGCCATCGCGCTCGCCAGCCATCACGGTTTGATCGACGGAAGGCTTTTCGAACTGGGCCGTGAACCAGAAGGTCGAGCCCTTGTCCGGGGTGCTCTCCAGGCCGATCTGGCCATTCATCATTGTCACGAGTTGCTTGGAAATCGCGAGGCCCAGGCCGGTGCCACCATAGCGACGCGAGGTGGAGTTGTCAGCTTGGGTGAAGGCTTGGAACAGCGTGCCCTGCACGGCAGGAGGAATGCCCACGCCGGTATCATGCACGGAAAAGTGAAGGGAGGGGCGGCGGTCACTTTGAGTCTCCGGGACCACTCGGATGACGACTTCTCCGCCTTGGGTAAACTTGATCGCGTTGCCGATGAGGTTTACGAGCACTTGGCGCAGCCGGCCCGGGTCGCCGCGGAGGAAGCGGGGCACCCCCGGCGCCATGGCCATGACGAGCTCGGTGCCCTTGACCTGCGCGCGCTCGGCGAGCATGTCGAGCGTGCTCTCGATGATTTCGGTCAAATCGAAGTCGAGCATCTCAAAGGTGAGTTTGCCGGCTTCCATTTTGGAGAAATCGAGCACGTCGTTGATCACGGTGAGCAAGGTTTCGGCGCTGGTGCGGATCGTCTCGGCGTAGTCACGTTGAACGGAGCCGAGCTCAAGGTCGAGGAGCAGGCTGGTCATGCCGATCACACCGTTCATAGGGGTGCGAATTTCGTGGCTCATGTTGGCGAGGAACTCGCTCTTCGCCTTGTTGGCGACCTCGGCGGCTTCCTTGGCGATGCGGAGCTCGCGCGTGCGTTCCTCGACAAGATTTTCCAGGTTCTCGAGCTGGAACTTTGCTTGCCGGGCAAGGTGCCATTTTTCCGTCAGCGCCGTGGCCAGTTGCAGGGCTTCGACGTTGTCGAAGGGCTTTTTCAAGATCAGCAGCTTGTCGGAATAGCCGAGTTTTCGAATCATCTCGTCCCACGAGTAATCCGAATAGGCCGTGCAGATGACGATTTGTATGGCGGGATCGATTTCCCAGATTCTCGCCGTGGCTTCGATGCCATCCCAACCGGGCGGCATCCGAACATCCATAAACGCCATGGCGTAGGGCCGGTCTTCCGCGATGGCCTTCGTGACTAAATCCAAGGCCTCCCGCCCTTGATAGGCCGAATCCAAATCGAAGCGAATGGCCCGGGGTGCTTCCGGAATTTTGCCGAACAACGTGGCTTCAATGGAGCTCACTTCGGCTCTCCGGTCGGGGCGGGAGAGGATTTTGCGAAAGTCGCCGTGGATGGATGGGTTGTCGTCAACAATGAGAACCCTGACGTTTCGCTCAGCGGGCGGATTTTTCATCGACGGGAGGTTTGTAGGGTAATTTGAGAATGAAGGTGGCGCCTTGATCGGGACCGTCGCTGTGTGCGTTGAGGGAGCCACCGAGTTCCTTGGCGGCCAGTGCGCCGCTGTGGAGACCAAAGCCGTGGCCGTGTTTGCGGGTGGTGAAGCCGTGGGCGAAGATGCGGGTGAGGTTTTCGGCGGGGATGCCGATGCCATTGTCGATGACTGCTATGTCCACGCCGTGTTCGTCGACGGTGGTGCGGATGGTGATCTGCTTATCGGTGCGGCCGGACTCGTCGCAGGCGTATTTGGCGTTGCGGATGAGGTTCACCAAGATCTGGAGGACTTTGTTTTTCTCGACCGTGATGACGGGGCTGCCGGCGTAGTCGCGGGCGATCGCGACTTGGTGGCGGGCGAGAGAGCCGGTGTTCATACGCAGGGCGTCCTCCACCAAGTCCGAAACCGAGACGGTCTCGGTGACTCCGGAGGTCTTGGCGTAGCTTTGCTGCATGGCCACGATTTCTTTCACGTGGTTGATGTTTTTCTGCAGACCATCGAGCTCGGCGACCATGGTCTTCTGCTCGCCGGTGAGGGATTCGGCGAGGGTGGCGAGGTAGGCGGGGATCAGGCTGCCCTTGGCGTCTTCGGTGAGGTAGGGGCCGAGTCCGGCGCGGTTCTGGGCGAGGAGGTCGGAGACTTTGGCAACGTTCGGCGCCTTGGAGCGGTGGACGAGTTCGGCCACGAGGGTGGCGGAGACATTGATGCTATTGAGCACGTTGCCGACATTGTGCAGCACGCTGGTCGCCACCTCCGCCATTCCCGCCTGCCGTGATTGTTCCAAGAGTTGCTTATGGATCTCGTCGATCTCGGTCTGCATGCGACTGCGCTCTTCGATTTCCTGGCGGAGCGTATGGTTGGTTTCGGCCAGTTCCGTGGTCCGGTGTTGCACCTCGATTTCCAGTAAATCACGGGACTTTTGCAATGCCCGCCGCTGGCGCGTCAGGTATCTGATCCGCCACAAATAGACGCCGGCCAAGGCGCCCACGGCAAACCCGCCGCACAGTAAATAGAACCAGATCGTCTCGGAAAAAAGCGGGCGCAATTCCAGTTCCTGCGAGTCGCCCTTCTCGTTCCAGATGCCGTCGGCGTTGGCCGCGGTCACCCGGAAGGTGTAATGGCCGGGCGGGAGGCTGGTGTAGAAGGCCATGCGGCGGTCTTCCGCCTGCACCCAGTCCTTGTCGTAGCCGACCAGTTGATAACGAAATTTTGTTTTCTGCGGAGCGATGAAACTGAGTGCGTCGAAATGGAATTCCAGGCCGTTTCTGCCTTCGCCGGGCGGCACGATGGCGTGATCCAGATCGATCTCTTGCCGGTTCGCGCGGATGTGCGCGATGTGAACCGGCGGGGGCTCGCGATTGACGGGGATATGCGCGGGATCGATCACCACCACGCCGCGCGTGCCGGGGAACCAGATACGGCCGTCGCTCGTCTTGCAGCCCACGCGTTCCTGGCCGTTTTTGTCCACGACTTTGACGGATTCCAGGCCGTCGAAAACCGTGCATGCCACCCGCGGAATCTTGCCGTCGGCAAAGTCGTTCAGGTCCTGCCGGCTGGCGCGAAAGATACCCCGCCCGGAATCAATCCAAAGGTTTCCAAGATCGTCGGGCACGGTGGCGTAGATGTTGTCGTCGAACAGGCCGTCCCTCCGGCTGATGAGCCGGATCCGGTCGTCCTTCAGTCGCGCGATGCCCGACAGCAGCCCCGCCCAGACCACACCTTCGGAATCCTCGCAGATACCCAGCACTCTGGAATCGGAAAGCCCTTCTGCGGTGCCCCAGTGGCGGTATTCCCCCGCTTTGACCTTGAAGATGCCATTTTCGGTGGCGACCCAGAGAGAGCCGTCGCGCCCGGGAGCAAGGTTGAGGATCCAGTTGAATCGAGGTTTGTCCGGGCCCTTGAACTCATAGGGGCGGAAATAGTCCGGGCCCGCCCGATAAAGTTCACCGCCCACGGAAACGACCACGCCTTGGGCGTCTTCCGTCATGCCCACGATCATGGTGGGAGCCGGATGCACGGTCATCTTGCCGCGGGAGAAGACGGCCAACTCATTGGCGGCGCTGGCGACATAGAAATCGCCGTTGCTCGACTCGAACACGCGTTTGGCGTAGGTCTTCGGGAGGTCGGGCAGCGTCCAATAGGTCTTGTCCGTCGGATTGAAATGCGCGACGCCCCCGTTGCCGCTCGCGATCCAAACGCCGTGTGGGGCGGCGCCCACCCCGAGCGCGGATCTGGACGCGGGGTCTTGGGTGGCGGGCTGGATGGGGAATTTCACGTCGGAGATCTGGACGATGCCGGCGCGGGTGCCGACCCATACGCTGCCTTCGTGGTCCTCGGCGAGGGCCTGCACGAAGTCTCCCTCCACGCCTCCCCGAAAATTGGGAAGGTAGTCGTAGATTCCTTTCCGTTGGCGAATGAGCCCGTGCCCGCTGGTGCCGATCCACAAGACGTCGTGGCGATCCACGAGCAGGGCGCGGATTTCCATCCAGAGGCCGGGAATTTCCTGGCGTCGCAGATTCGCGTCGTAGCAACGCAGACCGCCCCGGCCGCCGATCCAAATCCTCCCCTCGGCGTCTTCGGCGAGGCAGCTCACTGCGATCTCATGCAGCGTCGGGTCGGGGATCTCGGTCAATGCGCCGTTCTCCCAAAAATAGACACCCTGGCCGAAGCTCCCGAGCCAGATCCGGCCTTGGCGGCCTTCGTGTATGCAGTTGAAGTTCACGGGCTGATTATTGGCCGGATTCGTGGCGAGAAGCGGTTCCCATTCCCGGGCGGGGCTTAGGCGGGCGGCGAGCTGTCCAAAAGCGCCGATCCAGAGCGAGCCGTCCCTGCTTTCCGTCAGGGAGTGGACGTCCAGATTTTTCGTCTCGGGATGCTGCTCGCCGTAGAACGAAAAGGACCGGCCGTCGTAAAATCCGAACCCGTTGTTTTCCAGTCCCACCCATACGCCGCCGGCGCGGGCGGGGGCCAGGCTGGTCACGACGCTGCTGCGCACCGAGGCGACGGAGTGGAAGTCGTGCAGCTTAAACTCGACGCCGTCGAACCGCATCAGGCCGGCCGAGGAGCCAAACCACAGGTAGCCGTCCCGCGCCTGGGCGATGGCGTTGATGCCGCCGACGGGCAGGCCGTTCTGCCGGCTCCACGTCTGGTAATTGTATTGTTGGAGGTCGATGGCCGGATCGAGGGCGAACACGGGGCCGGCCAGACCGAAGCATTGGAGCAACAACGCGCCCAGCCATAATCCACACGGGAAACGACGGGGCTTCTGGCGGCGGATGGAGGGTGTGGTGTTCATGGTATCAATGTGGGGCGGACGCTCGGGCGTATAAAGGGGGTAAGGCGGCGGTCTTGACTCACCCGTGACCTGAACAATCGGAGAGCACGGTGCGGACGGCCCCTGCGGTCGATGCATCAAGGCCGTCCCAAATTCGGCCTTGCTCATTACATGGATGAATTCGCATGGACTCTCCAGGTCGCCAAGCGCCCTGCGCAACGAGTGCATGGTCGAACCAGGTGTCTTCCAAATGCAAAATGCGCAGGGGGAGCGTCATTGCGGGGGGATCGGGGGAGGACCAGCGCGCGCACAATGCAGAAAAACGCGGCTCCCTGTCGAGCTTCACTGGTTCGATCCGGCGAGATAGGTGACATTCGGGGAGATGGTTACACAATCGAGGCACCTGCCTTGGCAAAAAGCTCCGCCGAAGGGGGGAGTGCCTAAGCCGTAACCATTCAGTCGAGAGGGTCGTATTGGGAGAAGTAGCGAGTAGCGGGTAGTGGGTAGCGAGTAGGTCGGACTGAGGAGTTCGTGTCCTCGCTGGTTGCCCGGCCTGACTCGTCCGCCCAACCGCCTCAAAAACCCGCACCGTGATTGGTGTGGGTTTTATTTTTTCACGAATGAGCAGGGAGCGGTTTTGGTGGTGTGGCGACGAGGACGGGCTTGGCAGGTTTACCGTTTGCGCGGAGGCGTTGATAGACGGGTGCTCCTACAGGCTGCAGGGGAGGGGGCGGATACAAAAAAGCCCCGGCGGAAGGGCCGGGGCTCGAGGCGAGGGAAGGGGAGGCTCAGTGTGCGGCGGTCGCGGGGGCAACGGCATCCGGCTTCTCCCGATGCAGACCACTCTTGTAGTCGCTCTTGCGCACGTAGCCCATGGCTTCGTAGAGGGCGCCATCTTCGCCTTCATCGGGGTCACCCTTGACGGAGTTGACGACGAGGAGGGCGGCCGCGAGCGACTTCTTGTCCTCAGTATCACGCTGGGCGTGTGCGGCGATCAGTTGGTTGTCGAGGTCGGCGATGGTGGCACGGGCATCAGCACTGGGCTTTATCTTCAGCTTGAATTGCTCAAGCGAGAGTCCGGCGAAGGTCTTCGTCGGACGCAGGGATTCCCATGCGTTGGTGATATCTTTGATCTTGGATTCGATCTGTAGGGGATTGCTGGGCATATTGATAACGAGTTTGTTAGCTTCGGTTCAGCCGCAGGTCGTAAGGATGACGTGCAGTCAGGTGACTGCATCTGGGTTGCCGAGACATGCAAGCCGCTGACGGGTGTGGCCCAGCAAGCAGTTCGAGTGCTTCTTCTACTCATTCAGCCGCCGAATACGCCCATTCCGCTCCGGAATGGGTCCATTAGAGCCGGGGACCTGCAAGATAAGGCTCGGAACGTGCACGTTCCGGCCAGGAACGCGTCCGTTCCGAGTCGGAACGCGCACGTTCCGAGCGGGAACGAGTAGGTTCCGAGCGGGAACGCGTAGGTTCCGGGCGGGAACGCGCAGGTTCCGGGCAGGAACGCGTAGGTTCCGAGCAGGAACGCGTAGGTTCCGGGCAGGAACGCGTGGGTTCCGGGCAGGAACGCGCAGGTTCCGGGCGGGAACGTGTAGGTTCCGAGCAGGAACGCGTAGGTTCCGAGCGGGAACGCGTGGGTTCCGGGCAGGAACGCGCAGGTTCCGGACGGGAACGTGCAGGTTCCGAGCGGTCTCGGCTATCGCTCGACTTTGCGAAGCTCTGAATCGATATCGCCAATTCCAAACTCAAGCATGCGGTCGATGGTATCCAGGCAGCGCCTCTTCACTGAGGAATCGCTGGTCTGCCGATATAACCGAAGCACTAACTCTGGCAATTGATAGCAATGTCGCAGATTCGTGTCATCGGGTAAGGTCGATTGCAGCTCGATCACCTTTTCCGGGATGGCACAGATCACGTCAGGGAGGAGTGCGCTCGATTCGTCTAGTGCATACATTAGTTGATTAATCCCGTCTGCGAATGCCGGACTTTGGATGTAAGCACGGATCAGTTCAACTTCACTGATGAGTAAGTCCTGTCCTAAACCACGAAAGCAGCCTGCTGCCTCTTCACGGACTCCTTTTTCCCCATCATGAAACAGCAGTTTCAGTTTCTCGCGGCATACTGCGCCTACCGACGTATCGCGAAGATTATGGGCAAACACGCCAGCGCACGCCGCACGGCATTCCGCGCCAGAAGACATGGCCAGTGCTAAATCTTCTCCTCCGTAGATCTCATTGAAAGCAGCCACGGTAATTTGTTCTGCGGCCGTTTCGCGCGCCGTCTTATCAGGATGCTTCAGCATTTTGACCAGTAGCGGTCGAAGTTTAGGATAATGCGGATAAATCCCGTGATGGATGAAGTTGTCCACCTCACCGCATCCAAGAACCGGTTCGGCACCATCGACCAATTGCAGGAACAACTCCACCGCAAGCGTGCGGTCCACATTAAGCAATGCGAGTAGACATCGCACGACACACGATCGGACCGCGATCGATTCGTCGGTCACCAAATGCCTTACCGCCGCCGCCATCTTTTCCCATGCGGACGGGACGGCAAACAACACACTCCCAATTGCCCACGCTGCCGCGCCGCGTCCCGAATTCATTCCAGAAGACATCGGATCACCACCCCACATTGGAGCGCTTCCGTCAGCTGGCGGTAGCCAGTCTTCTTCTGCTGGATCAGGGTCGCTAATCGCGTATTCCGAAAGAACCGCGAGTAGTTCGTCGGGAACAGCTCGGGTGGCCGCTCGGCTGATCGCGTGGCAGATAGAACGTCCGCATGGCCGCCCTGGTAGGGCATGCATTCGCTGGATCACCGCGACAAGCGCGTCCATTTCTACCGGTAAGAGACTGCATTTCCCTTCTGCATCGTCCTGCTGATCGTCGACGAGTCCATACACTATATCGTCAAAATACACCGGGTTGATATCATCGGGCAGACTCAGAATCATACTCGCATAGCGCGGCCGATCTTTTTGCACCTGATGTTTAAGCGCGGTGCCCAATGTATGCATACCACCTCGCAGACGGGCTCGCCCGGAAGTGTGGTCGGCATTGTAGATGCGCATCGCTGAAATCCAGTTTTCTATGCTCATCTTCGGCATGGATTCCGGTGCGATAGGCGATGGCACTAGCTCCATTTTCAAAGGTGCCGGCGGTTTGGCCTGTGCGTCCCTCACGATTGGAAACTTACGTCGTAATGCGTCGAGTCGACTACGTGCGACGGTGCCCAATCGATCCGACGGTAGATTGGCGAGCAGCCATATTTGCGTGTAGCCGCTATCCTGGCCGCGCTCGGAGGAACTTCGAAATGCGAGAACTGCGGCCTCCAGCTGCGCATAGGCTTTAACCGAGCAATGAGGAGAGATGACCTGGATTGCTAGACGGCTGAGATAGCCTGGGCCATAGCCCCCGGTCCTGCTGGTTATGTCATAGCCGATCCTCAGTCGCGAATTATCCTGGCTAAGGTATTGCGCACATTCATTAGCGAACACCACCGGGTTGGCCGTCCAACCTCGCAGCAGGATTATTCCGAGACTGTGGCTAACGGGGCGCAGCACCCCGTCAGTTAATGCTTTGAACCGATCGGGTGTTTCTTTCGCCAGATTCGCCGCTGCTTCACTCAACCCCCCAAGCAACGATTCGCCGAAATCGTGCAACTCACCAATAGACGTGTAGCGCCATATATGATCACGGGGATTGCCTTCGGCGATGGCTCGCCGAGTCACCTCGCTGGCGATGCGCGGCAATACGAGGCTGATAAAGTCCTCTGGTGCAGCCTTCGCTAGTCGAGAGCAGTAATCTGCCGGGAAATGGAGTTCGGCTGCTCTTGTGGGGAACGGGTCGCCGTCCGGACGGAGCACAAGCTGACGCTCCACGAACGCTGCGAGCAGTTCAGCGGCCTCCCGTGGCGCCTTATCAGGGAAATCATGAAGATGGTGCCACCAGTGGTCACCAGAATCATCTAGCCACCCCTCTCGCAAAGCGCGGAGGAAAAACTCGAACATTCGTCGGCTATGATGGGGTTCGCTGAATCGGAGCAAGCTCCTCAATCGTTCTATTGATCGCGGTGATCCGTCGATCAGGGGTTCGAATAATTCAGCTACTTTTTCCGAACGTTCACGCATGATCGCGGACTGGCTGAGTAGCCAAATAGCGTTCCGAACTCTGGTCTCATCCGCAGAGCTCAGCCATTCCTGCCAGGTTCCACACTGTAAAAGCAGATCAAACCAGCCCACTCCTCCGTGGGGCACCGTGAACCACCATTTAGAGACCGGTGACGTTCCAGCGCATGACTGAACCAATTGCCATTCCTGCAGCCGCGGATCCGGCAAGCTGCGAAGCCAGTCGATTACCAGTTTTTTGAGATGAGCTCGAACCCAGTCGCCGGCCAGCAATCGCTGCAAATCCGTTAGATAGTCCTCAAACGAGCGGTCGCGATTGTAGGTCAGAATCTGTCGCACTTGGGCCCGACGGAACAGGTGCTGATCGTCTTGTAATAGGAGGTTCGCTGCAGACCCGCCCTGTGCGACATAGGTGCGAGCGAAAACGTAATCAAAAACCGACTCGTGGAAAAAGCGGCAGAACTTCCCTTCGATCACAAGAACGTGCTCGGAGGCCATTGCCTGCGCATCGGACATGAAGGCATCGAGAATGTCCACCGGTGCGCTCAAAGTCTGATGCTCACTCAGCCAGTTCGCGAGAGCCTTGACCACTTCCAGCCATCGCACCGGTCGCCCCAATCGATGCTCAACTCGCCGTTGCTTGTAATTCCAGTAACGGTTGAGGAGTGCTTGCACACTGCCAACCTGCCCATGCTCCTGCGGCCCACTTTGCAAAAACAAGCTCAGGTTCTGCGGCGTCTGTAAAAGAGTGAGATCGTGGGCACTCAGCTGCGCAGGATCGATACCTGTGCGTTGCACGGACATCGCAACCTGTTCGGCACTCAACGGCACCAAAGCTATTTTTTTACAGCGGGTTTCGTCAGAAATGAGCCGCTTCAGGCGATGATCGTTGGCCGCGTCGAATTCTCGGCAAGCGAGTAGGACACGCATCTGAGGATAGCGCCGACTTTCACCGAGCAGCTCTTCAAAGACATTCCATAAGTGCTGATTGCGCCCTGACACGAGGCTAAGCGCGTCCAGCTGGTCGATGGCCAGCACGCACCGACCGCCTTGAGAGAGCCCTGCGAGAACGATGGTCGGTGATATCGGGAGGCCCAGCTCTTTGCCCAACGCATCCGCGCTCAGCACCGTGGTTTGGACATCCAAGCGAAGAGTAAGATGGGGGATGGACCGTTCTTCCAATCCATGGATCACCTGCGCGACAACGCAGCTTTTGCCGAGCCCCGCCGCGCCGACGAGAACCACGTCCTCATTGCCGGTCGTCAAAAGGCCGATTGCGTCTTCTGTCTCCCTTCGTGGAATCGCTGCCCCATTGATCAGTTCCGCCTCAACGGCGTTTGCATAAACATTATTTCGCCGTGCCACATGCTCGCGAAGGGTGGTATCTCGCTGCCAATTTCTTTCCCTCCATCCTCGCGCAGTGAGATAATCTTGTATCATCGCCTGATTCACCTGCGCCCCGAGCCAACTCAAGGCCGCATCAGCCAACGCTAAACGGACGGCTTCCGAACTCACCAGAGCACCGTCAGGGCGATAAAGGGTGTATTGAATCCGTTGATCTATGCGCCGAGTCAACTCGGGTTCAGTGAAGCCGACCACCCGCAGTCTGCGTAACGCATCCCATGCGGTCGGCAGATCGCTCAGCAAAGGCAAAAGCGCACTTTGAAATGCTTCTCTTAACCGGGGCTGCTCCGTTAGCCGTTGCTCAAACGTAGTCGAGTCAGGCGATACTTGGGCCGCCGCTCGTATCGCCTCAAGCTGATTGGCTGTTGTCGTCGAGACAAACGCTGCCCGATGAGATTTGTCGGCAGTAATTTTCTCAAAGAGATCGCCCAAGATAGATCGGCCATTCGTGCCTGTTTCCGTCAACTTTTTCAAAGACCAGACATCTCTTGTTGTCTGCCGTTTCACCGAGTGGAATTCTTGTGCTCCGTCGTTTGATCGAACAACAAACTCGACGCCCAATACGCCTCCAAACGGCTCGATGGAAATGCTGGCCGCTTCTCCTGTGAACACGTTGAGCAGGCTATCGACAGTCCAGATGCCCTCATAACGATTACCGAGTTTGTCTGCTTCTCCTCCAGCGCGTGCCATATAACTGAACACAAGCTCGCGCATTACCGTAGGCAACCCGAACCGTGAACAGCACGCGGCAAGTGCCGCCGGGTTCCGGCTTTTTGTGCCTCTTGTGACTTTTGTGGCCAATCCGGTTTGGGATAGCGGTCGGAGTTTAACCGCGGATTGCGCGGAGGGGCGCGGATACGGAGGCCACTCGCTTACGCTCGTAGCTACGTGCGGAGTGGGCCTACGGGGGCGGGAGGGGGATCGGATTCCGGCGGCAACGTTCAACGTCCAACATTGAACATCCAACTTTCAGTGACGGCACTTCGGGTGGTTGGACGTTGGCTGTTGAGCGTTGGAGGTTGGACGTTGTGCGGCTCGTTCAGAGGTTGCCCAGGAACGTGAGGATTTCCTTGAGGCGGGCTAACGGCTTCGGGGCGGTCAGGCGGGGGAAGCGGCTGCCGGCTAACATCACGTAGTCGTCTCGGACGCCTGAGCCGCGCAGGCACTTGAGGCGGGAGGAGTCGGTTTCCACGTTGATGATGCCTTTGTGCTCCGCGCGGATGCGGATTTCGGTGATCAACAGCAGGGCGCGGACTTCGTCTCCATAACTGCCAAAGCGGTCGCGGAGATCGGACTCGATTTCTTTGAGTTGGGCGGGGCCGCCGGCCATTGCCAGGCGGCGGTAGAAGTCGATGCGCAGGCGCGTCTCGCTGATGTAGGTCGAGGGGATGCGCGCTTGGATCTTTGAGACTTCGACCGCGCCGTCGGCAGATTGCTCGGCGGCTTTGATGGCTTGGTAGCTCGTTTGTTGAGAGTTGAGGGTTGAGAGTTGAGAGCTGGAGGCACTTTCGCCGACGAAGACGAAGTCGAGTTTCACGTTGGCGCGGATCGCGGCGGCGTGTTTCTCGCCTTTCAGTCGAGCGACGGATTGGCGGAGGAGCTGGCAGTAGAGCTCAAAGCCCACGCCGATGATGTGGCCGCTTTGTTGCGAGCCGAGCAGGTTGCCGGCGCCGCGGAGTTCTAGGTCGCGCATGGCGATGCGGAAGCCGGCACCGAGTTGGTTGTGCGTGCGGAGGGCGTTGAGGCGTTCGCGGCTGATCTCGACCAGGCGCGTGTGGCGGTGGAGCAGGAGATACGCGTAGGCCTGGTGCTTGAACCGGCCGACGCGTCCGCGGAGTTGGTAGAGTTGGGAGAGGCCAAAGCGGTCCGCGCCTTCGATGATGATCGTGTTGCAGTTGGGGATATCGAGGCCGGTCTCGATGATCGTGGTGCAGACGAGCACTTGATGTTTGCCGGCGACGAAGTCGGTCATCTCGCGTTCGAGTTCGTGTTCGTCCATCTGTCCGTGGCCGACGCCGATGGTCACGTCGGGGAGGAGTTCGCGGAGACGGGCGGCGACGAGGTTGATCGTCTGCACGCGGTTGTGGAGGTAGAAGACTTGGCCGCCGCGGCGGAGTTCGTGGCGAATGGCGTCCACCACGAGTTTATCGTCGTAGGTTTTGACGATGGTTTGGATCGGGTGGCGGTTGCCGGGCGCGGTCTCGATGACGCTCATGTCGCGGGCGCCGGTCATGGCCATGTAGAGCGTGCGGGGGATGGGCGTCGCGGACATGGCGAGGACGTCCACGGTGGCGCGCATGGCTTTGAGGCGCTCTTTGTGTTTCACACCGAAGCGTTGCTCTTCGTCGATGATGACGAGGCCGAGGTCTTTCCAGACGACGCCGTCGGAGAGGAGCTTGTGGGTGCCGATGAGGATATCGACCTGGCCGGCGGCGGTGGCGTTGAGAATGCGGGTGGTTTCGCCCTTGGTGCGGAAGCGGCTGACCATCTCGACGGCGATGGGGTAGCCGGCCATGCGTTCGCGAAACGTGTTGAGGTGCTGCTGCGCGAGGATCGTGGTGGGGACGAGGATGGCGACTTGCTTGCCGCCCTGGACGACTTTGAAGGCGGCGCGGATGGCGACTTCGGTTTTGCCGAAGCCGACATCGCCGCAGATGAGGCGGTCCATCGGGCGGGCGCGTTCGAGGTCGTGCTTGGTTTCGTCGATGGCTTTGAGCTGGTCCTTGGTCTCGGTGAACGGGAAGGAGCCTTCGAATTCCTTCTGCCAGTCGTTATCCGGCGGGAAGGCGTGACCGGGCTGGGCTTCGCGTTGGGCCTGGATTTTGAGGAGGTCGGCGGCGAGGTCGATGGTGGCGCGCTCGGCAGCCTGGCGGGTTTTCTCCCAGCGATTGGAGCCGACCTTGCCGAGCTGGGGCTTGGTCTTGCCGAGGCCGACGTAGCGGCTGATGAGGTGCGACTCCTGGAGCGGGACGTGGAGGGTGACGCCGTCGTCGAATTCGAGGGAGATGACTTCGCGGAGGCCGTCGCGGGTATCCAGTTTTGTGAGACCGCGGTAGAGGGCGATGCCGTGCTGGAGGTGGACAACGAAATCGCCTTCGACGAGTTCGGAGAAGTCGAGGAGTTGGTCAACTTGGGCGCGGTTGACGCTGGCGCGTTGCGGGCCGGTGACGCGGCGTGCGCGTTGGCGTCCGAAGAGTTCGGTCTCGGTGACGAGGACGAGTCCGCCGATCTCGCCGAGCTTGCGCTTGGGCAGGGTGGACCAGAGCAAGGTGGCGTTGCTGGCAAAGGGCGAAGGGCGAGGGGCGGTGGGATCGGCGATGGGCTGCGAGCGGAAGGTGCAGCGGAAGCCTTCGTTGAGGGTGCCGCGCACCCAGAGCGGTTGCAGGCCTTTGAAGCGGGAGTCTTCGGCGAGGATCTCTTTGACTCGTTGTTCTTCGCCTTCCTTCGAAACAACGAAGGCGAGGCCGTAGCCGTCTTTTTTCCAGGCAACGAGTTGTTGGAGGAAGGTGCGGCGGGCGTCTTCTTCGGCGGAAAGGCGTTCCTGAGCGACGAGGTCGTCGGACGGGTAGGTGCGGTGGTGGGAGAGGCTTTCGGTGTCCCACGTGGTCTCGATCACGCCCTCGCCGTCGAAGAGCGCGGCGGCTTCGTCGATATCGGCGAGGCCGAAGGCGGCGGAGGCTTTTTGGAGAATGGGGGTGAGTCCGTCGAAGCCTTCACGGGCGAAGGTGGAGAACTCTTCGTCGAGCGCGGCGGGTTCGACGAAAACGAGATGGGTGTGGGGCGAGAGGTAGTCGGCGATGCCGGTGCTGGAGGCGCCGAGCTTGAGGCGGGGCGAGGCGGAGAGCGTGACGGTGTTGACCTGTTCGCCAGAGCGTTGGGTGACGGGGTCGAAGGCGCGGATGTCCTCGATGTCGTCACCGAAGAAATCGAGGCGGTAGGGCTGGCTGGCGGTGATGGGGTAAACGTCGATGATGCCGCCGCGGATCGCGTAGTGGCCCGGGGATTCGCAGACGGCCTCGGAGTCGTAATCGAGGGACTGGAGGGTTTCGAGGAGGGCTTGAAAGGACTGGGACTGGCCGCGGGCGAGGGTGATTTCGCGGCTGGCGAATTCTTCGATCGCGGGGACGGATTGGAGGAGGGCGGCAGGCGTCGTCAAGACGACGAGGGCGGGGCCAAGGGCAAAGGGCGATGGGCGATGGGCGGGCGCGGTTTCATCCCTATCGCCCATCGCCTTTTGCCCATCGCCTCTTGTCGCGCGGAGTCGCGACAAGACGGTCGTGCGGTCGGCGGAGGCGGCGAAGGCTTCGCGCATGTCGCGGCTGTCGGGCATCGACTCGGGGAAGATCAGCGTCTCCAGAGAGGCGGGGTTGCCACCGGACGAGCGGTGGAAAAAGGAGATGTCCTCGGCGAGTTGCTCGGCATGTTTTAGGTCCTCGGTGATGATCAGCCAGACGGGCGAGGGGTGTCCGCGGGTGAGCTCGGCAATGACTGCGCCGCGGGCGGGAGGGCAGATACCGGTGAGCTTAATGCGCGGAAGGTGGGCGAGGGCGGACATGAGGAGGGCGGGAGCCGGATAGGAATAATCGTTCTCGTTCTCGTAATCTTACTCGTTCTCGGCTTGGGCGGAATTCAAGGCGGGAGAAAGAGAACGATTACGAGAAAGAGAACGAGTCGGAGGGCGGACGGGCTAGGGAAACGATGTATCGACGGAGGGCAAACCGCTCTGGCTGGCGGACGAGCCGGAGAACCCGACGAATGGAGAACGAGAACGAGTAAGAGAACGAGTTTACTCGGAAGCCAGGGCGGAGCGGGCGGCGGCTTCTTCGGCGACTTTTTTGGAGGTGCCGCGACCGGTGCCGAGCGCACGGTCGGCGAGGAAGACCGTGCAGGTATATTCCTTGGCGTGGTCGGCGCCACCGCTATGCACCGTTTCATAGCGCAGGGCTCCGGTGCCGTGCAGGGGCTGAATGCGCTCCTGCAGGCGGCCCTTCGGGTTGGCCTCTTTGATTTTTAAGCTGGCGAGGCGCGCTTCCCAGTCACCGTAGCTGCGGCGGATAAACGCTTGTGCGGCGGGCAGGCCGGCATCGAGGAAAATGGCGCCAACCATGGCTTCGTAGGCGTCGCCGGGCGCAGTAGGGGATCCGCCGGTTTTTTGCTCGGCGGCGCAGAGGCGTAGGTGGGCGGGGATTTCCAGTTCGCGGGCCAGACCACTCAGGAAAATACCGTTGGTGAGGGCGACGCGGAGCCGGCTGAGTTCGCCTTCGCGTTCGGCGGGGCGGAGGTGGAAGAGGGCTTCGGTGACGACGAACTGGATGATGGCGTCGCCGAGGAATTCGAGGCGTTGGTAGTGGTCGCCGTCGGCGGGGTGTTCGTTGGTGTAGCCCGGGTGGGTGAGCGCTTGGAGCAGCAACGCGGGAGAGCGAAACGTGTGGCCCAGGCGGGCTTGGAGTTGGGCGAGGGTGGTCATAGGAGAAGCGCGAGCGAACTCGCGGCCTACGAGCTGGCGCTGGCGTAGCGGCGGAGGCCGCGGTTGAACACGAACACGGCGAAGGTCAGCCAGAGCAGCGTGACCGCGAGGAGCCAGAGCGAGTTGGCCAAGTTAAAGCCGTGAATGAGGGCGGAGGCGGGGACGTTGCTCACCACGACGGCGGGGAGGAACCAGACGAAGACGATGCTGGCTACGCCTTTGAAGGCTTGGCGCGGGAGACGTGAGAACTCCATCAGGGTGAAATAGCTGCCTTCGATGCCTTGCGCGGCGCCGAGCCAGAAGGTGAGCGATACGGTGATGAGGAGGATGCTGTAATTGAGGATGAAGCCGCACAGGATCATCAGCGCGTAGAGCGCCAGCGCGGTGACGGAGGGCACGATGCCCAACTGGTGCAGCGCATAAATCACGACCGCGACCGCGACGATGGCGTTGGCCAGGCCATCGAGGTCGAGCTTGCGGGTGGAGACCATGACGAGCGGGTTGCCGGGCTGGGCGAGGAAGAAATCGAAGTGGCCGGTGCGAATGTTGCGGGCCATCTCGAAGAGGTTTGTCCAGACGAAGCCCATGACGAAGCGTTGCACCAACATGGAGCTGCCGACGAGGAGGAGCATCTGGTATTTGCTCCAGCCGGCGATGGATTCGGTGTGGTTGTAGATGACCGCGACGAGGAAGACATTGACGGACATCCAGAAGAACTCGACGAGCGCCCACATGATGAAATCGAAACGGAACATCATCGTGCGCACGACCGAGTAGCGGGCGCAGGCGAGCCAGATGCGGAGGTAGTCGATGAATTTCATTCCGGTGCTTTAAGCGTCTTTCTCGTTCCTCTTAATCGTTCTCTTTCTCCTCTGAAAAACGGGCTGACGAAAGATTAAGATAAAGAGGAATGAGAACGAGGTTAGCCGCCGACCGCGGTGTGGCGGCGGAGGCCGCGGGCCCAGAGGAGTTGGGCGAGGCCGAGGAGGGCGATTACCCAGAAGGTTTGGATCGCGAGGCCGTTCATCGCGGAGGCTTGGTCAAGGCGCCCGGTGAAAATCGCGGTGGGGAAATACATCTGGTAATAATACGGCAACCACTGCGATACGCGGAAGAACCAGGTGGGCATCAGGTCGAGCGGGAACATCTGGCCGCCGAGCATGGTTTCAATGGCCAGTGACAGGATGATGAAGGACTGGATTTCGAGGAACCAAAACGTCAAGAGGCCGAAGATGTAGGCGATGGTGAACTGAATGAGCGCGGCCATGAACATGGCGGGCAGGCCGAGCAGGAGGCGCCAGGCTTCGCCGGGCAGGACGATGTGGTCTTTGAGCAGCGGCAGCGCGATGAGGAGGGGCAGCAGCACGAGCAGCCCAGAGACGAGGCGCGCGGCGATGAAGATGCTAAAACGGTAGAGGTAGTAGTTGATCGGCTTCAGCAGGAACTGGTTGATGATGCCGTTCCGGATCTCCTCGCTGATCTGGTAGTCCTCGTTGAACGCACCGATGAAAAACTGCATCATCAGGATGACGATGAAGTAGGTGAGCGTCTGGTTGAGATCGAAGCCGCCGATCTGGGTTTGTCCGCTGTAAGCCGCGCCCCAGAGGATGAAGACGAACGCGAGGTGAAAAAGGGAAAAGAGCGCGCGGATGCCGAAGTTCCACCGGTAAACGATGTTGCTTTGGAGGCCGATGAGGAAGGCGTGCCGGTATTTGGCGAGGGCGGACATGCGGAATGTCGAGAGTTGAAAGTTGAGAGTTGAGAGACGGAATTCCGTTGGCACGGGCGCTCAACTCTCAGCTCTCAACTTTCAACCGGTTTTATTCAGCCCGAAGCGGGCGATGATTTCCTTCGCGAGGTTCTTGTAGGCGGTCGCGCCGGGGGAGAGCGGGTCGTAGTCGAAGATGGTTTTGCCGAAGCTAGGGGCTTCGCTGAGACGAATGGTGCGAGGAATCACCGTCTTGAAGATTTTCTCGGGCAGGTGCTTCTTCACCTCATCGACGACCTGGCGCGAGAGATTGGTGCGGATGTCGAACATGGTCATCACGACGCCACCGAGTTCGAGGCCGCTGTTGATACCGGCGGTCTTGATGCGTTCGACGTTGCGCAGGATCTGGCCGAGGCCTTCGAGGGCCATGTATTCGCATTGGAGCGCGATGAGCAAGTAGTCCGCAGCGGCGAGGCTGTTCATCGACAGCATGCCCATGGAGGGTGGGCAATCGATGATGATGACGCGAAAGCCGCCTGAGGCCTTAAGCGGCTCGATCACGTTGCGCAGGCGCGCGAGGTAGTTTTCGGTCTGTGCCAGCTCGATCTCGGCGGCGGCGAGGTCTTCTTCGGAGGGGATCAGCGCAAGGTGTTCGTAGGCCGTGGGCGTGACCATCTCAAGTGCGGTGCCTTCGCCATGAAGGGGACCGTAGAGGCTGCGGCCGGCCTGCTTCTCAATGCCAATGGCACTGGTGGCGTTGGCTTGGGGATCGAGGTCGATGAGCAGGGTGTGGATTTTCTTCTCGGCGAGCGCGGCGGCGAGGTTGACGGCGGTGGTGGTTTTGCCGACGCCACCCTTCTGGTTGGCGATGGTGAAGACAATGGAAGGCATGGATGGAATGACCAATGACCAATGACGAATGAGCAATGGGCAAGACCGGAAGGAGGCCGTGGCCGGGGGCCACGGAATGACCAATGACCAATGACCAATGACCAATGACCAATGACCAATGACCAAT
>CBRAFO010000054.1:0-24689 GCA_967755175.1 uncultured Opitutaceae bacterium | reverse complement strand
AGTTGACCTGAATACTGATCACGTCGCCCGCTTTATAGGTTCCATTGGTGGTGGACGAAGTCACACCGGAGATCGTTGGTGCGATGGCATCGATAACGAGCGCCTTGTTCGCGCCCAGCGAGTTGGCCGCTCCGGGGCTGGCGAGGGTAAGCGTGGCGTTGTTGCCCGCAGTATCCTTGATCGTGCCACTGTTAAGCGCCAGGGCGGATGTCGATGTATAATCCAGGTCGGCCGTAGTGTCACCGGCCTGCACAGTATAAGTGAAGGTGAGCCCCGAGGTGCCGCTGCCGCTTGCGTAATTCACCACGCGGTCCGTCGTGCCAGTCTCCAGCGTAAGCTGCGGAGTGCCGGTCACCGTGACGTTTTCGCTAAAGTTGACCTGAATACTGATCACGTCGCCCGCTTTATAGGTTCCATTGATGGTGGAAGAAGTGACACCGGAGATCGTCGGTGCGGTGGTATCGATGACGAGCGCCTGGTTTGCGCCCAGCGAGTTGGCCGCTCCGGGGCTGGCGAGCGTAAGCGTGGCGTTGTTGCCGGCGGCATCCTTGATCGTGCCACTGTTAAGCGCCAAGGCGGACGTCGATGCATAATCCAGGTCGGCCGTGGTGTCGCCGGCCTGCACAGTATAAGTGAAGGTGAGCGCCGAGGTGCTGCTGCCGCTTGCGTAATTCACCACGCGGTCCGTCGTGCCAGTCTCCAGCGTAAGCTGCGGAGTGCCGGTCACCGTGACGGCTTCGCTAAAGTTGACCTGAATACTGATCACGTCACCCGCTTTATAGGTTCCATTGGTGGTGGACGAAGTGACACCGGAGATCGTCGGTGCGGTGGTATCGATGACGAGCGCCTTGTTCGCGCCCAGCGAGTTGGCCGCTCCGGGGCTGGCGAGCGTAAGCGTAGCGTTGTTGCCCGCGGCATCCTTGATCGTGCCACTGTTAAGCGCCAAGGCGGACGTCGATGCATAATCCAGGTCGGCCGAGATGTCGCCGGCCTGCACGGTATAAGTGAAGGTGAGCGCCGAGGTGCCGCTGCCGCTGGCGTAATTCAGCACGCGGTCTGTCGTGCCGGTCTCCATCGTAAGCAGCGGAGTGCCGGTCACCGTGACGGCTTCGCTAAAGTTGACCTGAATGCTAATCACATCGCCCGCTTTATAGGCTCCATTGGCGGTGGACGAAGTCACACCGGAGATCGTCGGTGCGACGGCATCGATGACGAGCGCTTTGTTCGCGCCCAACGAGTTGGCTGCTCCGGGGCTGGCGAGCGTAAGCGTGGCGTTGTTGCCCGCGGCATCCTTGATCGTGCCACTGTTAAGGGCCAAGGCGGAGGTCGATGTATAATCCAGGTCGGCAGTGGTGTCGCCGGCCTGCACCGTATACGTGAAGGTGAGCGCCGAGGTGCTGCTGCCGCTTGCGTAATTCACCACGCGGTCCGTCGTGCCGGTCTCCAACGTAAGCTGCGGAGTGCCGGTCACCGTGACAGCTTCGCTAAAGTTGGCCTGAATGCTGATCACGTCACCCGCTTTATAGGTTCCATTGACGGTGGAAGACGTCACACCGGAGACCGTCGGCGGCGTGGTATCGGGTGCTTGGGCGTTGGCCGTGGTGAACGTTTTCAGAGAGATGTCAGCGACGGTAGCTCCTGTTGTTACCGGATCGATATGAATGACAAATGAAGTCAACTGCACTCCACTGAATGCGGCGGTAAGTGCCGCGGCATAGGTGTCAGCCGAAATTGTGCCTGAAACAGCTGAAGCGCTTGAACCAACGGTTCCTCCGCCCAGCTTGTTGCCAATTATCCACACGCTAAAAATGTTATTGGTGATATATTCGTCGAAGATGATTCCCGTGAGTTCAAATGAACCCACCGTGGTATTATTAGGGGTTACCGTAATAGTGTCCTCATTTTGAGAGGTGGATAACGAATAGGCCCCCACCCCCGGAGATGTCGTGGCGCGATTCATACCCGACGAGCTACTAATAATATACTCCGTGCTAATTACAGTAGCACTAGCACCAGAACCAGAAACCGAAAACGTGCCGCTGGTGATATCTTGAGTGCCGTTAGGCGCTGCCTGTAATCCTAAAGTGGTGCAGACCAGCAAAAGCAGGCTATAAAAAGATGATTCAGGAAGCTTAAACATAATAACGGCCCGGCACGTAAACCGGTGTTGGAAGTGGGCAGAGGAATGTGAGACGTCGTGGTCGCGGCAAAAAGGCCGGCTCCCTGCGGAGCCAGCCTTCGAATCCAGTTAATTGCGCGAGGGGAAAATACCTTCAGTCGCGATGATGAAGTTAATCCCCAGATAAGGGGATGCATTACTAAATGGCTGGCTTCCTCCGGCAGGAGCAACGGTCACTTGGCCGGTTCCAGAGACAGAAACTCCTGCCAGCGCACCCGTGGCGGCCGTGGAAGCCGCATATGAATTGACCACCGTCGGAGCGCTCCGGCTGGGAATCTGCGATTGCGCCAAGATGCCCGCAGTAGGGTCACTGTTGGGAGCAGGCGTATTTGCCACCGCTACAGAAACTGCCAAAGGAGTGCTGCCTGCCGCCGGAGCAAAGGTCGCGACATGGTTGTGCGCGGGAAGATTCAAAATGGTCAGTGTAGTCGAAAGAGAACCGGCCACTTCACCGAGAGCGACGGGGGACAACCCAGGACCGGCGGCCCCCATTCCGGCGTGCACCGGCGCGCGTCCGCGCAGGTCGGGCAAGGCAAAGGTGGTCTGGCCATTGCCGCCGTAGGTCGTGCCGAGGATGCTGAAAAGCGCGGTGTTTTGCGCAATGGACAGGATCTGGCCGTTGCAAAACTGCCAACCGCGAGGAGCGAAGTTGCCTGCGAACATGATGATCTCACCGATGAAGGGTTCAGACATGGGATGACTCTTTTATTTTTGGTTGTTAGTTACGCCCCTGGAAGGGGAGCGAAAGTGATTGGTAAACCTGACGATGAAACATGCAGGCGATTGCATCTTGAGCCGGGATGAGAACCGTGTGCGCATCACACCCATGGCTTCCCTCCCCGCTCCCCTGCTCCGCCCCGCCCTGCCGCCCGACGAGATTTTTCTGTTCGAGCTGTATGCCAGCACCCGCGCCGACGAGATGGCCGCGTGCGGGTGGCCGCCGGAACAACAACAGGCTTTTCTTCGCCAGCAGTATGCGGCCCGACGCGCCGCGTATCAGACGAGCTTCCCGGGGGCGATGCAGAGCATTGTCCACGTAGGCGGCGGGAAGATCGGAGCGATTACGGTGCATCACGCGGAGAGCGAAATTCGCTTGGTCGATCTGGCGTTGATGCCTGCGCACCGAGGCAAGGGAGTGGGACGCACGCTGGTGGAGGAGCTCTTGGCCGAAGCGCGCAGTGCCGGAATGCCCGTGACGTTGCACGTCTTCAAAAACAACGCAGCCCAACGGCTATACCGCCGACTTGGGTTTGTCGTGACCGGAAGTAAGGGTGAATACACTGCCATGGCGTGGCGGAGTTATTAGCGTTAAACGAAAGGTTTATAAGACCGACTATCCCATCGGGATACTTGGATGCTCATCCTTTGCAGCCAAATCAACCGCAAACTTAATGAATAGCCCGGGGTCAATAACCCGCACAAACCAGTCCAAAACCCCTATAAAAAATCATCCGCCTGCGTGAGCATGGCCGGGGGGCGCGAACCGATGTTCCCCGGGGTTTGGCTGGTAAATCGCCCCCATGGCGGCGGGCGATTCGCACATGTATGGTGCCGGGTTATGCATATCATATCACGCCGCGCCCATGGCGCCATCGACTACGTCGTTGGTTTGTTGCTGATCTTAGCGCCGAAGATTTTCGGCTTCGATACAGGCGGGATCGAGTCTCGGATCCCGGTTATCCTTGGTATTGCGACCCTTGTTTACAGCGTCTTCACGAACTACGAGCTGGGTCTGTTCAAACTGATACCGTTTCGCGCTCACCTCGTCTTGGATGTGCTGAGCGGCATCTTCTTGGCGGCGTCACCGTGGCTGTTCCGCTTCGCGGACCGCGTGTGGGTGCCGCATCTGGTGGTGGGACTGCTTGAATTGGGTGCCGTCATGCTGACGGGCACCGGAGAAAGCGAACATCACCATCATCCCGGCGCACCCGGCAGACCCGCGCACTCGTAAGAACCCTGCTCATTATTTTAAATTCAACTTCCCTAGGGTGTGTTTGCTAAATAATCCAGGCCATCGCTGACGCTCTACGAGGGAAGCGAGAAAAGGCGCTGGGCCGGCGTTGCCCTCGGCGGCACGGGCCGCTGGCCCGCCTCCGCCTCGGTCGCCTTGGCCGAGCACCCTTTCTCGCTCCCGCTGGTCCGGCTTATTTAGCAAACACACCCTAGCAAAAACGCCCCGCCGAGTTTGGCGGGGCGCTTTTGTTGGGCAAAGGACGAGGTGTTCAGGTCTTCGAATCGATGAAGATACCGATGCCGAGCGTTTCGGTCCTGGCGGCTCTCTCCGTGTTGATGGTGGCATCGGGGGTGGGCGCGTCTGACGCGATCTGGCCGTAGTCGAGTTTGATAACACGATCGGCGAGGTGGAAGTAGTGGTCGTCGTGCGTGATCACCAAGACCGTCTTCCCTCGCGCCTTCAGGTCGGGCAGCAAGCGCGTGTAGAATACTTCTTTGAAGAGCGGATCTTGGTCCGACGCCCACTCGTCAAACAGGTAGAAGGCGCGGTCCTCCAGATAAGCCGTGAGCAGGGCGAGGCGTTTGCGCTGACCTTGCGAGAGATCCGTCGTCGAAAGCCGACCGCCGGAGATCGTCACCTTGTGATCAATGTGGAGACGTTCGAGATACTCCCGCGCCTTCTCGTCCAAGCTGGGGCTATGCAAGCCGATGAGACTGTCGAAGAGGTGGAAATCCGCAAAAACGGCCGAGAAGTGCTGGCGGTAATCATCGCGATTATCGTGCCCGATGATCTGGCCGTTCACCTGAATCTCGCCCGATTCCGGCAGGTAAAGTCCGGTGATGATTTTCGCCAGCGTGGACTTACCACTGCCGTTGCCGCCGACCAGGAAGACGAGTTCGCCAGCGCGGAAGGTCAGGCTGATCGGGCCCAACATGAACGGGTGATCCTCTTTCTCACGGCGATACGAATGGGTGACGTTGATGAGCGCGAGGCGGTTGAACGCCGCCGGTGTGGCGTGGCGCACGCCGGGGGCGTCGTCCACGACCGGTGCATTGAGCGCGAGACCGAGTTGCTCGATCTTTCGCAAGCCGGTGCTCGCCCGTCCGAAAATCGAGAAGCTCCCCAAAACGCCAGACAAGGGGCCCATCAGATAAAGCGTCGCCACCACGTAGCCCGTCAACGCATGCGGGTCGAGATGCTCGATCCGCGGCAGGAGGAAGAGGATGAGTCCGATCAGCGCGAAAAACAGGAGCTGGCTCCAGTTTTGAGCGACGATGAAGCGCAGTTCCGCCGCGACGGTGTGCTTCCGGCACGCCTCGGTGGTGGACTGAACGTTCTCCGACAGGAAAACGCCCCGGCGCTCGCGATGTAATTTGAGCTCCTTGATGCCTTCGGTGAGCGAGCGGAAATTCCGGAAAAGCCGGTCTTGTTGATCGCGGGCCGCAAGCAAGTGTTTGATGCCGCTGCGGATCAACAGGCGATAAAGCACCGCGCCCACCACCATAAACACGCCCATCGCAATCAGGACCTTGGTGGACAACCAGCCGAGATAAACCGCGCCGCCCAGGAGGATGGCCACGTTCACGGCGGTCGCCGGGATCGCCAGCATGGCCTCGGTGATGCTCGCCACGTCTTCGGTGAGCGCGACCATCAGTCGAGCCGTGCCGATTTCCTCCAGTTGCCGGAGGGGCACGCCGAGGATCTTGCGGATGAGATTGCGCCGCAGATCCGCGGTGGCGCGCTGGGCAAAATGCGCCAGTGCCAGTTGGGCCAGGAAGTTGGTCATAATCCGGCCGACGCCGAGGCAAACGAACGCCCACACGAGGGCAGTCCCTGGCACGCCGATGCCGTTAAGAACCCGGTTAACCATCGCAATAAGACCGGCGTTGCAGATACCGCTGGCGAGCGCGGCAATCGAGGTCCAGATCATCATGCGCCGCGAACAACGCAGAAAAAAACGAATCAGGTTCATAGGTAGGTAAATTGGTTCAAAAATCGCCGAGCGAGGTGAGCGGGATAGAGGACCCCGCCCACATCAGGAAAATTATGCTTTGGGCCGTAAACCGACTGGCCAACGCCGCGAGATAGCCGGGAGCTGGCGTCATCGAATGGACCGCATAGCCGGACTCCTGCAGACGTTGCCCGTCGCTGTCGCCACCTAACCCCTCGCCCGCCGCTTTCAAAAGAGCCTCGTGGCGAGTCCACACCTGCAGGAAGCCGAGCCTCCGCCGGTCATCGCTCAAATTGCGAAGACTGGTCTGCTCACCGGGTGAAAAAACCGTCTCCGCAATCAACGACCAGTCCGGTATTTCGCGGACAGGTTCCACATCAATGCCCACCTCTCCTCCTCGCGCCACGGCGTAGAGCGCGAGCTCGTCCGCATGGGTCACGTTGAAGTGCAACGGCGCGTCCCCTTCATTCAGTTTCAGGCGCGGCTTGCCGTGCGGACCTTCGATAAAAACCAGTTCCTCCGGCGACCGGCCGAGATAGCCGCCAAGAATCATCCGCAGGCGAGCACGGCCGGCCACGAAGCGCACGCGATCCTGTTCGAAACGATAACGTCCGGCGCGCTTGAGTTCGTCGACAGAAAGCAGGGCGCGATCCTGCGCCTGCGCAGAGTCGTCGAGGAGCACTTTCCAGACGTGGATTTCGTCGTCGTTGAGACGCGGCCACGACTGAGCCTCCGCAGAAGCGGTGTCCCTGCGAACGCCAGTCTGGATCTCTGCCTGGTCGGTGTTCATGCGCCTCCTTCCGGCCGAGTCTGCGAGAGGTTTTCCTGCAAGCACCGGCGCAACTCATTCGCCGCCGCCACCACGAAGGGTTCTTCGAGAATACGCCCATGATCGCCGGGGACGATTTTGACGGTGACGCCGCCGCGAACCAGTTCACCCCAGCCACACTGCTCGTCGAACGAGCACAGGAACAGATGCGCAGGCGAACGGATCAGCACCGCCTTTCCGTCATAGGGCTTCGGGCGGTGGAGCCTCAAGGCGATCATGTGCGCGTTCCAGAGGCGCCGTTGAGCCTCGTTAACGACGGTGAGCGCCATCAATGCATCCGTGTTATCGACATTGCTGTCCCGTGGATCCTCGACCGCAGGTGCGCCGAAGAGCGGGGCCAGGCGTCTCCACACGACACGGGATTTCCACCGGATAAATTCCCGGCGTTCCTTCGCATCCCAACGCATCGCAAACGACACGATCCAGCGCCCGAAATTCCGGGAAAACTTCAGCAGCCAGGGCAACGACCAGCGGAACTGCGTGCTTTCGTATTGGGAATTGGGTGGCGAGCTGCTGATGAGAACGAGCAAGGCCACCTCGTCGCCCGCATCCTTGAGCTGACGCGCCATCTCGTAGGCCACGTTGCCGCCAAAACAATAACCGCCCACCACATAGGGACCTTGCGGCTGAAAGCTCTTCAGGTCGGCGACGTAGCTCTGAGCCATTTCACGGATCGTCGGCCACTCGGGCGTGCCATCGAGTCCCCGCGATTTGAATACGTGAACCGGTTGATCCGCCCCCAAGTGGCGCGAGAGGTTCGAATACCCCCAAAACATGCCTCCGCCCACGCCATGGACAAAATAGATGGGCGGCCGGGAGCCGTGCGGTTGGACTTCAACGATCGACGTCAACGGGACGGCTTTGGCGGCATCTTGTGAACGCAACAACGCACCCAATTGAGCGACGGTCGGGTGCTGAAACACTGCGGAGACCGGAAGCTTTTGACCAAAGGTGGTCTCGATTTTCGCCAGCAAGCGAACCGCCAGCAGCGAATGCCCGCCGAGTTCGAAAAACCGATCATGGATGCCGATGTGGCTCACTCCGAGCACCGCTTCCCAAAGTTCGGCCAGCTGGCGTTCCAGCTCATCGCGAGGCGCAATACGCACGCGAGCCGGCTCGATCTTCTCCCCGGCGGAGCGCTGGAGCGCGGCATAGTCCACCTTGCCACTCACGGAAAGCGGCAGCTCGTTGAGCACGAGAAAAGCCGAAGGCACCCTATAATCGGGCAACGTCCGACGGAGATAGTCGGCCCACTCGACTGTGACCGACGGAGCATCCGGCTTCATCACCAGACAACCCACGAGACGTTCGCCTCCCGCGGATTCTTTGGCCATGACGACCGCGCAATTCTTTAAAGACGGGTGCGTGAGCAACGCCGCCTCGATTTTCTCCGGCTCAACGCGGTGTCCACGAATCCGCACCTGGCGATCCATGCGGCCCAAAAACTCCAAGGTGCCATTCGCCAGCCAGCGGACGCGGTCGCCCGTCCGATATAAACGCAGTGGCGCCAACTCATCGAGAGACTGGAGGGCAAACTTGTCGGCGGTCATCGCCGGCTGGTTAAGGTAACCGCGAGCCAAGCCATCACCGCCCACATACAACTCGCCCGCCACGCCGATCGGCACCGGCTGTCGGTTCGCATCGAGAACATAGACCTGCGTGTTCGCTAGCGGTCGCCCAATCGGCAAAGGCCCCGCCTCCAAAGCCGCAGCCTCGACGGCATAACCGCAGGTGAGCGTCGTCGTTTCCGCCTGCCCATAGCCATGGATGAGTCGCGTGCGCGGCAGTTGCTGCAATGTCCGCTGCACCAGCGGAACCGAGAGCACGCCGCCCCCCGCCAGCAGAACCCGCACGTTTTTCAAATACCCGAGATGCGCCTCCGCCATCCCGTGAAAAAGGTCGGCGGTCAGACAGAGGACGGTGACACCGTTTTTCTGAATGCATTCGCCCAACGAGGACAACGACGGCTGACCGGGCGGGCACACCACCAAGCGTCCGCCATTGAGCAACGGTGCCCATATCTCCAATGCCGCAGCGCCGAAAGCGACCGGCGTAAGTTGGAGAAAAACATCACTGGAATCGAAGCGCCCAAAGTTGGCGTCCTTAACTAACCGCACGATGCCGCGATGCGTCACGCCAACACCCTTGGGCGTCCCCGTCGAACCGGCGGTGTAGCTGACGCACGCGAGGCTCTCCGGCGTCACCCGTGCCGCGTTGTCGTTGGTGGAAATAACGCCTGCGGATTTCGCCAGCAGAGCCGAGTCCACGCGAATCACGGCGGGATTTACCTGCGCCCCGGTTGCCCGGGCGACTTCGATCAACGACGCCACGAGCGACTCCTGCTTGGCCGCCGTCACGAGCACCGGAGCTTTCGTTTCCACTAGGATGAAACCAAGTCGGTCAACCGACCAGCAAGAGGGGTCCAGCGAGACATAGGCCCCGCCCGCCTTGATGATCGCGAGCAATGCCACCACGAGTTCTAAGGACCGCTCCAGGCAAACGCCGACGACGACATCCGGACCAACCCCGCTCTGACGGAGACGGCTGGCCAACCGCCCTGCCCGCTCGTCGAGTTCCTTATACGTTATCTTGTGCCCGGCGCAGACGACCGCGATGTCCTTGGGGGTTTTCGCGACCTGATCCGCGAACAACTCCACAATGGTCCGGTCGCGCGGATACACGGTCTCGGTGCGGTTCCACTCGATGAGTAATTGCCGGCGCTCCTCCACGGACAGGAGGGGCAGAGCAGAGATTGGCCGCGCGGGATCAGCCGCGATGCCCTCGAGCAACACCTGGAGGTGACCGAGCATCCGCTTGATCGTTTCTCGTTCGAACAGGTCCGCGTTGTATTCTAAAATCGCGAGCAAACCGTCGCTCGATTCTTCCATCAACAGCATCAGGTCAAACTTGGCGCAGACCCCTTCCACCACCCGCGGCTGGAGCTTCAGTCCCGCCATGCGTTCCGGTTTCGCGGGCGTGTTCTGCAATACGAACATCACGTTAAAAACCGGGTTCTGGCTCGGACTGCGGTCAGGGTGCAGCTCCTCCACCACTCGCGAAAAAGGCAGTTCCTGATTGGCGAGTGCGTCCAGCGTGGTGTCCTGAGTGCGCGCGAGCAGTTCGCGGAAACTCGGGTCGCCCGCGAGATTTCCACGGAAGACCACCGTGTTCACAAAGAAGCCGATCAGCTTTTCCAACGAGACCTGCGGCCGGCCCGCCACCACCGAGCCCGTCACCACATCCACCTCGCCCGTGTAGCGGTGCAACAGCACCTGAAAAGCAGCCAACAACGTCATGAACAAAGTCGCGCCTTCGCGCTGGCTGAGCGCCTTCAATTGCCCCACGAGTTCCGGCGAAAGCAACCGCGTCTGCGTCGCCGCCGGAGAGCTGGACGTGAAAGGATGCGGATGGTCCATCGGCAGTTCCAGCACCGGGAGGACTCCGCGCAACTGGTGTTTCCAATAGGCCAACTGGCGGCTGAGCACAGGGCCGTGCAGGCGTTCCTTTTCCCATAGGACGAAGTCGGCGTATTGCACCGGCAACTCAGGCAACGTGAGCGTGCGTCCGGTCACCGCCGCGTCGTAGAGCTCCGCGAGTTCGCCGAAAAACACACCCTGCGACCACCCATCCGAGATGATGTGGTGCATCGTGAACATGAATACGTGTTCCTCCGGGCCGACGGAGATGAGCAACACGCGCAGCAACAGATCGGACCGCAAGTCGAACGGCCGACGGGCCTCTTCATCGATCAACCGCTCGGTCTCGGCCGCCACATCCGCGGATCGCGACGGAACACGAACTTGGATCGACAACGTGCGCCGGTCGGCGATGACCTGAAGCGGACTGCCATCCACGGAAACGAAGTTTGTCCGTAGAATCTCATGCCGGTGAATGATCGCGTTCAGGCTGCGTTCAAGAGCGGGCACATCGAGCGGACCGCTCAACCGCACCGCCTCGGACATGTTGTAAGCGGGGCTGTTCGGCTCCAGCTGATCGATGAACCACAGCCGTTGCTGCGCTGCGGAAAGCGGAATGGCTTCACGAGACTCGCGACGAGGTATTCCACCGGCACCCTCCTGCGGGGCCGCCGTGGTTTCGCGTGCATGCTTCAGCCGCTGCTTCAGCAACGCCCGCTGCACTTCGCTCAATTCGGCTCTGGGCGCCAATGTCCCTGGTTTGGTCATAGAAACCTTCCGTTCAGTGCCGCGGCATCGGCGGCGATTTGGTCGGCAGTCTCACCGTCCGACATGTTTTTGATTTCCTCCACCATCGCCGCCTCGATCGCCGCGGCTTGATCCGAGATCACGGGTGCGGCGAAAAACTGTTTCAAGGGTAGTTCGATTTGAAACGCTTCTCGCACCCGAGAGAGCACCTGAGTCGCCATCAAGGAATGGCCGCCCGACTCGAAGAAGTTATCCTCGATGCCAACCTGTTCCAGCCCGAGCACGCTGCGCCAGATGTCGGCCAGCACTTCCTCGGTCGTGGTGCGCGGAGCCATGAAGGGTCGCACGTTCTCGTCGCGCCGTGAATCCGGTGCGGGCAACGCGCGCCGGTCCACCTTGCCGTTCGGCGTCAGCGGAAACTTATCCAGCATCACAAACGCCGCCGGGATCATGTAGCCCGGCAGGGTTTTCATGAGATGAGCGCGCAGTTGCAGAGTGTCCGCCGGTTGCCCCGTCGGCACGATATACGCGACCAGCCGTTGGTCGGTCCCGTGATCGACCCGCACCATCGCGACGGCTTCGCGCACCGAGGGATGTTTGCGCAGCGATGATTCGATTTCGCCGAGCTCGATGCGAAAACCGCGCAACTTCACCTGCTGGTCCAAGCGGCCGAGATACTCGATGTTGCCATCCTCGCGGTAGCGCACGAGGTCGCCGGTGCGATAGAGGCGCTCGCCCGCATGGAACGGATTCTCGACGAAACGCTCCCGGGTCAGCTCGGGTTGGCGCAGATAACCACGGGCCAGCCCATCGCCGCCGAGATACAACTCGCCCGGCACACCGATCGGCACCGGCTGACGGCGCTTGTCGAGGATGTAGGCGTGCTCGTTGGGCAGAGGACGGCCGATCATTGCCCGGCCACCCGGCACGCGCAGCGCGAAGGTTGAATACACCGTGGTCTCCGTAGGGCCGTAGAGGTCGAACACACGCTCGACCCCGGTCTTCCGGTAAAGCTCATCCACGAGGTCTTGCGACAACGCCTCGCCGGCCAGGTTGATCGTGCCAATCGTCGCCGGGATGCGCCCCGCGTGCAGCAGATCCGCGATGGCAGAGGGGACGGTATTGATAAGGGTAATTTCGGACACCGCCGGTAGGTCGGCCAGGTGCAGGATGTTTTCCGCGAGGATTACCTTCGCCCCGGAACAGAGCGGGAAAAACACCTCGAAGACCGACAAATCGAAACACACCGACGTCGAGGCGAGCATGCCTGCGCGTTCCTCCGGACGATACGTCGCTTGTGCCCACGCGATGAGGGAAACCACGCTGCGGTGCTCGATTTCCACGCCCTTGGGCCGGCCGGTGGAACCGGAGGTGTAGAGCACGTAGGCCAGATTCCGAGATGCGTTTGGCCCGACTGAAAGAGGCATGCTGCCCACCAGCGGTTCGGCATCGGGAGCACCGGCGGCTTCCACCAACAACACCCTGGCTTCGCCCGCGTCCAGTTGCGGCCGGAGTTTCTCACTGGTTAGCAGCACCGGCATGCGCGAGTCGTCGATGATGAGCGCCAGTCGATCACGCGGATAAACCGGATCGAGCGGCACGTAAGCCCCGCCGGCCTTCAACACGCCGAGCATGGCGGCCACCAAGGCCGGCGTGCGCTCCAGGAAAATGCCCACCCGCGTATCCGGGCCGACATCCAGCGCGCGCAGTCGCCGGGCGATGCGATCGGACCACTGGTCCAATTCGCGATAGGTCATGCGCTCGTGAGCGGAGACAAGCGCGACCGAGTCGGGCGTGCGTCCGGCCTGCGCGGCGAAGAGCTCATGGATGCAGCGGTCCCGCGAGTATTCCACCCGGTGGCTGTTCCACTCGACGAGAATCCGACGCCGCTCCGCCTCGCCCAACAACGACAACCGGGACACGGCCTGCGCGGGATCGCCGACGATGCCACGAAGCAGATTTTCAAACTCGCCGACCAACCGATCGATCGTGCCTTCGTCGAAGAGCTCCGTGCTGTAATACAAATTGAACAGAAACTCCTCGCCGGTCAGGTCCAGGTTAAAGGCCAGATCGAAGTTCACGAAACACTTGGGCGAGCCGATGACGTCGGCGGAAAGCCCCTCGTAGTGGAGCGATTCGCGCAGCCGCGTGGAGTTAAACACCACGTTGGCCAACGGCACGCGGTTGGGATCGCGCGGCAGGTTCAGCTTGCGAATCAAATCGCCGAGCGGATGCCGCCAGTGCTCCAACGCCTCCAGCAGCTTTCCCCGGCTAATCGTCAGATAATCGTTGAACGCCAGCTCATCGGTGATCCGGCTGCGAACCGGGAGCACATTCGCACAATGGCCCACGAGATTCCCTGCCCCCTCCAGCACCTGCGCCGCCGCCGGCACGCCGACCACGACGTCCTCCTGTCCGCTCAGGCGATGCAAGAGGATGCTGAACGCCGAGAGCAACACCGCGAACGCCGTGCACCCGCGCTCTTCGCACAGTCGTTTCACCGCCGCAGTGATGTCCGGCGAGAGCGTGCCAGACCGGCAGTCGCCCGCGTAGGTGCGCACCGCCGGACGCTGACGATCCGCGGGCAGTTCGAGCACCGGGACCGAGTCGGCGAACTGCTTCTGCCAATACGCCTCGGCATCGGCGAACTCCGCCGTGTTCCGCTGCCCGACATGGCGGCGTGCATAGTCGCTGAACTTGGCCGGCGCCGGGAGTATGCACGGCTCGCCGCGACAGTTCGCCGAATAAAATTCACCGAGGTCGCAGAGCAAAATCCCCTGCGACCAGCCGTCGCTCACAAGGTGGTGCACCACGATGAGCAACAGGTGATCTCGCTCCGCCAGCCGGATCAGCTGCGCCCGCACGAGCGGACCTTCGGCCAAGTCGAATTCGGTGCCGATCTCGCGCTTGATCACGAGGTTTACCTGCAGCTCCTGCTCGCGACCGCTCAGGTGGGAGCAGTCCGTCAACGAGAGCTCGATCTCGCGCGAGGCGGGAATGCGCTGGAAATCGCCCGCCGGATTGAACGTAGCGCGCAAGGCCTCATGGTGTCCCATCAGTTGGTGCAACGCCTTGCGCAACGCGACGAGGTTCAATGAGCCCATGAGCCGCACCAGGCTGGACTCGTTATACGCCGCCGAAGCGCCCCCGCTCATCTGGGAGGCAAACCACACCTCGTGCTGCTCCTCCGTCAGCGGCACCAGCTCCGTGGCCGTGGCGGATTGCGCCGCCGCTTCCACGACGCGCGCTGCCGCCGCCGATCCGGCTGTGCCGATCCGCCCGTCGAGATGATCAGCCAGGCGTTCCAAGGTCGTGAAGTCGTTGAGCATCTGGCGAAGCGTGACGGGGGTTTTAAACCGGTTCTGCACCGCCAGGCTGGCTTGGGTGAGAAAGAGCGAGTCGAAGCCCAGCTCGTAAAACGTCGCGCCCGGATCAGCCCGCGTCAGGTCCACACCCGACAGCTCCTGAAACAGCGACCGCAGCCCGGCCAAGGTCGAGTTCTCCACCCGGACAGCTTTCGTTTCCATTATCGGATCTCCCTGTTTGGTATCGAACGTTTCACTCTGCGGGACGGCGTGCGCGTGACCGTTCAACCCCTGATGCGCAGCATCTCCGACAGTGGAGGTCGCAGGTTCTATCCAGTGGCGCTTCCGCTCGAATGGATACGTGGGCAGCACGACGCGCTGGCGACGCTCGTGCTTGTTAATCCCCGGCCAGACAACCGGCGCGCCGGCCAGCCAGAGGCGCCCCATGGCTTTGAGCATGATCGCACGATCCGAGTCTCGCGCGCCGGTAGCGGCGAGCGAACCCAGCACGATCTTGCCCGCGAACTCCGAGATAATCGGGTGCTGACGCGCCAACGTGCACAGCGTCTGCCCCGGCCCGACTTCCAGCAGCACGTTGATCCCGCGCCCCGCCAGCTCGATCAGGCTGTCGGCGAAACGCACCGTGCGCCGCACGTGCTCGACCCAGTAATCAGGGTCCACCGCTTGCGACGCCGTTATCCACCGGCCCGTGAGATTCGAAACCCAGGGCAACTGCGGTGGGTGCATCTGGGTGCGCCGCACCTGCTCCGCGAACAGCGGCAGCATCGGCTCCATCATCTGCGAGTGAAACGCATGCGAAGTCACCAGTCGCCGGCCCGCCACTCCGCGCCGCATCATCTCCTTCTCCAGAGCGGCAATCGCCTCGAACGTCCCGGAGACCACGCACAATTGCGGGGCGTTGACCGCCGCCAGCGAAATCTCCGGCGTGAGCAGCTCCCGCAACGGTTGCTCCGCCATGCGCACCGCCATCATCACGCCCGGAGGTTGCTGCTGCATGAGCCGGGCGCGCTCCGCAACCAGCCGCAACGCGTCTTCCAACGTGAACACGCCGGCAATGCACGCGGCCACATACTCGCCCACGCTGTGCCCGATCATGCCTTGAGGCCGGATGCCCCGGTGCATCCACAGTCTCGCCAGCGCATGCTCGATCACAAACAACGCCGGCTGCGTCAGAGAAGTCTGCGCCAGCCGTTGGGCGGCCTGCTCGCGCTCCTCCGGCGTCGGATAAATCAGTGAACGCAGATCGAGTCCGAGATACGGTTTTAAAATCTCGCAGGCCTTGTCCACCTGCTCGCGGAAAACCGGCTCGGTCACATAGAGCTCGCGCCCCATGTCGGGGTGCTGCGTGCCTTGGCCCGGAAACAAAAACGCCACCGAGGGACGCGCCTCACTGATGCGGCCCGTGGGCAGCCGCAGGGCATCGCCCGAGGACAACGCCTCGACCGCGTCACTAAGATCGCGACAAACGACCGCGCGCCGATGGGCAAACGCCTTTCGTCCGTCCTGCAGGGTAAACGCCACGTCCGCGAGATTGAGCCCGGGATTCTTCCGCAGGTGCTCGGCGAGCGCCGTCGTCGCCGCCTCCAGCGCAGCGGGAGAACGTGCGCTGAGCGGCAGCAGTTGCCATGGATGCGCCGGGGATGACGGCGCGGCGAGCGGAGCTTCTTCGACCACCGCGTGCGCATTGGTCCCGCCAATGCCGAACGCACTCACGCCAGCGCGACGCGGACCGGCGTCACCCGGCCAGTCCCGCAACACGGTGTTCGGATAAAACGGACTGTCCTCGAAATCGATTTTCGGATTCGGCTTTTGATAATGCAGCAGCGGCGGCAACTCCCGGTGCTGAAGCGCCAGGACGGTTTTAATGAGGCCCGCCACACCGGCGGCGACGTCGAGATGACCAACGTTGGCTTTGACCGATCCAATCGCACACGTGCGCGCTCTCGCGTGCGCACCGAAGGCCTTGATCAGCCCGGCGATCTCAATCGGATCGCCCAGCGGCGTGCCCGTGCCGTGGGCCTCGATGTAGGAAATGGACGCCGAATCAATGCCCGCTTCGGCGTGCGCCAGCGCGATGACCTCGGCTTGTCCATCCACGCTCGGCGCCGTGTAGCCGATTTTCCGCGCGCCATCGTTGTTGAGCGCGGAGCCAAGGATCACCGCGCAAATGTGGTCACCGTTGGCCTCTGCATCTGACAACCGCTTGAGCACCACCACGCCGGCGCCATCGCCAAAGGTCGTGCCGGCGGCATCAGCGTCAAACGCGCGACAATGCCCGTCCGGCGAGATCACTCCGCCTTCGAGGTGAACTTGTCCTTTCTTCTGGGGGAACGCGATGGAGACGCCGCCCGCAAGCGCCAGATCGCATTGGTAGGAAAGCAGGTTCTGGCAGGCCAGGCAGACGGCCATGAGCGAGGTCGAGCAAGCGGCCTGCACGTCCACGCTCGGGCCGTGAAGGTTGAACTTGTAGGAGACCCGCGTCGTCAGGAAGTCCTTGTCGGTCGCGAGCAGCAGCTTGAACGTGTCGCCGACAACCGTGGTCGGCGGGCGGTGCGAAAGCAGGTTGGAGAGCAGGTAGGTGTTCATGCCCGAGCCCGCAAACACGCCGGCCATCCCATCGTAGGTCTCGGGATTGCAACCGGCGTTTTCGAGCGCCTCCCAGCAACACTCCATGAAAATCCGGTGCTGCGGGTCCAAGATGTCCGCCTCACGGGGCGTCATGTTGAAAAAGCCCGCATCGAACCAATCAGCCCCCTCCATCACGCCGCGCGCCTTCACGAAACCAGGGTTGTCCTTGGGCGGCGCGCCCTCGATCCACGACCACTGCAGCTCTTCGTCGGTGAAGAAGGAAATGGACTCCACGCCATCGCGAAGATTGCGCCAAAACTCCTCCAAGTTGGCGGCCTTCGGAAACCGTCCGGCCATGCCGACGATGGCGATGCTCTCGCCTCGGATTTCAGAGGCGCTCATGAGTTCACCTCCGCATTGTTTTTACGACGGCTGATAACCGCGTTCTGCCGCCGCTGCATGCGCTCCCGTATCTTGTCGTGGAGGGAATCCTCCTTGGACTCCGCCCCGATGAACTCCGCCAGCGAGCGAATGGTCGGGTATTGAAACAACTTGATCACAGGCAGCTCGACGCCGAGCGATTCCTGCAGCCGCGCCTTCACCTGGACGACGTGAATCGACCGTCCTCCGAAATCGAAAAAGTTATCGTCCGCTCCGGGATTTTCGACCGACAGAATATCTTTCCAGATGGCGGCGATCGCCTGTTCCAGCCCCGCGAGCGGCACCACTGCCCCCGCCTGCTTGGCAACGATACGCACGGGAGCCGGCAGGGCGTTGCGGTCAATTTTCCCGTTTGGCGTGAGCGGCAAACGTTCCAAAAACACGAAGAACTCAGGCACCATGTGGCTGGGTAACTTCTCCCGGAAAAACTCTCGCAGCGCGGCGGGCTCCGGCGCACCGGAGGCGGCGGGCACGATGTAGGCCGCCAGCCGGGGATCGTCCGGCACTTCTGTGCGCACGACGACCACGCCTTGCACCACGGCCGGATGCTGCGCGAGCACGGATTCAATCTCGCCCAACTCGACGCGGTGACCACGGATCTTCACCTGAAAATCGGCGCGCCCCAGAAACTCGATAACACCGTCGGCGCGGTAACGCGCCAGATCACCCGTGCGATAGAGCCGCGCATCGCCGTTGTAAAAGGGATGCGTGATAAACCGCTCCGACGTGAGCTCGGGACGACGCCAATACCCGCGCGCCAGTCCGTCGCCACCCAGATACAATTCGCCGGGCACGCCCGCGGGAACGAGCTGCCGGTTGCGGTCGAGAATGAAGACTTCGGTGTTGGCGATGGGCCGCCCGATCTCGGTGGTCGCAGAGCGCACGACGTCCACTTTATGAGTCGTTGACCAGACGGTGGTCTCGGTGGGGCCATACATGTTGATGAGTTCCCCATCGATGGCCCTGTGGAGGGTCTCGGCCAGATCGCCCGGCAGCGCCTCGCCGCCCACGAGCAGGCGACGCAGCGGGCGCAACGCGGCCAGCGTGGCCGGCATCCGCGTGAGCAGGCGTGCGAACGAGGGCGTGCATTGCAGGTGCGTGATTGCATGCCGCGCGAGTTGCTCATCGAGCGAACGCATCACCTCGCCGGGCGCCCAGGAACTGCTGCTGAAATTCTTGAGCGACCGCATGCCCGCCTGGTCGGCGAGGATCACGACCTTGAAGCCACGGGCCAGCGTCCAGAAGAGTTCGAGCACCGAGATGTCGAAAGAGATGCTCGTCACGGCCAGCCACACACCCGGCTCCGTGCCCAGCGCGCGATCCATGCCGGCAAAGAAATTGAGCACGTTGCGATGGCTGATCATCACGCCCTTCGGTCGCCCGGTGGAGCCGGAGGTGTAGAGCACGTAAGCGAGATTTTCTGGGCGCGGCGGAGAACAGTCCGGGATTTGCCCTGGCAGGAGCCCCGGAACCGCCATGGGAACAGCCTCGTCGTCGAGGCAGACGATTGCGGTTCTACCCGGGAAGAGGCTTTGCAGATGGCGTTGCGTCACGAGCACGGGCGCCTCGGAATCTTCCAGCATGAACGCCAGCCGCTCGGCGGGAAATGCGGGATCAAGCGGCACGTAAGCCGCGCCGGTTTTAAGAATGCCGAGGAGGCCGATGATCATGTCCAGCGACCGCTCCACGCAGAGAGCCACCAGCGTCTCCGGACCGGCGCCTTGGACGCGGAGCTTTGTGGCGAGATCCGTCGCGAGCCGGTTGAGCGCGGCGTAGCTGAGCTGACGATCATTGAAGACCACGGCGGTCGCATCCGGGGTTCGCATTACCTGCTCCTCGAACAACTGATGGACATATTTCTCCTTGGGATACTCGGTGGCGGTGGCGTTCCAGTCGGACAACATGCGCATGTATTCTTGCCGGGGCAGCAGCGGCAGGAGTGAAATCGGCCGTTCGTCAGGGGACGCGACCGCCTCCAGCAAGGTGCGGAAATGACCGAGGAGGCGTTCAATGGTTCCGGCATCAAACAGATCCCGGCTATATTCCGCCGTTACGGTCAGGCCCTCCGGCGATTCACCGACCTGCACGTTAAGATCCGCCCGGATGGTGCCGGTATGGACAACCTCGATGCTCGTCTGCAAACCAGCCAGTTTGGGCGTGGCGAGCGGCGTCTCCTGCAGGGAAAACATAATCTGGCAGACCGGCTCAAAGCTGAGGTCGCGCTTCGGTTGCAGCTCCTCCACGAGTTTCTCGAAGGGCAGCTCCGCATGTTCGCCGGCGGTGAGCATCGTCTCGCGGACGCGGGTTAATAATTCTCCGAACACGGGATCGCCGGTGAGTTTAGTTCGGAGCACCAGCGTGTTGGAGAAATGCCCGATCAGCCCGGCGGTATCCGGCCGGCTGCGACCGGCCTGCGAAGACCCGACCACAATATCTTCCAGCCCAGTGTAGCGGTGGAGCAGCGTCTTGAACGCCGCGAGCAAGGTCATGAAGAGCGTCGCACTGCGCGCGTGGCTATAGTCATGCAACTTCGAAAAGAGCTCTGCTGAAAAATGGGCCGTGCAGACGGCCCCCCGATGCGATTGCGCAGGGGGCCGGTGCCGATCGGAAGGAATCGGAAGCAGCGGTGGGGCATCCGCGATCCGCTCCCGCCAAAACTTCACCAGCCGGTGCAACGTCTCGCCGTGCAGATGCTCGCGCTGCCAGCAGGCATAATCGACGTATTGGATCGGCAGGTCCGGAAGCAGTGAAATACCGCCGGAGGAAAAGGCTTCATACAGCGCGCTTAGCTCCCGGTTAAACACCACCAGCGAAGCCGGATCGGCGGCGATCTGGTGCAACACCAGGATCAAGGCGTGCTCGGCTTCATCCAGCCGCACGAGCCGGGCGCGCAGCAGCAGGTCGCTGCGCAGGTCAAACGGCAGCGTAATTTCGTCGCGTGTCTGGCGCTCCAGTTCGCCTTCGCGTTGAGACTCAGCGAACTCGCTCACATCCGTCCGCGTCATCCGGAAACTCCAGACACGCGCAACCGTCTGCACCGGCTCGTTCCCGTGACGAGCATAGGTGGTGCGCAACGCCTCGTGACGTTCAATCAGCCCGGTGATGGACCATTCCAAAACCTCCGAATCCAACTGTCCGCTGATGCGCACTCGATAAGCCAGGTGATGAAGCGGGCTGCCCGGCTCCAACTGATCGAGAAACCACAACCTGCGCTGGCCAAAGGAAAGCGGCGCCGAATCCCCATGTGTTTCGACCCGTGGCATTGGCGGCGGGGTCAACACCACGCGGGAAGCCGCCACCCGACCTTGCACAGCGGTATCGGCATCGGCCTCCGATTTCGCGGCCACCGGTGGGTGGATGTCCAGGCCGCCATGCTCAAGTATCGCTGCGGGATCACGGTCGGTCGTCACTGCGGGGGCGTTTGCTTCCAGATTTTGGTTGTCCATAAAAGTGTCCCCCGAGGTGCGATGCGCGGTCGTGTTTCGGCAGCCCGGGAAGTCGAGGCACACTTTACGTGACCGCCGTGGTTTTCATCAGTGGGTCGTGACCCCAGAATCGACATGACGCTGCCCGCACGCCGGTGGTTCGGAAGCACTTCACCCCATGTTTGCGCCGCCCCGATCCGGGTTAAATGAGCGCATGAAACTACGGGAGATCCCGCCACCCACCACCCTCCGGCCGATGCCCCATTGTCGAAACAGCCCCCGGCCCGATAACCGCTTCACCGAGCCGGGCTGGCCCGTCGCCGTGATCGGCGTGCCCTTTGACAACGTCACGCTCGACGAGGCGATTCAGCGAATCTCCGCCATGATCACCGACGGTCGCCCCCACTACGTGGCGACGGCCAACATGGATTTCCTCGTGCAGGCACGCGCCGACGTCGAGCTGCGGCGCATCCTCTTGGAAGCCGATCTGCTCCTGTGCGATGGCACGCCACTCGTCTGGGCCTCGCGCTGGCTAGGCAACGCGCTGCGCGAGCGCGTTGCTGGCGCCGACCTCGTGCCCGCACTCATGCGCGAAGCGGCGCAATGCGGCCATCGCGTGTTCCTCCTCGGCGCCGGTTCCGGCGTGGCGGCCAGTGCGGCCGAACGCCTCCAGCACGAACACCCGTCGCTACTGATCGCGGGATATTATTCCCCGCCTTTCAGCGCGCTGCTAGAGATGAACCACGAGGAAACCGTCCAGCGCATACGCGAGGCGCGACCCGACCTGCTGCTGGTTTCCTTCGGCTGCCCGAAACAAGAAAAATGGATCGCGATGCACTACCGCTCGCTCGGCGTTCCCGTGGTCATCGGTGTCGGTGCGTCACTCGATTTCCTCGCCGATCGCGTGCGCCGCGCTCCGCGGTGGATGCAACGCACCGGGCTGGAATGGAGTTATCGGTTGCTCCAGGAGCCACGCCGGCTGTTCGGCCGTTATGCCAACGACGTCGTTCGCTTCGCCCCCGCGCTCGCCTCGCAGTTTCTCAACCTGACGCCCCGTCCGCTGCCTTTCACCCGGCTGACCGATCACGAGGCATTGTTCTTCGCCTCAACCTGGATGCAGGTCTGGGCCGCCGAAGCGCTCACCGCGGTTTCGATCCGCAAAGATGCCCGCTTCTGGCGCGAAGCCTCGCGACAAACCCGCCACTGCCTGCTGGACGCGTCTCACGTGTGCGCCATCGACAGCACTGGCGCCGCCCTGCTCGCACGCTGGCGACAGCGCCTGCATGCGCAGGGTTTCCAGTTCGTGCTGCTCTCGCCCAGCCCGGAGATGACCAAGGCGCTGCAACACCTGCAACTGCACGATCATTTCCTGACCGCTGGAAGCTGGGCGGAGGCCCAGGGCATGATCAAGGCCACGCAGGCTCCTCCGAGACCCGTCACGTTCCGAGGCTCCCCTCGCCCGCTGAGTTGGCAAGGCGAGGTCACCGCGGAAAACGTCGATGAAGTCTGGCATCTCACCATCGGTATCCTGACGTCGCTCGGCACCAAGCGCGTGACCACCGTGATCGACCTCTCGCAGGTGCGCTTCATCGACAGCTCCGGCGTCGGCCTGATGGTGCGAATCAGCAGCTGGGCGCGGCGAAACGAAACCGAGGTGCGCTTCTCGGCTCCGCGACCGGACGTGCTCAACGTGCTCAAACTCACCCGCCTCGATCACCTCCTCGTTCAACCCACATGATATGAAAATCGGCCTCACCACTTCCGTGATGCAAGGCGGCCGCTCCGGCGTTGGCCAATACGTGCTGGCCCTCGTGCGCGCCCTGATCGCCTCACCCGTTCGGCACGAGTTAACCCTCTTCGTGCTGGACCTCGACTTGCCGCTCTTTGCGTTCGCCGAACACGCCGTGCGCCTCGTCAAAGTTCCCGAGTGTTATCGCCCGGCGGTGAAAAACATCGCGTGGCACCAGATCGAGTTACCCCGCCTCGCCCGCCAGTTGAAACTGGATGTGTTGCACGTGCCAAGTTACCGGCGGCTGCTTTGGCCGCAGCCGTGCGCGTTAGTCGCCACCATCCATGACCTCGCGCCTTTTCGCCTGCCGGACAAATACGACTGGAAACGCATGTTGTATGGACGCGTCGTCGTGCGCCGACTCGCGCACCGGCAGAACGAAATCATCGCAGTCAGCCAGGCCACCGCAGGCGATCTGCGCACGTTCTTCGGCATCACACCGGAGCGGCTGACGGTGATCCACAACGGCCTTGATCATGACCGCTTCACGCCCGGTGACCGCACCGAGGCGCACGAGGCAGTCGCCCACCGACACGGTCTACGAAAGCCCTTTTTCCTCTACGTGGCGCGGTTGGAGCACCCCGCAAAAAACCATGCCCGTCTCATCGAGGCGTTCAACTGGTTCAAACTCGCGACGCGTTCCCCGTGGCAACTGGTGTTGGCCGGAGCCGATTGGCACGGTGCGGAAACCATTCACGCGTCCATCCGCCGCTCCCCATTTGCGGAGGACGTCATTTGCCTCGGCTTCGTGCCCGACGCCGATTTGCCGACGTGGTATCGCGCGGCGGACGTATTCGTTTATCCGTCACTTTTCGAAGGCTTCGGCCTGCCGCCGCTTGAAGCGATGGCCTGCGGCTGCCCGGTGCTCTCCGCCACCGAAGGTGCGCTCGGCGAGGTCACGGGTCGCGCCGTCGAACCGGTCGATCCCCGCAGCATTCCCGATATCGCCCGACAACTCGAACACCTCGCTGGCGACTCCGCACTGCGCGAACGCCTGCGGTCCGTCGGACTCGCTCATGCCCAACGGTTCAACTGGAGCCACACCGCCGAGGCGACGCTGGAGATCTACGCCCGCGCCGCAGCCAAAGCGGACGCGCAAGACCCGCTACATATCACGGCGGGACACCAGTGGGGTTAAGACATCGGCGTTTTAAGGTGCGCGCCCACTTTCGCTTCCGGGCAACCGGGCTACGTTGTCGGCAATACCAACGGAGCCGCCCGCTCCACCGAAAACACCTTAGTCATTGTGATCAGAAGTCTCCAAATTCTCGTGCTGGAAGATGTAAGCGCCGATGTCGTTCTCATAGATCATGAGTTGCGCCGAGGGGGCTTCGATTTTGAAACCAAACGGGTCGAAACGCGGACGGATTTCATCAACGCCATCGAAACGAATCCGCCTGACTTGATTCTCTCCGACCATGGCTTGCCGACCTTCGACGGCTTCAGCGCGCTTGCCATCGCCAAGGAGAAATGCCCCGAAACGCCGTTCATCTTCGTGACGGGCTCCATGGGCGAGGAAGTTGCCATCGACTCGTTGCGCAATGGCGCGACGGATTACGTGCTCAAGGCTCGGTTGCCCAATCTCGTTCCTGCAGTGCAGCGGGCGATCCGCCTCACAGAAGAGCGCTCCCGGCGCAGGCAGGCGGAAAAAGATCTGCGCGCCAGCGAAGAGCGGTTCCGTCTGCTCATCGAAGGCGTCGAGGATTACGCGATTTACATGCTCGATCCCCTCGGGCTCGTGATGATTTGGAACGTCGGTGCCGAGCGCATCTACGGTCACAAGCCGCGCGAGATCATCGGGCGAAAATTCAACCGTTTCTACCCGCCCGAGGATCGCAACCTGGGCAAGCCGGAGCAGGCCTTGACCATCGCCACCCGGGACGGCCGTTTTCGAGAAGAGGGATGGCAGGTGCGCAAGGACGGCTCCCGTTTCTGGGCGGTGAGCGGGATCACCACGCTGCGTGACGAGAAGGGAAAGATCTCGGGCTTCTCCGTGATCAAGCGCGACATCAGCAAACGCAAAGCGGCGGAGGACGAAATCCGCCGGTTAAACGCAGGGCTGGA
>CBRAFO010000053.1:0-25157 GCA_967755175.1 uncultured Opitutaceae bacterium | reverse complement strand
TGTGTCGGTCGGCGAGGTTGGTGAGCACACGTGGGAGCCGGCCGGAGTTCGCTGCTGCGACGAGAAAGGGCCGGTCGGCGGGCGGCAACCAAGGGCCGGCGGCGGTCACGATTTCCGTAATGGACGCGCCGCTTTCTGCCAGCGCGGCAAGGTGAGTCGTGTCACCGGCAGGCGCGGCCGAGGGCGCATGGAGCGCTTGCGCGAGCGTCAGCCCGGACGTGAGCTGCTGCGCGAGTTGGTGGTAGAAGGACGCGAGTTTTTGGTGGGGCAGAGGCACGGGCGAGGGTGGCGATGGTGGGGTGGGAACGGCCGTTTGCCGCGTTTATTAGTGCTTAATTGCCGAAGATAGCGCGGGCTTCGGCGTCGCTGATCCGGGTGCCGCCGCCGGAGGAGGAACCCATGCCGGCCCGATTCGAGCCGCTGGCGCCGGGGACGGGTTTTTTGGAGAGGTTGATGTCCTGCGGTGAATAGGCGACGCCTTCGCGGAAGCGACCGTAGGCGACCTCTTGCATTTCCAGTTCGGGATACTCTTTCCCGCTAGGGACACCTTTGAAAACGATGCGGCAGTCGGCGGGCTGGCGTTCGGTGAGGTTGGGGTTCGAACTCGTTCCCTTGAAAACCAATTTTCCGGGGGTGAAGGTCTTCTTAACAACGATGTAACTAGTGTCGGGAACTTTGGCTTCGGGGTGCGGCTTCTCCGCTTCGGTCGCTTGCTCTGCGGTGACGCGTGTGGCCGTGAGCTGGGCGGTCGTCTGCTCGACGGCTTTGGCTTGCTGGAGTTCGCGTTCGGTGGCCGCGAGTTTCTCGCGCAACTCGGCGACGGTTTGCCTCAGCTCTTTTTCGCGCGGCGAAGGGTCGGTGTCGGCGGGAGGCTGGGGGGCACAGCCCGTGATCAAGCTTAAGGTTACTCCGAGCAACAGGATGGATGCGCAGCGGTGAGTGAGTTTCATCGGCGCGATACTTCTGATGCATTGCGCCACGTGCAGGGAAGTTGAATCAGTGATTCGCGATTGTAATCGCTTGGTTCCCGTGATGCAGCGGGTAACTGCGAGGCGGCGACGGGCGCTCAGAGCTTCAGTTCGGTCTGCGTCAGCGAGGGCGCGATCCGGGCTTGGTGACTGAAGTAGTGATCGCTCAAAACCGGGTGCAACGCGTAGAGGCGTTCAAGAAGGGTGGCGAGGGTCTCACTCAGTTTCGGGCCGTCGGTGCCGGGTGACCGCGGGTCTTCGCCGAAGTGGCGGGTGAGGGGGACGGACGCGATGAAGTGGAGCGTGTCGACCACGGTCGCGGTAGTCGGGTCATCGCCGTGCTCGTGCACGTCGTGGCGGATGGCGCGCAGGCTGGTCTTTATCTGGTGCAGGTTGTGGAAAATGCTGCGCGGGGCGTCGGGCTGCTGGATGAAAAGCTCTGCGACCAAACGTGGCTGGCTGCGCATCTGGTAGAGGCGGCGATAGGCGTCTTGGGATCCGAGCATGCGGAGGAGCGCGGAGAGCTCGGGGTTGTCGCGGTAGGGCACCTTGGTCGCAGCGATGGCGGGTTCTTTGGCGGAGGCGGCGGAGTCGAGGGAGCCGAGGATGTGGCGGAGCGCGCTGCACGTCATGGTGGCGCGTTCGAGGTGCATGCCCATGTGCAGGAAATGCCAGCCGGCGTCCTGGACCATGGTGCGTTCGGCGAGGCCGATGATGGCATTGACCTCGGTGAGCACGGCTTGCACCGCTTGCGACGGAAGCGAGGGATCGCGGTCGGGGCGGCGGCCGGAGGTGGGGCGAAGTTTATGGAGGTCGTCGAGGCGGCGGAGGAGGCGTCCGAGGGTGGTCCACACTTCGGGGCTCACGTAGTCGCGGAGTTGGCGGGCGTTTTCCACGGCCCAACTAATCGAGGAGTAGATTGAGCTGGAATTGGCGGTGTCGAGGGACATGCGCCACATGAGGTCGGTCGAGAGCGAGGCCTGGGGGTTGGCGCGCGCGGTGATTTTGTGGTCGGTGTGGCCGGTGGCTTCGAGCAGGCCGCGCCAGAGAGGGAACCAGCGGCGGCGGTCGCGAGCGGAGATTTCCTCGAGGGCGACGTCGTCGAGGATGGAGAGCATGCGCGCGGTGGCTTCGGCGCGTTCGAGGTAGCGGCCGAGCCAGAAAAGGTTTTCGGCGGCGCGGGAGCCGAGCGTGTGGGGGCGCACGCCGGCGAGGGAAAGTTCGTGGTCGGCGATGTCGCCGGAGTTGTCCCGGGTATCGATGAGGACAACGGCGTCGGCGGTGGGGCCAACCCGGCCGGCGGAGAGGTGGTCGGGTTCGCCGAGCCGCACGAGACCACCGGGGAAGACAGAGAAACGTTTCCCGTTGCACAGGACGAAGGCGCTGAGGCGGGCGGGCGGGGCGTTGCGTGCGCCGGGGTTGACCGGAAGGAGCTTGAGGCGGGGCTGCGCGACGAAGGCGTGGGGCGTTTCGAGGACGAGTTTGGACAGACCGGCAGCGCCGAGCAGCGAGGGCGGGGCGGAGGCGATGTGGGCGGATTGCCAGTCGCCGTTGCGCGGATCGTGCGTGGGGAGGATGCGGAGGCTGTCGCGGTTTTCTAAGATGTAATCGAGGTGGTCGGTGTCACCGCAGGTGAACGTGGGGACGGTGCCGAGCAGGGGTTTCTCACCGAGGTAGAAACGGAGGAGGCGCGGGACGTAGGCGTTGAGCGCACGGCTTTCGGCGATGCCGGTGCCGATGGCATTGGCGATGACGACATTGCCGGTGCGGATGCACTGAAGGAGGCCGGGGATACCGGCGTTCTCGCGGTCGGTGGAGAAGACGACCGGGTCGATGTGAGAATCGTTGAGCCGGCGGTAAATGACATCGACGCGTTCGAGTCCGGCGATGGTTTTAAAATAGACGCGATTATCCAGGACGAGGAGGTCGTCGCCGCGGGCGAGAGGAAGGCCCATCTTGCGCGCGAGGAAACTGTGCTCGGAGTAGAACGGGTCGTGCGGTCCGGCGGTGAGCACGACGATCGACGGGGCGCGGGAGTCGTCGGGTGCGAGGGCGCGGAGGGAGTCGAGCAGTTGTAGGGGAAAGTTGATGACGCTGTGGTAATCGGGCAGCGCGCGGTAGAGGTCGGTGGCCTCCTGGGTCATGAAGCGGCGGTTTTGCACCGCGTAGCTGAGGCCGATGGGGGTGTTGGTATGGGTGTCGTCGAAGAGCCAGCCGTCGGCGGTCTTGACGAGGTCGAAGCGGAGGAGCGTGGCGGGGCTGGCGCGACCCGGTTCGAGGCCGAGGCACGGGCGCCGGTAGTAAGGGTCGGCGAGGACGAACTCGGGCGGGATGATTTGTTGATGCAGCGCCTGTTGACCGCCGTAGAGGTCAACGAGGAGGGCGTTAAGGAAGTGGGCGCGTTGGCGGAGGGCGGCTTCGAGGGTCGCCCATTCGGGGGCGCTGACGACGAGCGGGGTGGGCTCCAGTTCCCAAAACGGCAGACCCGCGGGGCCGGAGGTGAGGCCGAAGTCGGTGAGGCCGGCGTCGCGGATGGCCGCACGCAAGCGTCCGCGCAACGGGCGGAGTTGCGCGGGATGAAGCGTGGGCAGGTGTGGCGACCGGGCGGGCGGCATGAAACGAAGGGTTAATGAACAGGGGGGCGGCCGGCTGGAGCAAGCACGCCCTTTGCCATTAACGGCACGAGGGTAAGTTGACTTCAATAAGAGGCGAAGGAACGGGGCGAAAGGCGAAGGGGCTGGGGTGGCGAACGCCGGGCGAAGGCCAAAAGCGAGGGGAGAAGGCGAGGGTTGCCAGTGAAAGGCATTGAAACGCGGGGCGGGTTGCACAGCTTCGCGCAGATGTTGGGCATATTTCGGCGGCTCGGTCTTGGCTTGTTGTTGATCGCGGCGACGTCCGCGTTGCTGCTGCTTTCCGATTTGCGCTCGCGCGTGAAACCGGTCGCGGCTGTCACGACGACGACGGCGACACCCGCCGCGGTTCCAGTTGCCCCGACGCGGGTGGCGCGGGTGGCGTTGTTGCAACACGCCTCGCAGGCCGTGCTCGATCACGGACGCGATGGCATGCTGGCGGGGTTGGCGGAGCAGGGGTGGCGTGAGGGCGTGAACCTCGACCTGAAGCGCTACAACGCCCAGGGCGACATGCCGGTGGGGCAGGCCATCGCGAAGGAGATGGCGGGGGGCGGCTACGATTTGCTCATGACGATCAGCACGCCGTCGTTGCAGGCGGTGGCCAACGCCAACCGCACCGGGAAAACCCCGCATGTGTTCGGCCTCGTCACCGACCCTTACGCGGCGGGGGTGGGCATCAATCGGGACAACCACCTCGACCATCCGGCTTATCTCGCGGGCTACGGCACCATGCAGCCGGTGGCGTTGGCTTTCCAAACCGCGCGCGAAATGAATCCGGCGCTCACCACCGTGGGCGTGGTCTGGAATACCGGCGAAGCCAACTCCGAGGTGCAGATCAAACTCGCGCGCAGCGTGTGCGCCCAGCTCGGCATCACGTTGCTTGAAGCGGGAGTGGAGAACTCCGCCGGGGTGGGCGAGTCCGCTTCCGCGCTCGTCGCGCGCGGAGTGGATGCGCTTTGGGTGAGCGGCGACGTCGCGGTGCTGACCGCCATCGACTCCGTGCTCGCGGCCGCGCGCAAGGGACGGATCCCGGTCTTCACCGTGGTGCCGTCCAACATCAAACGCGGTGCGCTCTTCGACCTCGGCGCGGACTATTTCGAAGTCGGTCGCATCGTCGGCGTGCTCGCCGGCGAAGTGCTCAACGGCCGCAGTCCCGCGAGTGTCGCGGTCGAGAACCGGCTACCGGCCAACCTCACGCTCAACTTGCAGGTGCCCGCCGGCCTCAAGGCGCGCTGGACCATCCCTGCTTCACTCGTGCAACGTGCCGCGGCTTACGTTGACGAGCAGGGCGTCGAACACGTTGCCGCGGCGGCTGTGACAACTACCGCGACGCCTAGCGCTGCGGCTACCACCACCCCGGCCGCGCTACCGTCCTCCTCAGCACCCGTTCCCTCAGCCGCCGCGTCGATCCCCGCGCGCGTCGATGTGATTCTCTACAACGAGACTCCGCCCTCCGAGGAAACGCTCGCTGGTTTTAAGGACGGTCTCGCCCGCGGGCCGCTCCTGCCGGGGCGTGACATCGATCTCCATTATCACAATGCCCAAGGCGACATGGCCACGCTCAGCAGCATCATCGACGCCGCCCTCACCGAACGACCCGCGCTGCTCGTGCCGTTGTCCACGCCCGCCCTCCAAGTTGCCTTGGGCAAAACCCGCCGGGGTGCGCCGACCATCGTCTTCGGTATGGTGGCCAACCCGGTCGCCGCCGGTGCCGGTCGCACCTACGAGGATCACCTCGCCCACGTCACCGGCATCAGTGTTCGCGCGCCCGCACCTCGCATGGTGGAAATCCTCAAGCGCCACTACCCGCAGTTCACGCGCGTCGGCACGCTCTTCTGCCCGTCGGAAGTGAACTCCGTTGACCTCAAGGACTACTTCACCCGCGTGGCCGCCGATCAGGGCATCACCGTCGAAGCCATCGCGGTTAACACGCCCACCGAAATCTCCGACGCCGCGCTCACGCTGGCCTCCAGTCACATCGACGCCATCGTGCAGATTTCCGATAACCTCTCCAACGCCGGCTTCTCCGCGCTCACTCGCGCCGCGCGCGCCAGCCACAAGCCGCTCATCAGCATGAACAGCCTCACGCTCGCCCAAGGCTCCGCGATCTCCGTCGGTCACGATTATCACGATGTCGGCCTCGCCACCGCTGACCGCGTTCAACGCGTCCTCGCCGGCGAAAACCCCGCGACCATCCCGTTCGCGACGCCCACCCGTATTCACTTCACGGTTAACACGGCCAACGCCCGCGCCACCGGTCTCGTCCTCCCCGAGGCCCTCCTCAAGGAAGCCGAAAAAGTTATCAACGACTGACCTGGCCCACGCGCTTCGCACCACATTCTCTCTCCGACTCCGCTCCGACCTCCACCGATGGAAATCACCACCGAGAAAACCTCCGACCTGCTCATCGTTCGCCTGCGCGGACGACTCGACTCCGCCTGGTGCCCGGCCGTGAGTGATGCCCTTACCAGCTACGTCAAAGCCGGCGAACACCGCCTCCAGCTCGATATGGGCGGAGTGGATTACATCAGCTCCATCGGCCTGCGCGTCCTGCTCTCCACATTCAAACAACTCAAAGCCGTCAACGGTCACTTCTCCATCGCTCCGGCGTCGTCGGCCGTCGCCGACACCCTGTGCCTTGCCGGCATGGACATGCTGCTCGCGCCCACGCCAGCGTCTGCCACGTTGCCCTCAGCCCAGCCGATGTCCACGCCGGCCGGCACGACGGTCGCGACCGCTCCGATGCCCGTCCCGTCGCCGTCGAGCCAGCTGTTCGCCACCGCCGGCCTGCGCGGCGAGATCTTCACTCTGCCTCCCGGTCCTGCGCTCACCGTCCGCTTGGTTGATCCTTCCTGTGCTGCCGGTCCCCTCGCGTTTCCCGCATCCACATTCGGTCTCGGCGTGGGTGCGCTGGGCATAACCGCCGCCGACTGCGACGGACGCCGGGGCGAATTCCTCGCCGCCGCTGGTTGCGCCGCCTACCAGCCGACTGATGGCGCGAGCCGTCCCGACTTCCTCGTTTCTGAAGGCGCGCTCGTTCCCCAAGCCCGCCTGCTCTCAGGTCTTACTGGCGCGGGCACGTTCACGCGACTGCTGCGATTTGAAGCTCCGCCCGACGTCCGCACTGTTTCGCTGTCCACGCTCGCTGGCGTTGTCCTGCAAATCGCCGCGGCCAACACCGCCGCCTTCGTGGCCGTGAGCGAAACCGCAGGTTTGGTCGGCGCGGCTCTGCGCCGCGATCCCGCGAGCGCAGATGCCGGTGGACCCGCCGGTCGCTTCGCATTTCCCGAGATTCGGGACTGGCTCTCCTTCACCGGCGAACGCTCCTTCCGCGATACGACCACGCTGCTTGTTGGTGTGGTCGCTCGACCGGGTTGTGCGGGGTCGCTGGCTGCACAACTCCGTCCGCTATCCGCCGCCCCCGATGCGTCGCTGGGCCATGTCCACGCCCTCGTCGTGCCCTACCGCCCGTTGCAAAAAGGCCTGATGAAAATTGTGCCCATGGTCGCCGCGCTCTTCGACGGAGCTCCGCCCCAGGCGCTCCTTCATCTGTTGGGAGATCCTCGCGGCCTCTCCGGCGCTGGCGAAAGCGACTTCCATCGCGGCGCCGTCTGGCTCGCGCCGTTCACCGCTTAACTCTTTCTCTTTCCTCTTTATCTTAATCTTTCTCCCTCCGATCTCCGTCCTTCGCTTTCGCAATTCGTTCCGCCTTTTTTCCTGACGAAAGATAAAGATTAAGAGAACGAGAAAGAACCCTGGACGACGCCCATCGCCTCTCGTCCATCGCCCATCGCCCATCGCCCATCGCCCTTCGCCCTTCGCCTCCCACCCATGACTCTCCTCGTCGGCGCTTTCACCATCGGCCTCATCCTCGCGCTTCTCTCGCTGGGGGTGCTCGTGTCGTTCCGCATCTTCGGTCTGCCCGATATCACGGCGGACGGCTCGATCACCTTGGGCGCGGCGGTCACCGCCACGCTCTGTGCGCAGGGTATTAATCCCGTTTTCGCCACGGCCGCCGGCATGGTCTCCGGGGCGATGGCCGGCGCGCTCACCGGCGTGCTCCACACCAAGTTTAAAATCAACGCGCTCCTCGCCGGCATTCTCGTGATGACCGCGCTTTACTCGATCAACCTTCGCGTGATGGGCCGCAGCAACATCCCGCTCATGCAACACACCACGCTCGGCACCTGGGGTGAATCCATTGGCCTCCGGCTCCTCGGTGAGCACGGCCTGCTGGTGTTTGGCTGGAGGGTGGGCGCGGGCGAAGTCGCCTTGCTCCTCGGCTCGTTCGCCATGGCCGTGCTGGTGGCCGTGGCGTTATTCGCGTTTTTCCGCACCCACCTCGGCACCGCGATGCGCGCAACGGGTGACAATCCTCAGATGATCCGCGCACTCGGAGCCAACGTCGAAACCCACATCATCCTCGGCCTTGCCCTCTCCAACGGTCTCATCGCCCTCGGTGGTTCGCTGCTCGCCCAATACCAAGGCTTCGCTGATGCGCAGATGGGCATTGGCATGATCGTCTGGGGTCTGGCCAGCGTCATCATCGGCGAGGCGCTCACCGGTGGTCGCAGTCTCGGCCTCACTCTCGTCGGCGCGATCATGGGCTCCGTGCTCTTCCGCCTGCTCGTGGCGGTCGCCCTCCGCTGGGGACTCAATCCCAACGACCTCAAGCTCATCACCGCCGCCTTCGTCTTTGCGGCCCTGATCCTCCCAGGGTTGCTGAAACGGCTGCGGAGCAGCCCGAAAGTAGCGAGTAGTGTGTAGCGAGTAGCGAGCATCCAAATTACGCGCCACTCCGACCTACTCGCTACCCGCTACTCACTACTCGCTACTTCCTGCCCGCCATGCTCTCCCTCACCGGCCTTCGCAAAACCTTCAATCCCGACACGGTCAACGAAGTCCGCGCCCTCCAGGGCGTGGACCTGACGATCGAGGACGGCTCGTTCGTGATCGTTCTCGGCATGAACGGCTCGGGCAAATCCACGCTGCTCAACGCCGTCGCCGGCACCTTCACCCTCGACTCGGGCCGTATCGACTTGGCCGGACGCGATGTCACCCGCTGGCCCGAGCACCGGCGTGCGAAGCTCATCGGACGTGTTTTCCAAAACCCCTTCAGCGGCACGGCACCGACCATGTCCATTGCCGAAAACTTCGCGCTCGCCGCTCGTCGCGGACACCCGCGTGGGCTCGGGTTCGCGTTGTCCAAAGACCTCATCGCCCCGCTGCGCGACCGCGTTGCCTCCCTGAAAATGGGCCTGGAGGACCGCCTCGACAATGCCATCGGCTCCCTCTCAGGCGGACAGCGTCAGGCGCTCACGTTGCTCATGGCCACATGGCTAAAGCCTGAGCTTCTGCTCTTGGATGAACACACCGCCGCCCTCGACCCAAAGAGCGCCGACCAGGTCATTGCGCTCAGCGAGGAAGTCGTCGGCCGCGACAAACTCACGACCCTCATGGTGACCCATTCCATGCAGCAGGCGGTCAGTCTCGGCGACCGCCTCATCATGATGCATCGCGGACGCGTTCTTCACGATTTCAGCGGCGTGGGAAAGGCCCGCCTCCGCTCTGAGGATCTCATCGATTTGTTTGACGAGGTGCGTCGTCGCGAATTGCTCGACGAATCCGCCGCCACCATGCTCCAGGCGCTTTACGTCTGATAAACTCGTTCTTCGTTCTCTTACTCGTTCTCGTTCTCTCATGCCGAGCCCCTTCAATCCCGAGAACGAAGAACGAGTAAGAGAACGAGAACGATAAGACCGAACCCCCCGAGCCCACCCCCGATGCCCCCCGCGCTCCAACTCACGCTCGCCAATAATCTCGACGAGATTCCCCGGCTCACGGAAGCGGTGGAAGCGTTTTGCGAGCCGTTCGAGCCTTCGACCAAGGACCTCTTTTCCCTGCAACTCGCACTGGAGGAACTCATCACCAACATCGTCACCCACGGCTACACCGACGGCGGGGTGCACACCTTCACGGTGGTTCTCTCCGCCGGGGCCGGTTGTATTCGCGCGGTCATCACCGATGACGCGCCCGCCTATGATCCGTTCGCCCGCGCCGAGGTGGACACCTCGCTTCCCCTGGAAGATCGCCCCATCGGCGGACTCGGCGTTCACCTCGTGAAAAAGCTCATGGATGTCTCGCATTACGAACGCCTCGACGGCAAAAACATCCTCACGATTGAACGTCGTCTCAACGTTCCCGACCGCCCCGTTTAACCTTTATGGACATCACCGAATCCCAGATTAACGCGACCACCGTGCTCGCCCTCGCCGGCCGTCTCGACGGCCTCGCCAGTCCAGCCTTGGACCAGAAAATCGATATCCTCCTTGCCGCGGGCGTTCGCTCTGTCGCCTTCGATTGTTCCGGCCTCGCCTACGTGAGCAGCGCCGGCCTGCGCTCCTTCCTGACCGCCGCCAAAAAGCTCAAAGCCGCCGGTGGCCGCGCCTCCTTTGCGGCGCTCACCTCCGCCGTTCACGAGGTTTTTGAACTCTCCGGTTTTCTCACGGTTCTCTCCATCTACCCGACGGCCGCCGCCGCCGCGAACGGCTGATCGGGAAGTAGCGAGTAGTGGGTAGCGAGCATCGGAATCAATCCGACCCGCCTCCGCTGCCACTGCCTCTGCTCCTCCTACTCGCTACCCGCTACTCACAACCCACTCCTCCCTCTTTCTCCCATGAGCGCGAACCACCTTACCTTTGTTGAAGAGCTTGTGCTCCTCGGCCTCGACGACCGCACGGGCGCCCTGTTGCCCACGCCTGTGATGGGTTTCAATTACGCCCTCGCCGGCGCCGTGATCGCCGACCTCGCCTTGGCCGGTCGCATCGACACCGACTTGGAGCAACTCACCGTGCTCCGCAACGAGCCGACCGGCGACGCCATGCTCGATGGTGCGCTTGCCACCATCGCCGCCTCGACCCAGCCGAGACCGGTTTCCCACTGGCTCGGCGTGTTCTCCGGCCAGCGCGCCGAGATGGAAGACGAAGCGCTCAAGCGCCTCGTCGCCCGCGGCATCCTCCGTCGTGAGGACAAGAAAATCCTCTGGGTCTTCGGCACGCGCCGTTATCCCACCGTGGACAACCAAGAGCGCACGGAAGTGAAGACCCGCCTCTCCGCCCTCATCTTGAGCGAAGAGCTGCCTGATCCTCGTGACGCGGTGCTCATCAGCTTGCTGACCGGCTGCCACCTGGCGCAGCACATCTTTTCCGGTCTGCCCTACGCGTCGCGCTCGGCCCGTCTGGCCAACTTGGCCCGCATGGACCAAGTCGGCCGCGAAGTCGGCTCGGCAATCGAGGCGCTCACCCGCGTGCTCATGTCGATGCACCCGATGGGCATGTGAGGTCGGGTTTAGCGGAGTAGCGTTAAGCTGGTTGCGTGGAGTGGCCGGCGATCTGGGCGAGGGTGTTCACGGCGTTGCGCAGGATGTCGGACTGGCTCTGCAGCTCAGTCGCGCTCGCGGCTGCTTTTCTCTCCGGATAAGCGGCGCTTTTGGGGACACCTCTGTGGCGAGGGAGATCAAGCGCCACGCAATGTCTTGACGCTGTCACCCTCGCCGACACCGAATCCCCCGTGCGTCCGGCCTCTACGCGACGTTGATCTGGAGTGTCTCTCTAACCCCTCAAAGCCCACATGAATATCAGCAGCTCCACCTACCGCGACTGGGCCCTCCTCACCCTTGAGGGCAAGCTCGACAACGCCGGGTCCGATCAGCTCAAGGCCGCTCTTTTTCCGCTGCTCACGGGCGGCGCGGTTGCGCTCGATTGCTCCGGGGTCGAATACGTTACCAGCTCTGGCTTCCGTGTCCTCATGCAGGCCGAAAAAGACCAGCGACTCAAAGGCGGGCGCTTGATCTTGGGCAATTTGTCCACGCCGGTCAGCGGCTTCTTCCAGATCGCTGGCCTCTACTCGCTTTTCAAAATCGTTCCCGATCTCAAAGCCGCCTTGGACGCCTGAGCGCGAATCCTGCTCCGTCTCTTAGCGGCTCCTCGCTTACGCACTTCACCACCGTTTTCTCCCTCACGCTCCTTATCTCCTCATGCCCAAAATCCTGCTCGTCGAAGATAACGAGATGAACCGCGACATGCTCTCCCGCCGCCTTATCCGGCGCGGCTATGAAGTCGTCATCGCGGTGGACGGCCAGCAAGGCGTCGATCTCGCCCACAGCGAGCAACCCGCCGTGATCCTCATGGATATGAGTCTTCCGGTCATCGACGGCTGGGAGGCGACCCGTCGCGTGAAGGCCGGGGATACGACCAAGCACATCCCGGTCATCGCCCTGACCGCCCACGCCATGGCCGGCGACCGTGAGCAGGCGCTCGCCGCCGGTTGCGACGACTACGACACCAAGCCCATCGAGCTCACCCGCCTGCTTCCGAAGATCGAGAAATACGCCGGTCCGGGCACCCCTCAGTGACGACCACCATGGCCGCCGAGCACACCAACCTCTCGCACCTGCGGCACGACCTCCGCACCCCGATCAATCAGATCCTCGGCTACAGCGAACTCCTCATGGAGGAAGCCGCCGATGCCGGACACGACGCCTACGACCCGGACCTCAAAAAAATCCGCCAGGCCGCCAAGCAGCTTCTCAATCTCATTAACGACAATCTCACCGACGAGCGCCTCTCGCTCGCGGGCCAGGTCGTTGACGCCGGCACGCTCACCGCCGCGCCGTTCCCCTTTGCGAGCCCCGGCTCGCGCGCACCCCATGTCACGCCTGCGGTCGCCGCTGGCGTCGAGCCTGCGCCCGCATCGGATGCCGAGTTTCCCGTTCCCCCGGATAACTACGCCACGCTCCTCGCGACCTCGGGCTCCGCGGCCGGCGAACAACGCGCCTCGCTTCCCGGCCACATCCTCGTGGTCGATGACAACGAGGGAAACCGCGACATGCTCTCGCGTCAGCTTCAGCGCCAGGGCCACACCGTCGCCACCGCGGCCGACGGACGCGCTGCCCTCGAACGCCTCCGCGCCGAGACCTTCGACCTCGTGTTGCTCGACATGATGATGCCCGTTCTCGACGGCTACGGCGCGCTCGATGCCATCAAGTCCGACCCGGCCCTCCGCCACTTGCCGGTCATCATGATTTCCGCGCTCGATGAACTCGCCAGCGTGGTCCGCTGCATCGAACGCGGCGCCGAGGATTTTTTGCCCAAGCCGTTTAACCCAACCCTGCTCCGCGCACGCATCGGCGCAGGCATGGAGAAAAAACGGTTTCGCGACCAAGAGCGCACCTACATCAAGACCATCGAGGAAACCCAAGCGCGTCTTCAGGCCGAGCTCACCGAAGCCGAGAACTACGTGCGCTCCATCCTGCCGCCTCCCGGCCTCTCGCGCACGATTCCCGTGGACTGGCGCCTTGTGCCCTCGACGGAACTGGGCGGCGATTCGTTCGGCTACCACTGGATCGACGACGACCATTTCGCGCTCTACCTGCTCGACGTCTGCGGCCACGGCGTGGGCGCGGCGTTGCTCTCCGTCACCGCGATCAACGTCCTGCGCAACGCTGCGTTGCCCGGCGTGGATTTCCGCAACCCCGGCGCGATGCTCACCGCGTTGAACGAGGCGTTCCTGATGGAGAAGCAGAACGACATGTATTTCACCATCTGGTATGGCGTGTGGCAGCCCTCCACCCGGACGCTCCGCTTCGCCACCGCCGGCCACCCGCCCGCGCTGCTGGCCACGTCGAGACCCGACGGCAAACGCGACGTCGTCCCGCTCAAAGGCGCAGGCATGATCCTCGGCGGCATGAGCGGCGCGACCTACCGCACGTTTGAACAAACCATCCCCGGTCCCGCGCAGCTCTACGTAGTGAGCGACGGCACCTTTGAAATCGCGCAGGCCGGCGGCGCCATGTGGGAGTTCTCCGCGTTTCAAGCCTTCTTCGCCGAGCCGCCGCCGCCCGGGAAATCCGTGCTCGACGGCTTGCTGGCCCACGTGAAGGCGCTCCACGGTCCCGGCCCGCTCGACGACGATTTCTCCATCGTGGACTTTACCCTTTGATCCTCTCTCGCATGCAAGTTCACCGCTCCCTCCGGCTGCGCGTTATCGGCGCCTTCGCCTTGATCCTGTTCCTCGTCGGACTCGGGCTCGCCGGCGGTTATCTCAACCTGCGCCGCACCGTGGAGGCTTCTCTTGAAGGCAACATCGCGCAAAAGGTCGCCGAAGTCGCGCACGACCTGCCGATGGTTCACGAGTTCTACCTGGACCGCGTGCATGCCTCGATGCGCGTGCTCAAGGATACGCTGACGGCGTTCGGTCGCCCGTCCGTCGGGCCGGCCGTCGAGGTGGCCGGCCGACGCGTGCCAGGCCTTGATTTCGGCGGCGAACCCATCGCATTGCAGTTTCAGGCAGTGGACAAGGCCGTCGCACTCATGGGCGGCACCGCCACGCTCTTCACGCGGGATGGCGATAACTTTGTGCGCATCTCGACCAACGTGAAACGCGACAACGGCTCGCGTGCCATCGGCACCGTTCTCGACCCCAATGGTCCCGCCATCGCCGCAATTCTTAAAGGCGACTCGTTCTACGGCATCGTGGACATCCTCGGGCGCTCCTACATCACCGGCTACGAGCCGATCCGTGACGACGCGGGCGCGGTCATCGGCATTTACTACGTGGGCTACCTAGTCGAGAGCCTCCACCGCGTCGGAGAGCAACTCGACAACTCCCGCCTGCTCGACCACGGGTTTTTCGTCCTGCTCGATCAGCACGACAAGCCCCTGTTCAGCACCAAAGGCGCGAGCGCCGAGGTGATCGCTACCGCCATCCCGCGCGCCGTCGCCGGTGCGGATGCGTGGATCGACGGCGACTGGTCCTGGCGTGCCGAGCGTTTTCCCGAATGGCGTTTCACGCTGCTCACCGCCGTTTACCGGCCGGACCTCTCCGAGCAGACCTGGCACCGCGTCGTCCCCGTGTTCGCCTACATGACTCCGCTCATCATCGGTGCGCTCGCGCTGGGCTTCGTATTTGTGCGCCGCCTTTCGCTTTCGTTGGAGGAATCCGAGCGCCTCCAGGCCGAGGCGACTGCCGCTCGCGAACTCGCCGAGAATGCCAACCGCACGAAGAGCGCCTTCCTCGCCAACATGAGCCACGAGCTGCGCACCCCGATGAACGCGATCATCGGTTACAGCGAAATGCTCATCGAAGACGCCGAGGACACCGGCAACGACGAAGCCGTTCCCGACCTCAAAAAAATCCATGCCGCCGGCAAACACCTCCTCGGCCTCATCAACGACGTCCTCGACATCTCGAAGATCGAGGCCGGCAAGATGACCCTCTACCTCGAAGACGTCGCGCTCCCCGCGCTGGTCTCCGAAGTCGCCGAGACCATCGAAACACTCGTTGAGAAAAACCAAAATCAACTCGTCGTCGAATGCCCGTCCGACGTGGGTCTTCTCCACGCCGACGTGACCAAGGTTCGCCAGACGCTCTTCAACCTCCTGAGCAACGCCGCCAAATTCACGCACGGTGGGCGCATCACGCTGACGGTGGGTCGCAAGCACCACCAGCACCGCGACTGGATCACCTTCCGTGTGGCCGACACCGGCATCGGCATGACGCAGGAACAGATGGGCAAACTCTTCCAGTCCTTCGTCCAAGCCGACGCCTCCACCACCCGCAAATACGGCGGCACTGGCCTCGGCCTCGCGATCAGTCGCAAGTTTTGCCAGCTCATGGGCGGAGACATCACCGTCGCCAGTGAACCGGGCAAAGGCACTGCTTTCACCGCGACGATTCCTGCGCGCGTTGAAGATCCCTGTGCCGCCACCGCCACTGTGACCTCCGCCGCTCCGATCATCGCGCCGCCGACGGCGACCGTTCCGCCCTTCGCGATGAACCGGCCTCTCGTCCTCGCAGTGGATGACGATCCCGCGGTGCTGGAGATCCTCAGTCGCAACCTCGTGCGCGAAGGCTATGCGGTGCGCACCGCCGCCACCGGACGCGAAGCGCTCGCACTCGCGCGCGAACTCCAACCACGCCTTATCACTCTCGACGTCATGATGCCCAGCATGGACGGCTGGTCGGTCCTCACCGCGCTCAAGAGCGATCCTACCACCGTGGATATCCCGGTGGTGATGATCTCGATTGTTGACGACCGACAACTTGGCTTCTCGCTCGGCGCGGCTGATTACCTGACAAAGCCAATCGACCGCGAACGCCTCGCCAAAATTCTCGCCAAACACGCGCAAGCCAGCCCCTCGCGCACCGCGTTGGTAATCGACGACCTGGCGGATAACCGCGCGATGCTGGCGTCGTTGCTCAACCGCGAAGGATGGAAGGTCGTCGAGGCCGCCGATGGGCGCGAAGGCTTGGAGCGTTTTTCCGAATGCGCGCCGGGGTTGATCCTGCTCGATTTGATGATGCCGGTGATGGACGGCTTCGAGTTCCTGCGTGAGTTGCGCGCCCGTCCGGCGGGTCAGGATGTTCCGGTGATCGTGGTGACGGCGAAGGAACTCACGGCGGACGAGCGCGAGCTCTTGCGTGCGGGGGTGCAGAACATCGTCCAAAAAGGCGGCGGGAGCCACGAAAGCCTCTTCGCCGAAATCCGCGCCAAGATTTCCGCTGTCAGCACTGCCTCCGGCGCCGGCCCGCGCTAACACGGTTCGGGCGAATCGAACGGATCGAAATGTAGGAGCCTGCTCGTAGGCGATTCGGGCGTGGGAGCGAGCTTGCTCGCGATGTTCGATCCTCGCGAGCGAGCTCGCTCCCACATCAATTGTCGCCTGTAAGCAGGCTCATATTTCAAGCCACGGGTTGCCTTGGCTCCCGAACCAGTTTGTCACTTAATAAGTGACAAACTGGTTTGGTCGGCTTCGGGGGGATCGCGGTGGTTTTTGGCGATGGGCGACATCGCTTTTGGCAGTTGGCGTTGGCGGGGTGGTTGGTTTGCTCGCGCGCATGATTCCGCTTTGGAACACCCAGCCGCACAAACGTCCGCCGGTCATCACGGTGCTCTTGATCTTGGCCAACTTCGCGGTGTTCGGCTACGAGGTCGCACTGGCGCTTCAGGGCGGCGGGGCGCTGAATGCGTTCGTGACGGAGCACGCGTTGGTGCCGGCGCGGTTGCTGGCCGGCTGGAACGACGAGAATCAGTGGGCGACCCTCGGCTCGCATTTGTTCCTGCACGGGGGAGTGGCGCATGTGCTGGGGAATTGCTGGTTCCTGTGGATCTTCGGACGCAGCGTGGAGGACAAGTTCGGGTCGTTTAGCTATCTGCTGTTCTACCTCGCGAGCGGGCTCGGCGCGGCGGCGTTGCAGGTGATCGTCGAGCCTTCGGCGACGTTGCCGATGTTGGGCGCGAGCGGGGCGATCTCGGGCGTGCTCGGGGCCTATTTTATCCTGTTGCCGACGGCGTGGATCGTGACGTTGGTGCCTTGGATTGTGCCCATCGTGCCAGTGCCGGCGTTCGTGTTTTTGATCCTCTGGTTCGCGCTCCAAACGGTAAACGGCTTTGGCGTGCTGATGAACGGCACGGCGGGCGCCGGCGGCGTGGCGTGGTGGGCGCACGCGGGCGGTTTTGTCACTGGCGTATGTCTGACGCTGTGGGCCAAGAGCAACCGATGGGTGCGGCGTTGAACTGGACAAAGCCGGTTCGGCTTTAAAGAAAACCGCTCGTTGAGATAGAGATTTTTTGCGCGGGCGGCGGCTCCACGGGCGTGGTGGCAACCGGGACTTCGAGGATGAAGGTCGCGCCGAGTCCGGGGCCGTCGCTGTGGGCGACGAGTGTTGCGCCCATTTCTTTCGCCACGAGGGCGCTGCTGTGGAGCCCGAAGCCGTGGCCGTTTTTGCGGGTGGTGAACCCGTGGGAGAAGATGCGGGTAATGTTTTCGGCGGGAATGCCCACGCCGTTGTCGATGACCGAGATTCGCACGGTGGTGCCGTTGGTGCCCGGGACGATGCGCAGGGTGAGCTGCTTGTCACTGCGACCACTGTCACTGAGCGCGTGTTTGGCGTTGCGCATCAGGTTGACCAAGATCTGCAGCATCTTGGGCTTGTCGGCGAAGATGAGAGGAACGGGCTGAAAATCACGGATGACCTGCACGTCATGGCGGGTGATGGAGGCGGCGTTCATGCGCAACGATTCGAGCACGAGCGTCTCGGCAACCAACGGCTCGGCGGTGCTCGTGACCGAGGCGTAGTTCTGCTGCATCGTGACGATGTCCTTGATGTGATCGATATTGCTGCGGAGCGCATCGATCTCGGTGAGTAGGCGGGTTTGCTCGGCCGTCAGGTGTGCGTGGAGGGAATCGAGGAAGGCGGGCAGTTGGCGGCCTTGGGGTGAGTCCGCGATAAAGGAGCCGAGGTCGTCGCGGTGTTGCGCGATCAGGGCGCAGACCTTGCCGAGACTGGAAATGCGGATGGCGCGCAGGCCGTCGAAGATGAGCGTGGCGGATACGTTTACGCTGTTGAGCACGTTGCCGACATTGTGGAGCACGCCGGTGGCAACTTCGGCCATGCCGGCGGCGCGGGTGGCGTTGAGCAGTTCCTTGCGCGCGTGGTCGAGCGAGTCTTCGAGGTGTTTGGATTCGGTAACGTCTTTGCTGATACCGAAGGTGCCGATGATCACGCCGGCTTCGTTGCGAAGGGGGAGCTTGCTGGTGAGGGACCAAGTCACCCGGCCATCACTCCAAGACTCTTTTTCGAGTTTCCCAAGGATGGGCGTGCCCGTGCGGATGATGGCCTGCTCGTCTTTAAGCGCGTCGTTAGCGTGTTCGGTGGTGAACAGGTCGTGGTCGGTCTTGCCGATCAGGTCCGCGACGGAAGACGCTCCGATGCGGGTCCAGAAGGAGCGGCTGGTGGTGATGAAGCGCGATTCCAGATCCTTGAAGTAAATGAGGTCGGGAATGTTCTCCAAAAAGGCATCGACCAATAACTGGGTCAGTTGGGCGTTTTGGCCAGCGTCGGAGGGATCGGGATTCATGTGTGGGACGGGGGCGGTGGGGGCGTGCATTCGCTGCCGTTTACTAGCGAGGACGGAGCGGGAAAGTTGCGCTCAATAATGAGGCGGAGGTCGGTCGGGTGAACGGGTTTGGGGAGGTAGTCGTCCATGCCGGCTTCGATGCAGATTTCCCGGTCCCCGGGCATCGCATTGGCGGTCATCGCAATGATGCACATCGGGACAGGGAGTTCGCCGAGAGCCTGGCGACGGCGGATTTCGCGGGTCGTGTCCAAGCCGTCGAGGCCCGGCATCTGCGCATCCATCAGGATGAGATCGTAGCGGTGGCCGACGAGGCGTGCGAGGACCTCATGGCCATCGGACGCGAGGTCGGCGTGGTAGCCGAGTTGGCGGAGCTGGAGCAGGGCCACCTTCTGGTTCACCGCGTTATCCTCGGCGATGAGGATCGAGAGAGGTCGGGCGGCGGGCGCCTTGATGCCGGGAGTCGGGGCCTTGTTAGGTTGGGTGGGGGCGGGGACCGGTGCTGCGTTGGCCGGAGTGAAGAGGCCGGCGATGCAGCTGCGGAGTTGGCTGGGGTGAATGGGTTTGAGCTGGCACGCGTCCAGCCCGTGTCGGCGAAGCTCGGCGGTGGAAAAGCGGTCGCCTTGCGAGGTGAAAATGAGAAGCCGGCAGCCGGCGATCAGCGGGTCGGCACGGATTTCGGCGGAAAGCTGGGTGCCGCTCATCTCGGGCATCTGGTGATCGAGGATGACGAGTTCGTAGGGTTGGCCAATGGCTGCGGCGCGTCGCAACTCCTCCAGTGCATCGGGGCCGCTGGCAACGTCGCGGTGGACCATGCCCCAGTTGGTGAGCTGGCGATCCAAGATTTTTCGATTGGTCGCGTGGTCGTCCACGATGAGCACGCGAGCGCGCGGGAGAACCGTAAGATCGGTGGGCGTGGGGACGGGCAGTGTCGAGAGGGGGAGGGGAATAGTTATCCAGAATGTGGATCCTTTCCCGGGGGTGCTGCAGGCTCCGATTCGTCCATGAAGGAGCCGGACGATCTGTTTGCAGATGGCCAGACCGAGCCCGGTGCCGCCGAAGCGCCGGGTGGTGGAGCTGTCCGCCTGAGTGAATGGCTGGAAAAGAAGGGGGAGCACCTCGGGCTCGATGCCGATGCCGGTGTCGGTGATCTCGAACCGGATGTGGGGCACTCCGGAGTCGTTGGCCTCCTCAAGTTGCGCGGAGAGAATGACCTCGCCGTGGGAGGTGAACTTGAGGGCGTTGTTGAGGAAGTTGAGGAGAATTTGACGCAGGCGAATGGGATCGCCGATGACCATGCGAGGCAGGGCGGGGTCGATTTCGACGATGAGCTCGATGCCCTTGGCGGCGGCTTGGCCGGCGGTGAGGTCGGCGACTTTTTCAATGGCATCGGGCAGGTCGAAATCGAGGTGTTCGATGATGAGCATGCCGGCCTCGATCTTGGAGAAATCGAGGATGTCATTGATGAGATGGGTGAGGATCTCGCCGCTTTGGCCGATGGCTTGGGCGTATTCGATTTGTTCGGACGTGAGCGGGGTTTCGAGGAGGAGGTGAACCATGCCGATCACGCCGTTCATCGGGGTGCGGATTTCGTGGCTCATGTTCGCCAAAAACGTGCTCTTGGCGCGGTCGGCTTGGACGGCGAGATCGCGGGCTTTTTCGAGGTCGGCCTCGACGCGGCGGCGTTCGGCGATCTCCGCGCGAAGCTGGCGATTGGTGGCTTCGTGTTCGGCGGTGCGGGCTTGCACGGCGTGTTCGAGCCCGGCCATGCGTTCGTGTAACGCGGCGAGGAGCCGCCATTTTTCCGTCAACGTGTTGGCGAGTTGCAGCGCCTCGATGGTGTCGAACGGTTTTTTTAAGATGACGAGGCGGTCCGACTGACCGAGGCGTCTGGTGAGTTCATCCCAAGAATAGTCGGAATACGCGGTGCAGATAACCACCTGGAGGGCGGGGCTGATTTTCCACAGCTCCTCGGTGGTTCGCATGCCGTCCCAGCCGGGAGGCATGCGCATGTCCACGAAGGCCATCGCGTAGGGCTGGCCGGCCTTTTCGGCGGCGAGGGCCAGCGCCACGCCGTCTTCACCTTGAAAGGCCGAGTCGAGTTGGAAGCAGGCTTGGAGGTCGGGAAGCGCAGGGGCATCGGCTTCGGGTGAATCGCCAAAGAGCGCGGCTTCGGCTGCGTCGAGCTCTGCGACTGCCTGGCTGCCGGCTTGAGGGCAGAGGATTTTTCGGAAATCTCCGTGAATCGCGCGGTTGTCGTCGATGATAAGAATGCGCTTATGCGGAAGCGGCTTCGTGGGGGAGTCCATCAGCATGGGGGGTGAGCGAACGACATCGGTTATCGTCAGGCTTGGTCGCGGGCGAATGCTCCGGCGGCCGGAGTTTTGGGGTGGATCGCGCGGGAGCTTTGCCGATGTCGCCCGCTACAGAACGAAATACGGCGTGGCCTCACAAGGTTTTAAGCCCGGAATGCCCCGGGGATATCGCCTCAGGGGTAGGGGTATGAATGGGTGGTCCCCCTAGGCACACTCTAGTGTCCGCCGTCGAGGTCGCCGGGTTGGAGGAACTGCGTGAAACTAGCCTTGGTGGCAGCCTTCATGTAGGCCTCTTTGCCCGAGATGGTGCCGTCCTTCACACGGGCCAGGAGGCTTTGATCCATGGTGGTCATGCCGTCGGCACCGCCGCCTTCAATGAGCGCGCGGATGTTGTTGATCTGTCCGCTGCGGATCGTGTTGGGCAACGCTTCGTGCTGGAGGAGGATCTCATGCACGGCGCAGCGGCCTTTGGGCTGCGCACGACAGAGGAGTTGCGCCACCACGCCGGCGAGGCAGCCGGCGAGCATGACGCGCACCTGATTCTGCTCCTCGGCGGGGAACGCGTTGATGATGCGGTCGATGGTTTTCGGAGCGTTGTTGGTGTGCAGCGTGCCGAACACGAGCATGCCCATGCTGGCGCAAGAGAGCGCGAGTTTAATGGTCTCCAATTCGCGCATTTCGCCGACGAGCAGGATGTCGGGGTCGTGACGCATCGCGCCTTTGAGCGCGGCGCCGAAAGATCCGGTGTGGTCGCCGACTTCGCGGTGAACGATCACGGATTGTTTGTCCTTATGCACGAACTCGATCGGGTCTTCGATCGTGATGATGTGGCGCGCCGAGCTCTCGTTGATGTAGTCGATCATCGCGGCCAGTGTCGTGGATTTACCACTACCGGTGGGTCCGGTGACGACGACGAGGCCTTCCTGGAGGTTGCAGAGTTTCTTGAGGGCGGGCGGGAGCTTGAGGGTGTCGAAGGAGAGGATCTTCGCGGGAATCTGGCGAAGGACGGCGGCCTGGCCCCAGTGATTGTAGAGGAAGTTGGCGCGGAAGCGGGCGAGGCCGGGAATCTCGTGGGCGAGGTCGAGGTCCTTCTTTTCGAGGAACTGCTTCCAGCGTTGGGGCGGGCAGATTTCCTGGAGGAGGGCCTCCATGGCCTGGGCGGTGACCAGGGTTTCGCTGATGGGCGCAAGCACGCCGGAGATACGGGACTTGGGCGGGAGGCCGATGGTGAGGTGGAGGTCGGAGCCGCCGCGCTCAAGCATGGTGCGGAGGAGGTTGTCGATGGCGGCCATGAGAAGAGTTGAGAGTTGACGGATGAGAGTTGAGAGAGTGCAGAGACACGGGGTGCGAGAGGAGCGGAGTGATCGGTCACTCAACTCTCAGCTCTCAACCCTCAACTGATTTTCGCCTTCAGCATGCGGCTGCTGATGTTTTGGCGCGCGGTATCGGCGGAGATCGCGCCCTTTTGGTAGAATTCGAAGACGACGTTTTCCATGAGGCTCATGCCGTCGCGCAGACCGGTCTCGATGACGTTGCGCAGGCCTTGAGTTTTGCCGTCGCGGATGAGGGCGGAAACGGCGGTGTTGGCCACGAGGAGTTCGGTCGCGAGGACGAGTCCGCCGTCCGTGGTGGGCAGAAGACGTTGGCAAAGAATCCCGCGGAGACTTTCCGCAACGCTGGCGCGAATCTGCGCCTGCTGAGAGGGCGGGAAGACATCGAGCAGTCGGTTGAGCGTGGTGGCGGCATCGCTGGTGTGCATGGTGCCGATCACCAAGTGTCCGGTTTCGCTGGCGGTGATGGCCATCTCGATGGTTTCGAGGTCGCGCAACTCGCCGATGATGATGACGTCGGGATCTTCGCGGAGCGCGCCTTTCAACGCGGAGGCGAACGAGGCGGTGTGCGGGCCGACTTCGCGTTGGGTGATGTTGCAACCTTGGGCGGGTTGCACGACCTCGATGGGGTCTTCGACCGTGATGATATGGTCTTCGCGAGTGGTGTTAAGCTCCGCGACCAATGCGGCGAGGGTGGTCGTCTTGCCGGACCCGACCGGGCCAGTGACGAGGATGAGGCCGTTGTGGTAATTGAGGAGCTTGCGGACCGCCTCGACGTTGCGCAGGCCGAGCTGGTCGATCCGGGGAATGGCGGCGGGCACCATGCGGTAGCAGCCGGAGACGCCGGCTTTGTGGACCATGAGGTTGACGCGGTAACGGTTGTTGGCGTCGAGCGCCAAGGCGTAATCGAAGTCGCGCAACTCCTCAAAGATCTTGCGCTGATGCGAGGCGAGCAGAGCAACGTTGAGCCGGCGCGCGTCGGTGTCGGAGAGGACGTGGTTGGACAGGGATTTGAGAGCGCGCTGGGTGCGGATGAACGGGCGTCCGCCGGCGGAAAGATGGAGGTCACTCGCTCCATAACGGGCACAGTCGCGCAACAGCCCGCGCATGGCGGCCGCGACGGCGGCATCGTCCATCGCCCCGATTGCTTCCCACGGAATGGAGGGAAGTTTAGCGGAGCCCGCGGATACCGATCCTGAGGTTGCTGAGGTAGCTACGAAAGCGGGTGCGGAGTCACCGGCGCTGACCGACCGAGGCGGGGCTGCTGGCGATGCGGGTGGGGCGGGTTGCGCCGCGACGGAGGCTGCAGGTGAAAACGGGTTGTCGGAGGGCGGCCCGGCTTTGGCTTTCGTGAGGGCGAGGCCGGCGATCCGTTCCAACGTGGAGTGGTCGTCGATATATCCGTCGTCGATGAGCTGCTGGGCGAAGTCCATCAGGTCGGCGGAGTCGCCGAGGGCGGAGCGGACGGTGGTGGCCTGCGTGAGGGTGATGAGGCCTTGATCAAGACAGAGACGGACCAGCCAAAGAATCTCGTTTTGCATGGAAGGCGGCCGGAGCCGAAGCGCAGGAGTGTGCGAACTCGAAAACCTTAGCCAAGCGCGAAGCGCGTGTCGCAGTGACATCGAAGGTTGCAAAGCGGGGCGTTTCGCAGACGCTGCGGGACTAATCCCGTTCATTCATGTTAAGAAAGATCATTACGAAGCTGCGCGACACGTTCGCCCCTTCGTCCAAGGCCCAGCCCGTGCTCAAAGGCGGCCACCCCGTTTACGACGTTAAACCCAAATCCGGCCCTGCCCGTAACGACGCTCCTCGCGAGCGCGGCCCCTCCCCGAAGTCCGGCGGCGGTGGCAAGCCCGGCCCTTCCCAGTCTCGCCCCAGTGGCGGCGGTTCGCATTCGCAGTCCCAGTCCCAATCGCAGCAGCCGCGTCAGGACCGTCCGTCCCGTGAGTCCCGCGATGGCGGTCCGCGCAACTTCGGCCCACGTTCCGGACCGCGTCAGGATCATGGCCCCAAGCACGCCGAAAAACGTGAACGTCCCGCCATCGACCAGTCCTTCGACGGCCCTACGCGCGCCCCGATCAAGCCGGTTGCCCCTGTCGAGATACCCAAGCAGGACACCGCGTTTACCCAACTCGGCCTGAGCGATGCTATTGCCTTCGCCGTGGCCGAAATGGGTTACACCGAGCCGACGCCGATCCAGGCGCAGGCCATCCCGGTGATTCTTGCCGGCAAGGATGTGATTGGTTCTGCCCAGACGGGCACGGGCAAAACCGCCGCCTTCGCGTTGCCACTGATGAACCGCCTCGGCGCGCACCAGCGGAAAACGCGTTGCCTCGTCCTCGAACCGACTCGCGAACTCGCGCTTCAGGTTGAGGAAGCGTTTCAGAAATACGCTAAATACACCGATCTCACTGTGACCGTGGTGTATGGCGGCGTTGGCTACGGCAAACAACGCGACGACCTCGCCCGCGGTGTTGACGTGATCGCAGCCACGCCGGGTCGTTTGCTTGACCACCTTGAGCAAGGCACCGCCAGCCTCGAAGGCGTGGAAATCCTCGTCCTCGACGAAGTGGATCGCATGCTCGACATGGGCTTCCTGCCCGATGTGAAACGCATCATCCAGCGGTGCCCGAAAGCCCGCCAGACGCTGTTCTTCAGTGCGACCATGCCGCCCGAGTTGGCGCAGTTGTCTACGTGGGCATTGCACGAGCCGGTGGAGATCAAGATCGGCCAGCGCCGCTCGGCCGCCGAGACGGTGTCGCATGCGTTTTATCCCGTGGTGGCCCCGCAGAAGTTCGATCTGCTGATCGAGCTGCTCCGCCGCACCGAGTTTAAGAGTATCATCATTTTCACTCGCACCAAGATGGGCGCTGATCGCATTGCGCACCGCTTGGAAGCGGAGAAGCACACTGTCGGCGTGATCCACTCCGACCGCAGCCAGCGCGAACGCGTTGAGGCGCTGCAGGGCTTTAAAGACGGACGTTTCGAGGTGCTCG
>CBRAFO010000052.1:0-25519 GCA_967755175.1 uncultured Opitutaceae bacterium | reverse complement strand
AAGAAGTAAACATCCATGTTTCGGTTCCTTCTTCTCACGTTTTCACTCGGCCTCGCTTCTCTCGCGTTCGGTCAGTCTTCGTCCGCGGACACGAACGTCCTCTGGTATGCGCAGCCCGCCCGGTCGTGGATGACCGAGGCGCTGCCGATCGGCAACAGGTTCATGGTCAAGCAGCTTTCCGCCGACAAACCCGAGTCCTACCGCTTCGGTCCCAATCTCAGGTGTGCCCAATAATGGATATCATGAAATTCCCCCGCTTACTCTTCACGCTCATGCTCCTCGCGTTTGCCGCGACGAGCACCTTCGCGGCTGACGCGGGGAGGGGGGGCTTTCGTCCTGGCGAACTATGGCCGGACGACAAGGGAGTCCCCATCAACGCGCACGGCGGCGGTATCCTGTTGCACGACGGTGTTTATTACTGGTTCGGCGAGCACAAAGTCGAAGGCGACGCGGGCAACTACGCCCAAGTGGGCGTGCATGTTTACAGCTCCCGGGATCTGGTTCATTGGCGGGACGGCGGGATCGCGCTGACCGTGTCGGACGACCCCAAGAGCGAGATCGTGAAGGGCTGCATCATCGAGCGGCCCAAGGTCATCTACAACGCGAAGACCAAGACCTTCGTGATGTGGTTTCACTTGGACAAGCCCCGAAACTACGGGATGGCCCGCGCCGCTCTGGCCGTCAGCGACAAGGCGACCGGCCCCTACAAATATGTGGGCTCCTTCCGCCCTAACCAAGGCGTCCTGCCGCTCGGTTTCGCCCCGGGGGCTGCACCCGATCCCAATCGGCTCAAGAACAAGAGAAAATGGGACGAAGCCGTGGTGGCCGGAGATATGGTGTGGCGCGATTTGGCGCGCGGCCAGATGTCCCGCGACATGACGCTCTTCGTGGATGACGACCGCAAGGGCTACTTGCTGACCTCCGCCGAGGACAACCAGACACTGCACCTTCACGAATTGACGGACGACTATCGCGGTTTCACCGGCAAGTGGACGCGTATCCTTCCCAATGCCTCCAACGAGGCTCCCGCACTCTTCAAACGCGCCGGAAAATACTACCTGTTCGCCTCCGGCACCTCGGGCTGGTTTCCCAATCCCGGACGCTCCGCGATGGCCGACTCGATTTGGGGACCTTGGACCGCGTTGGGGAATCCGTGCCGGGGCACGGACTTCGAAAACGCCACCACGTTTGAGTCCCAGTCCACCTATGTCCTGCCCGTGCCCGGTCATCCCGGTGAGTTTATTTACATGGGTGACCGCTGGCGGCCGAAAAACGCCATCGACGGCCGTCATATCTGGCTCCCGGTCGAGTGGGAAAACAACCGTCCGGTGCTCCGCTGGCACGCCGAGTGGGATCTGTCGGTTTTCACGCGTCATAACGCGTCTCCTTCTACGAGGAATGCCCTGACCGACCTCAATTAACCGAATCACCGGCATCCATGAAAACGTTACCCACTATCCACCTCGGCATCATCCCCCTTCTCGTGGGACTGGCCGCGCTCCCCGCCTGCCAGGCATTCGAGTGGAACGGCTCTGCCGGCCCGGATTTTCTCTCTCCGGCCAGCTGGACGGGCAAACCTCCGTTGGCCAACTCCGACAACGCCGGTGACCTGCTCATTGCCAACGGACATAACGCCCCGCTCGTTTACTCCGAGACGGATGGGAAGACGGTTTTCCAAGGTGCGGATTTCAAAGTCGGCAGCCTCAAATACTACGGCGGTCACCTAAAAATCACCGGCGGCGAACTCCTGGTGTCCGCGCGCGTCTGCCTCGCCGTCGGGCAAAACAACAACCAGACGAGCACGCTCACCCTCACCGGCGGAAAACTGACCCTCAACAGTCAGGACGATGCCGAACCCGGCGAGCGCAATTTCCGCATCGGCAACGGGCCGCTCCCCCGCACCCAAGGAATCGTGAACATGAGCGGCGGCATCCTCATGATCAACTCGCCCGGCACGGCCGAACTCCCCGGTTTTATCATCGCGAACGACGGCGCCAGCGGCCGCGTGACCCTCACCGGCGGAATCCTCGTCGTGGCCAGCCGTCACGGCACCGCGTTTCAACCGTTCAACGGCCGCGGCGTCGGCATCCTCACGTTGGGGCGGGGGGACGGAGTTTTCATGCAGACCGACTCCAAGCAGATCACCTTTGGCCAAGGTGGTGGCGCTGCTTCCTACATCGACTTCCAAGCGGGCAGCCGCGGCCAACTCTCGCTGAACGAAGCCACCGAGGAGGACTACGTCGCCTGGGTGAACGCCGGCAAGATCCGCCTGAACGGACAGCCGACCACCCCTGACAAGTTCCGCTTCGTCAACTTGCCGCCCCAAGGAATCTACATTCTGGCAACCCCCTAAAGACTTTCCGTCAGAGCCTTTCCGTCAGACCTGCTTCCCCCCCCCACAAGAAACATGAAATCAATAAGACCAGTTCTTACCCTCGGAGCGTCCCTGCTCCTGCTAGCGTTCGGACAACCCCAAGCCCGCGCCTACACCCATCCGGGCATTCCGCTCAGCCTTGATGATCTGGCTACTCTCAAGGCCAGCCTGAATCAGAACCCCTGGAAGGACGGCTACACGAATCTCTCGGGCAGTTCGCAATCCCAACTCACCTACACGATGGAGGGACCGTTTGCGACGGTCTCCCGCACCCCTGACGTAAATCTCAACCCATGGAAGCATGACATGCAGGCCGTGTATAATCTGGCGCTTATGTGGTATATGACCGGCAACACCGCCTACGCCCAGAAATCGCACGACATCCTGCTCGCCTGGGCGAACACGCAGACGAGCTTCGGCGGTCAGGAAATGGATCTTTCCATCGGCGACTATGCCAGTGCTTACACCGGCGGCGCTGACATTTTACGCGGCACCTGGCCCGGCTGGACAGCCGCCGATACGACGACGGTGACAAATTATTTCGAGACTCTTTACTGGCCTGCCTGCATTGCCGGATTTGACACCATTGGGCCCGCCAACAAAGGGGACCTCTACATGGCGGCCGGTATCGCCATTGCGGCTTTCTGCGACGACACGGCCAAGTTCAACCACGTCATTGACAATTTCCGCAACCTCCCGGCCTCCGGCCTGCCCAATACCCTGCCGACGGGCGAACTGGGTGAGACGGGCCGTGACCAAGGCCACTCCTTTGGCTCCCTCGGGGGCATGGCCTTCATTGCTGAAGTTGCCTGGAAGCAAGGGATCGACCTCTATTCCGAATTGGACAACCGGATTCTTGCCTGCGGCGAATACTACGCCCGCAACACACTCACGACCGATAATCCTTTTGTTCCTTTTGGCTCAATTGATTACAACTATTGGGTCAACAATCAATGGGTGGGAACTTACACCGCCGGTTGCGGCGTTCTTTACACCATCCAAAATGCGTATAAAAATCGCAAAGGCCTTCCCACTCCCTGGATAGACCTTAAACTCCAGTCCCAGCCAGTTGATTTCGGGACCTCTGCCAAGACTGCGGACTTCACCACCGCCACCCCGCTGGCGGCCATCGTTCGTCCGGCGGTTTCAGTGGCATCGAGCGGGTTGACCTTATCATCGGTATTAGGACAAGGAGGCAGCCTTTCTTACGCGAACGGTGTGTGGACATTGAGTGGATCTGGCTGGGGGGTCTGGGGCGGCACCTCTGACAGCTGTCAGTTTGCTTACCAAACGATGACGGGCGATTGTGCCATGGTTGCCAAGGCCAACCCATTTACCTATACGGGAAATACAGCTGGCAGGATGGGATTGATGATTCGTGACAATCTCGTCAGCACCAAATCGCAGACTGCCATTGTCTCCTTATCGCCTCACTCATCAGATAGTGGCTATAATTTTGAGTCCTATCAGACGGGTTGGACGGACAACTGGGGAGGAAGCAACTGGTCGCACCGTTCGCAAACTCTTGGTATCCAAGTGTCCTTGCCTTACTGGCTTAAAATCGAGCGCATCGGCAACCACATTAACACTTACACTTCGCCGGATGGTGCCAATTGGGCTCCCAATACCAGCTCCTACTACGGCAATGGTCTGCCATCCACCGTGTATCTCGGCTTATTTCTCTGCACTGGAGGAACTATGAACGCAACAGGCACCTATTCCAATCTGGCGTTCACCGGAGGAAGTGGTGGCTTGGTGACAACTCCGGCGGCTCCGGCGGCTGTAATTGCCTCCGGCTCCAGCAAAGTCATTACCGTGCGCTGGGTGCCTTCTTTTGGCGCCACCAGCTACAACTTGCTCCGCTCCACCACCTCCGGCAGCGGCTATGCCGCCATCGCCAGCAATCTCGGCACCGCCACGACGAGTTATGTGGATACGACGGCGGTCGCAGGCACGACCTATTACTATGTCGTTCAAGCGGCAAACTCCGCCGGCACCAGTGGCAATTCGCCCCAGTTCTACGGCTCTCTGCTGACTGCGCCGCTGGTCAACCTCGCCTTCAGTGGCAATGGCACGGCCAGCTCCAACGATGGCGGCTCCGGATGGGATGGACCCGCCCAAGCCTTCGACAACGACCCCTGGACAAGATGGTATAACGGCAACACCCACCCCAGCCCCACCGGCTGGCTCCGCTACGACTTCGGCTCGGGCAACGCACCGGTCATCAAGCGCTACACGGTGAACAGCGCCGACACGGTTGGTCGCGAACCGACGGCCTGGCAATTTCAAGGCTCGAACGACGGTTCGACCTGGACAACGCTCGACACGCAGAGCGGCCAGGCCTTCTCCGATCCGTATAAGCAGAAAATCTACGACATCGGCAACACGACCGGCTACCGCTACTACCAGGTCAATGTCACCGCCGGCAACGGCGGCGCGCTGGGGATCTCCGAACTGGGACTGTGGGGCGACAGCGGACGCACGCTCCAAGACGGAACCTACCGCATCGTCAACAAGAAGAGCAACAAGGTCCTCGACGTCTATAACAACGGCATCACCGATGGCACGAATGTCGATCAGTGGAGCTGGAACGGCGGCAACAACCAGAAGTGGACGGTCACAAGCTTGGGCAACGGCCAATATCAGGCCGTGGGTGTTGGCAGCGGCAAGTTGCTCGAAGTCGCGGGCGCCTCCACCGCCAATGCTGCGAACGTCCAAATCTGGTCATCGAACAACGGCAATGGCCAGAAGTGGACCATCACACCGGCAGGCGACGGAAACTACAAGTTCCTGAACGTGAATAGCGGCAAGGCCGTTGACGTGAACGGCGGCAGCACCGCCGACGGCGCCAACGTCCTACAATGGCCCTACAGCGGCGCTGATAACCAGCTGTGGCGGATCTCCATTGCTCCGTAACTCGTAACTAACCCCCGCCGCCCCGCGCTCCGATCAACGGAGCGCGGGGCGGCTCTCTTTTTTTCCAAACATGCGTGTCCCGCCCACCACGTTGCCCTCGGAGTCGTGCTCGCCTGCGTGCTGGGCCTCGTTGCGCACCGCGTCGTCGCGCCTCCATCTGCGCGCCTCCGTCCTGCGCGGAGATCCCGAAGCCCAGACCTTGGCCGAAACCCAAGGAATCCAAGGCTCAGGTTTAAACACTCGTAACTAAGTCCAACGGCACCAACCACCACCACCGCACCATAGACCACCTCCGCCAGTCCGCGGCTTCACGCATCACCTCGTCATTCCGTAGGGTCGCCCCTTGCGGGCGGACCCCGTTTCACCGGACGCACGCCCAACCCGCTCCCAAACCGGTCCGCCCACAAGGGGCGACCCTACGGCGGAATGCCGGGGTGATCTCGTCCCCTGAAGACGCCGCTCTGACCTCTCACTCCCCCGACCACCGCGTTCCATGAAATTTAAAACCTCCCTCTCTCTGCTCGCCTGCGGACTCCTGCTGGCGGAGGAGTCCGCTTTTGCCGCGCCCATCAGCATCATGCCCATCGGCGACTCGATCACGGCGGGCGGCGGCACCGGACAGAATGGCCCCGGCTATCGCGGCCCACTTTACAACAGCCTGATCGCGAACGGAGTCAGCTTCGCCTACGACGGCATCAATACGAACAACAACGGCCCCACCACCGGGCTGCCCAGCCTGCCGGCGGGTTACCTGAACCATAACGGTTATGGCAGCTACACCCTCGCCGACATCTATTCCAACCTCGCGGCGAACGGCACCAAACACACCACCGCCAACAATGGCGGATTCTGGCTCACCGGCGGCAACCCGACCACCGATGTCTCCGGCGGCGCGCTCAACCGCCCCGCCGCCTTCCCCGACATCGTCCTGCTGATGGCCGGCACCAATGACGCCGATTACTCCAACGGCACGGATCTCGCCGCGATGGAGACGACCCTGCACAACATCCTGTCGTGGTTTAATACCAACCGGCCCAACACCGTGGTCATCGTGGGAACCGTCGTGCCTTGGAATAAATACGGAGACGCCAACCTCGTTGTGACCGGCCAGCAGGTCACGAATTTCAACAGCTGGCTGGTGAACACGGAGATCCCGTCGTTCCCCAAATATCGGGTCGTCGATATGAACCCGCTCTTCCGCAACAGCGACGGCACCAACAACACCACGCTGTTTACCCCCAGCCCGGACGGTATCCATCCGAATTCCGCCGGCTACACCCTCATGGGCGACGCCTGGTTCACCGGCTTGCAGGCCCTCGGCGTCGTCCCCACGTGGAAAGGCGACGGCGCTACCAACGAATGGAGCACGGGCGGCGCGCCCCAGTTCCAGCGCTTCGCCAGCGGCGGCACGACCTCCAGCGTCTCCTTTGTTCAGAACACGCCTGTTTACTTTGACGACACCGGCTCCAACGCCCCCGTCATCGCGCTCACCGGCGCGTTGTCTCCCGCCTCGGTCACCGTCAACGCGAGCCAGGCCTACACCTTTGGCGGCACGGGCGGCCTCGGCGGCACCATGTCCCTGACGAAAGACGGCACTGGCACCCTGACCCTCGCGACCAACAACACGTTCTCCGGCGCCGTCCTCGTTAAAAACGGCGTCCTCCAAGTCGGTGCCGGCACCACGACCGGTTCGCTCGGCACCGGCGGCGTCACGGTCAACAACGGCGCCTCGATCGCCTTCAACCGCAGCGATGCCGTGACCATCGCCAACGTGATCGCCGGCGCCGGCGGCCTCCAGCAAACCGGCGGTGGCACCACGACGCTCACCGGCGCCAACACCTACGCCGGCCCCACCACCGTGAGCGCGGGCACCTTGCAAATCGGCAATGGCGGCACCACCGGCAGCCTTGGCGCGGGCAGCGTTACCAACAACGCCAGCCTCGTCTGGAACCGTTCCGACAACGTCACCCTCACCAACGTCCTTTCCGGAACCGGTGCGCTCACCAAACTCGGGGCAGGCACCCTCACCCTCGCCGTCGCCGAGACCTACACGGGCGCCACGGTCATCTCCGGCGGCACCCTCAAGCTCCAGGGCAAGCCGGCCCCCATCACCGCGGGCCTCCTCTACCAACTCTCCGCCGACACCGCCGCCGGCTACACGATGAACGCCAACGGTGTGAACGTGGACACCTTTAAAGACCTCAGCGGCAATGCGCGTCACTTCACCTCCGGCGGCACCACCAACGGCCCGACCGTGCTCACCGGCGCGAGCGGCATCAACGGCCTGAACGTCCTCCATTTCAGCGGGGCCGGGACCAGCAGCAAACTCGTGCTCGGCACCTCGACCACCCCTCAATCGATCTTCATCGTGAACCGCCCCTCGGCCGAAACGTTTGCGAGCAGCCAATGGGGGCAAAATGGCGGATTTCTCAACGGGCTTTGGGGCCAGAGCGGCGCCGATTTCGGTATCCGCCTCTCCACCACCACGACGAACGCCTGGCAATACGGCAGCGGGAACGCGAACGACTATGTTCGAAACGGCAGCGGAAGCATGTGGATCAACGGTGTCGCCGTCGCCGCAAGCGCCGTCGGCAGCTTTGCCGCCACCACGCCCCATATCTTGGAAGCCGTGAACTCCGCTGCCTCCGCCTGGTCCTCCACCGGGCTCGGTAGCTACTACACCGGCAGCAACCGCGCCTACTCCGGCGACATCGCCGAAGTCCTCGCCTATAACACCGTCCTCGGCACCTCCGACCGCCAGGCGGTGGAAACCTACCTCAACTTCAAATGGCTCGGTATCGGCGGCCCCTTCACCGTCCTCTCCAGTGCCACCCCGGTTAACCTCAGTCAGTCCGGCGCCGCGCTCGATCTCAACGGCAACCAGCAGACACTCGCCTCCCTCACCGGTGTGGCCGGCAGCAACGTTTACCTTGGCGGCGCCACGCTCACGGTCGGCGACGGGACCACCACCACCTTTGCCGGCGCGATTTCAGGCGCGGGCGGCCTCATCAAAACCGGAGCCGGCACCCTGGTCCTTTCCGGCGCCAACACCTACACGGACGCCACCGCCATCAACGGCGGCACGCTCGCGTTCACCGGCTCCATGACCGGCACCGGCGCGCTCTCCGTGAACAGCGCAGGCGCGCTGGCAGGCATCGCCACGCTGCCAATGGCAATCACCGTCAACAGCGGCGGCGCCATCGCTCCCGGTGTCGGCGGCGTGGGCACGCTGACGCTTTCCGGCGGGCTTACGCTCAATACCGACGCGGTGCTGGCCATGGACCTCGCTGGCACGGCGACCTCCGACAAGATCGCCCTGAGCGGTGCGTTTGTCGCGAGCGGCACGACCATCAACCTGACCGCGCTCGGCAGCTTCGCTGGCTCGGGCACGTATCCGCTTATCACGGGCGCCACCGGCATTAGCGCCAACAACTTCACCCTCGGCACGACGCCCTCGGGCTACGTCTGCACGCTGAGCGCGAGCGGCGGCACGCTTTCGCTCACGGTCACCGCGATGACTCCGGTCGAGAGTTGGCGCTCCACGTATTTCGGCACCACGGCCAACAGCGGCAACGCGGCCGACAGCGCCGATCCCGACGGCGACGGTCTGACCAACGCGCAGGAGTTCGCCGCCGGCACCGATCCGACCAACGCGGCCAGCCTATTGAAGGTGACGGGCCTCACGATCGGTAGTGACGGCAATATCACCGTAAGTTTCCCGACCGTATCGGGGAAAACCTACCGCGTGGAGCGCTCCGACACGTTGCAAGCCGGCTCGTGGTCCGTCGTGCAGGACAACATCACGGGCACCGGCGGCACCTTTCAGGTCATCGATGTCGGCGGGGCCGGGCAACCCAAGCGCTTCTATCGCATCGTCATTCCTTGATCACGGCCTCTCCAATCGTTCAAATTCACCTATGAAACTGCCCGGTCTGTTCCTTCCCTTGCTGGCCATCGTGGCGCTCCGGCTTGTTGCCGATACGCCTGCGCCCGAGACGATGCCCGGCAGGGCATCTCACTTGGCGAACTCCATCTTGCCCGGCTACTACGCCGACCCCTCGGTCGTGCAGAACGACGGTAAAATCTACATCTACGCTACGCTTGATCCTTGGGGCGGCGACACCCTCGGGTGCTGGGAGTCCACCGACTTCAAAAATTGGACCTACCGCGTCCTTAACTGGCCCACGAAAAAAGCCTGCACCAGTCGGACCTCAAAGGGCGCGGCCGTCTGGGCGCCCTCCGTCGTCACCGGCCGTGACGGTAAGTTCTACATGTATGTTTCGGTGGGCAACGAGGTGTGGGCCGGCGTGGCCGACCACCCGCTCGGCCCTTGGCGCAACGCCCTCGGTAACCGTCCGCTGATCCCCTCCAACGCAAAGCCCGGCTACCACATGATCGATGCCGAGGCTTTCATCGACGACGACGGCCAGGCTTACCTCTATTGGGGCTCCGGTCTGAACTGGGTAAATGGCCGTTGCTGGGCCGTGAAACTCAAGCCCGACATGGTCACCTTTGACGGCGACGTTCACGACGTGACCCCTGCCCGATATTTCGAGGGCCCGATCGTGGTTAAGCGCCACGGCCGCTATTTCCTGATGAACTCGACCGGCAAGACCACCGAGACCACCTACGCGGTCGAGTATGCCGTCGGCGACACTCCCTTTGGCCCCTTCGTTGACGGCCCCAACACGCCGGTTCTTACCAGCGATCTGGCCAACAACATCGTCAGCCCCGGCCATCACACCATCTTCAACCGCGACGGCCACGACTACATTCTCTACCACCGGCACAGCGTGCCGTTTAACCGGAAGTTCATCGGACGTCAGGTCTGTGTCGATCCGATCACCTTCACGCCCGACGGTCGCATCGAGAAAATCAATCCCACCAATCAAGGCCCGTCATTCGTGCAAGGTCGCGCCGAGTCGCTGGCGAAACTTTCCTCCGCTGCGAAGATCACCGCGTCCAGCCAGGCCGACGCCTTCACCGCGGCGGCCTGCGTGCTCGACGACAACTACGTCACCCGCTGGGCCGCCGCCGGCGACGCCAAGGGCGCATGGATTCAACTGGACCTCGGCGCGAAGCAGTCGATCCATCGCCAGCTCATCCGCCCGGAATATGCGTGGAAGCCCTATCGTTTCACCATCGAGGCCTCCTCCGACGGCAATACGTGGCAGGTGGTCGAGGATCTTTCGAAGCAGCCGGTGAGCGGCTCGCCCCTCGTGAGCGAAAAACCGGTGACCGCGCGCTACCTGCGCCTCGTTTTCCCGGATGACGTAAAAGGCTCCGACATCTCGCTCATCGAGTGGACCGTCTTCTGACTAATCCCCTTGGAGGTGGCAGCCGACGGCGCGGGCAAAGGCCGGGCGACGGGTTACTCGGTCTCCGCCGCGAGCCATCCCGTCCTTAATCCGCGGTCTTCATCCACTCCCAACCCTCTTCCTTTTTTCCATGCGTCTCATCCCCGTCCTCCTCACCGCCACCGCCCTGCTGGCATCTCTCGCGTCCGCCGCCGAACAGCGCGTGAGCTCGCCCGACGGCAAGGTCACGCTGGTCGTCTCCGATAACGTCGGCCTTCGCTACCGCGTCGAACTCGATGGCAAGCCCCTCCTTGCGGACTCCGTCCTCGGCCTTGCCTTCGCCGACGGCACCACCCTTGGGCCGGCCGCCAAAATCGCCGACACCCAAACGGCGGCGCGCAACGTCACTTGGGACAACCCAATCGGCCAACGCCGCACGGTGCCCGACCGCTTCCGCGAGCTTCGCATCAACCTGAGGGAGGGCAGCTCCCCCACACGCACGTTCGCTCTCGTCGCCCGCGCCTATGACGAAGGCGTCGCCTTCCGCTACGACCTGCCCGAAACGTCCGGCCTCGGCGAATTCACTCTCAACCGCGAACTCACCGAATTCCGTTTCCCCGCCGACCACCGCGCGTGGCCGGGCGACGAATCGGCGTGCGCCGAAAACACTTACCGCGAAAGCAAGCTCTCCGGCATCCCCCAACAATCGCCCGACAAGCGCAACGCCGGACAACCCTTCCGCTCCGTGCTTCCGCTCCTCGTCGAAACGCCCGCCGCCTACGTCGCCGTGGCCGAGTCCGACCTCCTCGACTGGGCCGGCCTCTTTCTCACCGGCACCGGTGAAACCGCTGTGCGCGCCGAGCTCGCTCCGCGCCAAGACAAACGCGGCGCCGTCGTCGGCCGCGTTCCGATGGTCAGCCCTTGGCGCGTCCTCATGGTCGGCCGCACCGCCGCGGACCTTGTCACCAACGACCTCGTCGCCACCCTCGCCACGCCCTCCCGCATCGCCGACTCCACCTGGGTCAAACCCGGCGTCAGCGCGTGGGACGCGTGGTGGACCGGCGTTAACTCCTCCCAGCCCAAATACACCGGCCTCCAGGCCCGCGGCGATAACCGCTCCCATCGCGAATACATCGACTTCGCCTCCGAGATGGGTTGGCCCTACCAGATCGTGGACTGGTTTTGGTATCAGAACATGAGCAATGAGCGGAAGAACGTCTTTTCGCGTCCCAACAATCCCTCCGGCGACTTCACGAAATGCACCCCCGACATCGATCTGCCCGGCTTGGTCACTTACGCCCGCGCCAAAAACGTGCGGCTCTTCGTCTGGGGACACTCCCTCGATCTCCAGACTGCCGGCATTGATAAAACCCTCGGTTACCTCGCATCGCTCGGCGTGGCCGGCGTGAAGATCGACTTCATCAACAGCGATTCCCAGGAAGCCGTCCAGTGGTGCGTTCGCGTGCTCGAATCCGCCGCCCGCAACCACCTCATGGTGGATTTCCACGGCGCCTATAAACCCACCGGACTCGCCCGCACCTATCCGAATTTCGTCACCCAGGAAGGCGTCCTCGGCAACGAATACAACAAACTCGGCGGCAATAAAAACGATACCCGCCACTCCCTGATCCTGCCTTTCACCCGCGGACTGCTGGGCCCGATGGACTACACCCCCGGCGCCTTCATCAACCGCACTCCGTCCAGGTTCAAGCCCACCTTCCCCGCCCAGTCGATAGGCACCCGCGCCCGCCAGCTCGCCATGACGGTCGTCTATCGCAGCCCGCTCCTCGTTCTCTGCGACAGTCCCGCCAACTATCGCGGCCAGCCCGGAGTCGAGTTCTTCCGCGACCTCCCCACGGTCTGGGACGAAAGCGTCGTCCTCTCCGCCGAAATCGGCAAACACCTCGTCATTGCCCGCCGCTCCGGCAAGCGCTGGTTTATTGCCGCGATGAACGGCGACGACGCCCTCACGCTAAACGTTCCGCTCGCGGCCCTCGGAGCTCAGGGCCGCGGCTGGCAACTGCGTGAGTTCGCCGACGGAGCCGACCCTGCCGCGCCCGAGACCGTGGTCGAAACCACCCGCGATCTCGGTGACGCGCGCACGCTCACCCTTCGCCTCTCCCTGAGTGGCGGATACGTCGGCAGCTTATCCCTAAAGCCTTAAAATCGGCCCAACCCATGCGCGGGTGATCCGCCGGCGTGCCCCTGACCTCGGGGGCACGCCTGATCCGTCTGCTCTCAGCTTGCTCAACCCAACCGCCAAGGGCTGCCAAACCCACTATGGACCTTCCCTCCTCAATGCTAAAATCCACCTTCATTCTTCTCTCCGTTCTCCCGCTGAGTCTCCTCGCGGCGGTTAAAAGCCCAGACGGAAAGCTTGAGGCGGACTTCACGCTCAACGCCGATGGCGCGCCTCGCTACACCGTGAGCAAGACCGGTCAGCTCGTGCTGCGTGAATCGCGGCTCGGCCTCGTGCGCGACGATGCCGACTTCTCCCAAGGCCTCACGATGCTCGGCACGTCCCAGACGGAGCCGGTGGTGGATCGCTACGAAATCCTTACCTCCAAACGCCGCCTCAACGACTACCGCGCCAATCGCCAGGTTTATCACCTCGCCACCAAGGACGGCAAAAAAATGGACATCATCTTCCAGGTGTCCAACGACGGCGTCGCCTTCCGCTACTTCTTTCCCGAAACCTCCGCCGAAATTCGCACGCTCACGGCCGACGCCAGCTCCTTTCATTTTCCGGCCGACACGAAGGCGTGGCTACAGGCCATGCAAACCGCCAAGTCAGGCTGGGTGAAGACCAATCCCGCCTACGAGGAGTTTTACCAGAAGGAGATTCCCGTCGGCACGCCGTCACCGTTGAAACAGGGCTGGGTTTACCCCGCTTTGTTCCGCACCGGCGACACGTGGCTGCTTGTCTCCGAAGGCACCTTGGCGCGCACCGCCTGCGCCACGCATCTGGGCGACGCGTCTCCGGACGGCGATTACGGCATCGGCTTCCCCGACGCCCGCGAAACCATGCACGGCGAGCCCGTGAACCCCGCATCGACTCTCCCGTGGCTCACGCCGTGGCGGTTCATCGCCGTCGGCAGTCTCAAAACCATCGCCGAATCCAACCTCGGCACCGACCTCGCCGACAAGCCGGCCATCACCCTGTCTGCCGGCGTGGTCCGCCCCGGCAAGGCGGCCTGGAGCTGGCCGCTCCTCGGCGACAGTTCCGCCAACTACGACACCTCGAAACAGTTCATCGACTACGCCGCCGACATGGGCTGGGCCTACTGCCTCATCGACGCGTTTTGGGATAAACAAATCGGCTACGATAAGATGAAGGAACTCGCCGACTACGCGCAGACCAAACACGTCGGTATTCTCCTTTGGTATAACTCCAACGGCGACTGGAACGGCGCACACCAGACGCCGAAGAACAAGCTCCTCACCCACGAGGCCCGCGTGCAGGAATTCTCCCGCCTCAAGGCCATGGGCATCAAGGGCCTCAAGGTGGACTTCTTCGGCGGCGACGGCCGGCCGGTCATCGCGTTTTATCACGACCTCCTGGAGGACTCCGCCCCCTTCGGTCTGCTGATGAACTTCCACGGCACGACGCTCCCGCGCGGCCTGCAACGCGCCTACCCGCACCTCATGACCGCCGAGGCGATCAAGGGCATGGAATACATCACCATGAATCAAAAGGTCGCCGACCAGGAGCCGACGCACGCGGCCATGTTGCCCTTCACGCGGAATGTTTTCGACCCGATGGATTTCACCCCGGTCGCGCTCGACCGCATCAACAACAAGATCAAGCGCCGCACCACCAGCGCGTTCGAGTTGGCCCTCTCGGTCGTCTTCACCTCGGGCATCCAGCACTACGCGGAAATCCCCGCCGGCATGGCCAAGATGCCCGCCTACGTGAAGGACTTCATGAAGCAAGTGCCCTCCGTGTGGGATGACACTAAATTCATCGACGGCTACCCGGGCAAATTCGTCGTCATCGCGCGCAAGGGCGACGGCCGCTGGTTCATCGCCGGCATCAACGGCGAGCCGGTCGCGAAAACCGTCACACTCGACCTGCGCGATCTCCCCTCCGCCACCAGCGGCCGCCTCATCACCGATGGTGAAAGCGGCTCGTTCACGGGAGAAACCGTGACGCTGACGCCCGACCGCAAGCTAACCGCCACGCTCAAACCCAACGGCGGTTTTGTCCTGGTGCTTCCCGTTCAATAAATCCCTTCCTCATGACTATGTCCCCCGTTTCCTCCGGCATCCGCCTGCTCTCCGCTTGCGCGACTTTCGCCGCTCTCGTTTTCGCGACCGGCAGCAGCCGCGCCGCCGCCCCGTCCGAGTCGGCAAGCGCGTATTTATTAGTCCACTTCACCGGCCAGTCTGCGCGCGGCGAGCAGATCTACTTTTCCGTGAGCGAGGACGGCCTCCACTGGACCGACCTCAATAATTCCGAGCCCGTCCTCATCTCCGCGCTCGGCGACAAAGGCGTGCGCGATCCTGCGATCGTCCGTTCGCCCGATGGGAAAAAGTTCACCCTGCTCGCCACCGATCTTCGCATCGCCAACGGCAAAGGGTGGGGCGCTGCCCGCGCCCACGGCAGCACCTCTCTGGTCATCTGGGAATCGACTGACCTCGTGAACTGGTCCGCGCCCTGGATGGTTGATGTCGCGAGCGCGATCCCCGGAGCCGGCTGCGCCTGGGCCCCCGAGGCAATCTACGACGAGAGCGCGGGCGACTACTTCGTTTACTGGACCACGATGTCCCCGCGCAACGGCGTGACCGAGGCCCGCATCTATTTCGCCCGCACCAAGGACTTTCGCTCCTTCACCCCGCCCGAGCTCTACATCGAGCGCAACGGCCCCGGCGATATCATCGACACGCAAATCATCGCGGTGAAGGGGCAGAAGCACCGCTATTATCGCGCCTCGCGCGATACCCAGATCACGTTCGAAGGCGCTGATTCCCTCACTGGCCCTTGGGAGCGCATCGGCGACATTGCCCGCCTCGGCTACACCGGCCGACAGGTCGAGGGCCCGGCTCTCTTCCAGTTCAACCAGGAGCAGAAGTGGGCCCTCCTCGTCGATAAACCCGGCAAGGGGGGATATTTCCCGGTCGTTATCACGAACTTCGACGACCCGAGCGGCTTCAAGCTGCTCCCGTCCGACGCCTATTCGTTTGGCGCCGGCGAAAAGCGCCACGGCGGCATCCTGAACATCACCCGGAGCGAACTCGCCGCCCTCCGCGTCAAGTGGCCCTCGCGCCCGACGACGGCCGTGCCACGCTCCGTTCCATGATGCCCCGCCAGCGCCTTTCTTTGTAGCCCGTTTTTTTCCTCCTGCCTCCATGTGGTCCCTCTTGTCGCGTAGTCCGCGTTTTTCATTTTCTGCAACCGGATGGTTTTCGGCTCCCGTCCAACGGGCGGCCGCCTTCCTTTTGATTTCTCTATTGGGTGCCGCCCCTCTCGTTTCGGCTGTCCCGGGTGTTGCCGTCGGCGCGTTTCCCACGTCGTCCGCGCTGATCCAGCCGGGCGAAACCTGGCCGGACAACCGCGGCAAACACATCCAGGCGCACGGTGGCGGCGTCATCCAGGTGGGCGACACGTGGTATTGGTTCGGTGAGGACCGGGAGAACCAGACGACGATGACCAAACCGAACGAGCGCTACGTCTCCTGCTACGCTTCCCGGGATCTGATCCATTGGGAGTTCCGCAACAAAGTCGTTGGCGGGTTACCACCGGAGCCCGAGCTCAAGACGCCCTACGTCTTCGAGCGACCCAAGGTGTTCTCCAATAAAAAGACCGGCAAATTCGTGATGTATATCCATCTTGACGACTCTTTCTACAAACTCGCCCGCGTCGGCGTCTATGTGTCGGACAAAATGGACGGGAACTACAAGTTCGTGCGCAGCTTTCGGCCGCTCGGAAAAGAGAGCCGCGACATCGGTCAGTTCATCGACGACGACGGTTCCGCCTATCTCATCTTTGAATGTCGTCCGACGAAGGGCTTCTTCATCGCGAAGCTCTCCGCCGATTACCTCGATGTGGAAAAATCGGTCTGCTTCATCAAGTCGCCGCTCGAAGGCGGCTCTCTGGTCCGACACGAGGGCCTCTATTACCTGATCGCCTCACACATGACCGGCTGGTTCCCCAATCCGAATCTCTATGCCACTGCGGAGCGCCTCGAAGGCCCTTGGTCGGAGTTCAAACAGATCGCGCCGCCGGAGATGAATACCTACGGCTCGCAATCGAGCTATCTGCTGAAAGTCACCGGATCGAAGAAGACCTCGGTCATCTATATGGGCGATATCTGGCGCCCAAAGAATCACGCGGACAGTCGCTATCTCTGGATGCCGCTCGAAATCGGCGGCGGCCAACTCCGGCTGCCTCCGCCGGCACCGTGGACGATCGACGTCAAAACGGGCGAAGTCCGCATCGAGCCCGCTCGGAACTGACCTTTCATGCTTTAAAAGAGTCCGCTCCTGTTTGCCACCTCCGCTCTGACTGCGGCTCCTGGCGGCGTCGCGCCCTGAACCATTCCACTTCCCTCCCCCCGGTGAAATTCGCCTGCCCACATTGCTCCAAAAACCTCGAAATTTCCGACCTCTGGTCGGGGCGTGCCGTGGATTGTCCGAGTTGTCAGCAGGCGGTTACCGTCCCGTCTCCGCCCGGGGTTCCGATGCGAAAGGCTGCTCCGCCCCCTTCGCCGAAGTCGCCACCGATCCAGCCGCGCCCCCGGATGCCGGGCCGTCTCGCTCCGTCGAAACCGTCGCGTCGCGGAGGCGGGGGCTTCGGAAAATTCCTGCTGGCGCTGATCATCCTCGCCGGCGCGGGATTCGGCTACGCGATGGTTCATTTCAACGAGTCTCCGCAGCAGGTCTGGCAGCGGCTGATCGACGCCGTGGAGGGGCTCGCGAAGCCGGCGCCATCGCCGACGCCAACCCCCGATTCTGAGCCCGAGCCCGAACCCGAGCCCACTCCAGATCCGGTGCCCATGCCCATGCCGGAGCCGGAACCGGAGCCGATGCCCACACCGGAGCCCTCGGTCTCCCTTGAGGTAATCCCGACACCGCCACCGGTGGATCCGCTTGCCTGGCTGCTCGCGCACAAGGAGCAGGCGCCGAAGGAGGTCGTGCTGCAGCGGCCCGCGACGCTTTCCATTTCGGAACAGGGTGAGGTGGTCGGCTCCGTAACAGTTTCGATCGGAACCAAGGCGCAGGTCGTGGGTTTTACGGCGGAAACGGTCACCGTGCGCGTGGGTTATGCCGCCGGGCAGATTCCCATCGATGCGACGAATCTGCTCGCATGGGCTGAAGCGAAGCTGGCAATGCCCGCGTCCCGACCGAGTGCGGTCCTGACCGCTTCGCGGCAGACACCTCCGAGCGCCAGGCGGGCTGCGGGAATCCCGACACCGGGATTCCCGACACCGCGATTCGCTTCTCCCGGCGTGCTCTTTAGCCGCGAGGACCTCAAAACTCTCAAGGCCAACCTTGATCGCGAGCCGTGGAAGCGCGGCTTCGAGGCTCTTGCCGGCGATCGGCGCTCGAAGCCCGGGTATAAGATGGCCGGGCCATTCAAGGAGGTATCGCGCGCCCCCCACCTCAATCTCTGGCCCTGGCGCAACGACATGGTCGCGATTTGGAATCTCTCGCGCATGTGGTATTTCACTGGCGACAACGCCTGCGCGCAGAAGGCGCACGACATCCTGCTCGCGTGGGCCAAAACGCACACCTCGTTTGGAGGCCGCGAGTCGATGCTCGATCTGGGAGACTACGCCGCCACGTTCGTCGTCGGCGCGGACATCCTGCGCGGCACGTGGCCGGGCTGGACGGCGACCGACACGGCCGTGGTGAAAAAATATTTCAACGACGTGCTCATACCCGCGACGAACCCATTTGGCGAAAGCCAGTTTGGAGCCGCGAACAAAGGCGCCCTGGCGCTCTGCGCCAAGGGGCTGCTGGCGATCTTCAATGAAGACCAGGCCACGCTCGATTCGGTCGTGTATCAGGTCCGAACGCTCGCGCACATCGGTCTGCGCAGCTCCAACGACATCGGCATGCTCGGCGATTCTCTCCGCGACCAAGGACACGCCCATGGGCAGCTTCTTTCACTGGCCCTCCTCGCCGAGGCGCTGTGGAAGCAGGGCATCGACATCTACTCCGACTACGACAACCGCCTCCTGACGGCCGGCGAGTATTTCGCACGGGTGAACAGCCTCACCCCCACACCGTTTCTCCCCTTCGGAACCACCGATGCCTACTACATCGCCGACGTCACCAATCGCGGCTGGGACGGTGGAAAGGAGCTGCCCCACCTCATCCACGGAGCCTATGCCGTTCGCAAAGGCCTTTCGGATCCCTACACGGAACTGAGACGCCAGACGATGCCGGTCGGCGGGGGGAACTTTATGTTCATCAAGGAGGTTGACCGCTCCGTGGCGACGCCGCTGCCACCGCTGACGATCCCCGCCACCACCGCGATCACCTCGGGATTCAGCAGCGTCGAAATCGGGAACGCCGCCCCCACTGGCAAGGCCTCCTACTCCGGCGGCACCTGGACGGTGCAGGGCGGCGGCAGCCAAACATGGAGCACGAACGACAGTTGCCACTTCACCTACAAAGCGGTTACCGGCGACTGCGCCATCATCGCGAAAGTCGAGTCAGTGCAGAACACCCACTCGGGCGCCAGAGCCGGCGTGATGATCCGCACGCGCCTCAACGAGGGCGCTCCCCGGGCCTGGATGGCCGTCACTCCCAGTATCCGTTTCGAGCAAAACCTCCAGGGCCTCGCCGCGTATGGCGGCAGCAACTACGCCAATAAAAGCTACGCCCTCGGAACTCCGAGTGCCTCGTATTGGGTGAAGCTCGAGCGTATCGGGAACATCGTCACCGGCTACGTCTCCCCCGACGGCACCAACTGGGCAGCCACCGACGTCGGCCGCCTCGATGATCCTCCGGCCACGTGGTATGTCGGCCTGATGGTCTGCTCGGTGAGCAACGGCACGCTGAACACCTCTACCTTCAGCAACGTCCAGATCACCGGCGGCAACGGCGGCGCGCCGGCCGTCCCCCCCGCCGCGCCCGCCACCCTCCTGGCCGCGCCGGGCAAGAATTCCGTTTCGCTGCGCTGGCAGTCGTCCTTTGGCGCCACCCGCTACACGGTCAAGCGTGCCACCACCCGAGGCGGCCCTTACGTGACGGTCGCCTCGGACATCACCGCCAACAGTTACACGGACACCTCGGTCCGCACCGGCACCACCTACTCCTACGTCGTGAGCGCGGTGAACGCCGCCGGTGTTAGTCCCGATTCCCCGGAGGACACCGCCACGCCCGGAGCCCCGATGACGCCCCTAGCGGGAATCAAACCCTGATGTCCGTGACCATCGTCCGCGGGCACGGCCGCTGGCCCATAGGGCGGAAATACATGCCGGGTCATGGGGCACGCGCTCGCCAAGCGTGGGGTGGGGGACGCGGGGGGCGACCCGTAAGCGATGACCATTGGCGATGATGGCGGCTTTACAATCTTGCCAGCACTCGCCCGTCCTCAATTTTGAGCAAGGAGTCTGACGACCTGTGCGGACAATCGCCTGAGCCCCCAACGGGAAGAAACCGCTCCATCACTAGCTATGAAAATACCCTCAACCTTAGCCCTTCTCTGTTTCTTTGCCGTCGGCATCGGAATTCCGTGTGCCCACGCGGCGGCAACGGAACCCTCCATCACCGTCGAGGCGGGCAAGCCTTCCGGGACGGTGAGTCCGTTGCTCTACGGGCTCATGACGGAGGAGATCAACCATTCCTATGACGGTGGCCTTTATGCCGAGTTGATCCGCAACCGCGCGTTTCTCGATGATCCCAGTGCGCCGGTTCATTGGAGCGTGGTTACGGCTGACGGAGCCTCAGCCACCATTGAGTTGGACACCAAAGAGCCGGTGAATTCCGCGCTGCCTGCCAGCTTGCGACTCGGCGCTTCGAGCGCTTCCGACACCTCTCCGGCGGGCATCGCCAACGAGGGCTATTGGGGGATTCCTGCGTTTTCAAAGACCCGGTATAACGCTTCGTTTTATGCCAAGGCCGCCCCGGGTTTCTCGGGAAAGATTGTCGTTTCGATTCAAAGCGAAGACGGCAAGACGATCTACGCCAAGGGCGAGGTGAAGGGTGTCGGCCCGACGTGGGCTCAATACACCGTTTCGCTTAAAACCGGGAAACTGCCCGCCCCGGTCAAGGCTCGTTACGTGCTCGCCGTGGATCGGCCCGGAACGGTGTGGTTCAGCTTGGTTTCCCTGTTTCCTCCCACGTGGAAGGATCGCCCCAACGGCCTGCGCAAGGATCTCATGCAGATGCTCGTGGATATGAAGCCGCGATTCCTGCGTTTCCCCGGGGGTAACTATATGGAAGGGGACACCATCGAGACTCGTTTTGATTGGAGAAAGACCATCGGCCCCATCAGCGAGCGCGCGGGGAAACCGGGGACTTGGAAATACCGTTCCTCCGACGGCATGGGTTTGATGGAATTCCTTCTCTGGTGCGAGGACATGGGCACCGAGCCCGTGCTCGGGCTTTATGCCGGCTACTCATTCAAAGATCCGGCCGTCAAAGCAGGCGACGCGCTGGCTCCGTTTGTTCAGGAAGCACTCGATGAAATCGAATATGTCTCCGGTCCGGTGACGACCAAGTGGGGCGCTCAACGCGCCAAGGACGGCCATCCCAAGCCGTTCAAGTTGCGTTACGTTGAAATTGGCAACGAAGACTTCTTCGATCGCTCCGGCAGCTACGATGATCGCTTCGCCCAGTTCTTTGATGCGATCAAGACGAAGCATCCCGAGCTCCAATGCATTTCGAGCATCGGCGTGAGCGACCATCCGGTGAAGGGACTGCTCAGCAGCCGGACGCCCGACTTGATGGACATTCACTTCTACCGCTCGACCGATGAATTCCTCAAAAAGATCACCGAGTTTGACACGCGGTTTGATCGCAAAGGCCCGAAGGTGATGATCGGCGAATGGGCTGCCCACGAAGACGCCCGGATCAAGCCCTGGAGCAAGGAAGCCCTCGGCCAACCGCCGATACCGACCATGAAAGCCGCCATCGGTGACGCCGCCTGCATGGCCGCCATGGAGCGCAATTCCGACATCATCGTCATGCACTGCTACGCGCCGTTGTTTGCCAACGTGAACCCGGGTGCCTGGCAATGGCGTCCCAACATGATCGGCTACGATGCGCTACGCGCCTACGGGTCGCCCAGCTATCACGCCTTCGTCATGTTCAGCGGCAACCTCGGCGACCAGATCCTCCCGCTCACGAAGACCGATTCCCCCGTGCAAGTGTCCGCCACCCGCGACAACAAAACGGGCGAAATCTTCCTCAAGCTGGTGAATCCACAAGCCGTGGAGCAACCAGTGAACATCGAGCTGCGCGGGCTCGCTTCGATCGCTTCCGAGGCGACGGCCCTCACGTTGGCGGCAAAGCCCGACGACACCAACAGCGTTGAGGAACCGATGAAGGTCGTTCCCCAGCGCTCGAAAGTGAGTGGGATCAAGCCTGCGTTCAGCTACGTGATTCCCGCCAACGCGATCGTCGTCCTCAAGCTGAAGGCGAAATAAGCGATGTGCTGCGTGTGCCCCGGTGTCCTTTGGATGCCGGGGCGCCTTAGGGCGGCGTTAACCTCAATGTCGTGGGCGCCATCGCCCAAATCCAATTCATAAGACCTCAGCAGAAGACCGAGACCGCGCTTCTGAGAGCCAAAGCAGATCCCCATGAAAACCAGTTTTAAGCGTCTTTATTCCGTTTCGTTCGCGCTCGCGGCGATTGCCCACGTGGCCTCCGCCGAGCCCGCGCGCATCACCATCAATGCCGGTAGCCCCGGCATCACCGTTAGCCCGACGCTCTACGGTGCGTTCTTCGAGGAGATCAACCGCGCGGGTGACGGCGGCATCTACGCGGAGATGATCCAGAACCGTTCGTTCGAAGACGCCGACTTCCCCGTCTCGTGGTCGCTGGTGAAAGACGGCGGCGCTGAGGCTGCGATGTCACTCGACCAGTCGAAGCCGCTCAACGGGGTAAACCCCACGTGCCTCAAGCTGGAAGTCACCACGCCGGGCGAGCGTGCCGGCGTGGCGAACTACGGCATCCAGGGAGTCCCAAAGCGCCCGCGTGACACGTGGGCACAATGGCGCGCCAAATGGGATAAGTCGGTCGCGGAGTCCTCCACCGGACTCAACATCGTAGCAGGAAAGGAATACGACCTTTCGCTCTATGCCTCGTCCGCAGAGGGCGCTCCGCTCGACGTGACCCTCGAAACCCACGACGGCGTGGTGCTTGCCAAGGGCGGCGTCAGCGGCTTGGGCGCGGATTGGAAGAAGTTCACGCTCTCTCTGAAGGCCAACGCGTCCAGCACCCGCGGGCGTCTGGTCATTTCCACGAAGCAAGCCGGCGTGGTTCGCCTCGACATGGTTTCGCTTTTCCCGCGCGACACGTGGAAAGGCCGCCCGAACGGCCTGCGCGCGGACCTCATGGAAATGATCGCTGCGATGAAGCCCGGCTTCATGCGTTTCCCCGGCGGCTGCTTCGTCGAGGGCGATACGCTGGCCGACGCCGCTCGCTGGAAGGAAAGCATCGGCGACATCGCGGAGCGCCCCGGTCACTGGCATCGTTGGGGCTATCGTTCGACCGAAGGTCTCGGCATGTTCGAATACCTGCAAATGTGCGAGGACCTCGGCGCGGAACCGCTCTTTGTCGTGAACTGCGGCATGTCGCACGCCGAGCAGGCCAAGTCCAACAACCATGAGGCCGTTCCGGTTGATCCGCGCTACCTGCAAGACGCGCTTGATGCCATCGAATACGCCAACGGCCCCGTGACGAGCCAGTGGGGCGCCTTGCGCGCGAAGGCCGGCCACCCTGCGCCCTTCAACCTGCGCATGCTGGAAATCGGCAACGAAAATGGCGGCCCGGTTTACGATGAGCGTTACGCGCTCTTTCACGATGCGATCAAGGCGAAGTATCCCGAGATGCAGCTCATCTCCTGCGTGTGGGGAACCAACATGCCGAAGAACCGCCCGCTCGAAATGATCGACGTGCACGACTACGGCACGCCCCAGAATTTCTGCAACAACTCCACCCGCTACGACAATTACGACCGCAACGGCCCTAAGATTTACTTCGGCGAATACGCCGTCACCCGCAGCGGTTGCGGGAAGGGCAACCTCCGCGCCGCAGTCGCCGAGGCCGCGTTCATGACCGGGCTGGAGCGCAACTCCGACGTCGTGCGCATGGCCTCTTACGCGCCACTGCTCCTTGATCCGGCCTGGCAATCATGGAATCCCAACGCGATCCACTTCACCCGTTCGGAAGCCTTCGGCACGCCCTCGTATCACGTGCAGGCGATGTTCGGCGCGAACCGCCCCGACGTTAACCTGCCGCTGCAAATCCAGCAGCCCGAACGTGAACTCATTCCCATCCAGGGCATGATCGGCCTCGGCACCTGGCAAACCCAGGCCGAGTTCAAGGACGTCAAAGTCACCAAGGATGGAGCGACGCTTTTCCAAAGCGATTTCTCCAAAGACGTCAGCGCGTGGAAACGCGTGAGCGGCGCATGGCAGGTCGAGGACGGCGTGGTCAGGCAGACTTCGAGCGGTGCCGACGCCAGCATCGTCGTCGGTGATCCCACGTGGAGCGATTACACGCTTGAGTTGAAGGCGCGCAAGCTGAGTGGCCCCGAGGGTTTCATGATCGCGTTCGGCCTGTCCGACGAACGCGCCCGCGCGCGCTGGAATCTCGGCGGCTTGGCCAACAGCGGCCACGGCCTGGAGTTCGACGGCCTGTCGGATGCACGCGTCCCCGGCAGCATCGAAACCGGCCGCTGGTATGACATCCGCATCGAGCTGAAAGGTTCGTCCGTGAAATGCTGGCTCGACGGCAAACTCATCCACGACGTCGTGCGGAAAAAGGCCGCCGCGCTCTACGCCGTCGCGGGCACGGTCCAAAAGACCGGCGAAGTCATCGTCAAAGTCGTCAACGCCTCGGAGGAGCCGGTCGAGACCGTCCTCGATCTGAAAGGCGTGGCTTCGCCCGTCGGCGACGCGCGCGCCCTCGTCCTCACGTCCAGCAGTCCCGATGACGAAAACACCTTCCTTGAGCCAACCAAGGTTTCCCCGAAGCAAGAGATCATCCACGTCTCGGGCTCGCAGATCCAACAGACCTTCCCCGCCAGCTCGGTCACCGTCCTGCGGATTCCGGTGGCGAAGGACTGAATTACGCGGCAACGATTAGTCATTCATGCCATTAAGCATCTTTCTATAAGGACACGGATGGGCGTTAATAGCTTGTCCCTTCCTCAGGGTGGATACTTATCGCAACTGCTGGGTGTATTGTTAGTATCTAATATTCGTTTGGGTCGAGGCCCGGAGCACACAGCTCCGGGCCTCGATTTTTTGTGGCGGACGAGCTGTCGGGTGCAAGGAGAGGGCAATGGGCACGGCCGCTGGCTCATACGGCGGAAATAGCTTCGCCCGTTGGCGATGCGCACGCGCTCGCCCTCACGTGACGAAAACACGTTCCTCGAGCCGACCAAGGTTTCTCCGAAGCAAGAGACCATCCACGTCTCGGGTCCGCAGATCCACGGACCTTCCCCGTCAACTCGGTGACCGTCCTGCGGATTCCGGTGGCGAAGGACTGAACATGACATGCCGATTTTTATGGCTTTTGGTTAATGTCAACGAGCGTGAGAAACTGACCCAGTTTCCTAAAATTGTCCCGCCCTGTGCTGTGCGTCATCACTCCGGGGTTCGCGATTTTCAGTCAAAACGGGTGAAGGGACGGTCCTGAAAACTCCTCCAAGAGCCGGAAGGAGCGTTGCATAGCGGCTGGGAGCTTCGCCAAAACCGTGGCGGAGCGTCGGGCAACGCTTGGACGCTGCTCCAACCCCGGTCACGTCGCT